>CAXMPC010000043.1:0-3259 GCA_964195335.1 uncultured Gammaproteobacteria bacterium | reverse complement strand
TGATCAACATCTCCTCGGTCAACGGCGAGAAGGGCCAGTTCGGCCAGGCCAACTACTCCGCCGCCAAGGCCGGCATGCACGGCTTCACCATGGCCCTGGCCCAGGAAGTCGCCGCCAAGGGCGTGACCGTCAACACCATCTCCCCCGGCTACATCGCCACCGAGATGGTCATGGCGATCCCCGAGAAGGTGCGCGAATCGATCATCGCCACCATCCCGGTCGGCCGCCTTGGCGGTCCCGAAGAGATCGGCGCGGCCGTCGCCTACATCGCCTCCGATGCGGCCGGTTTCATGACCGGTTCGAACCTGTCGATCAACGGCGGGTTGCACATGCACTGAGTCGTTTCCGAACGACCTCTCCAGAAGAGGCCGGGGCACGCGCGAGCGGCTCCGGTCTTTTCTTTTCCGACTCAGTTACAGCCCCTTGTCACACCTTCCGAGCATCACATTTAAGTCCGAATCCTGCCTAGGGCCAGCAATCAGTCGTCTGGCTCATGGCGGCAGCGCAATTCACCGCAGTTTAATCTCCGGTGAAGTTCGGCTTGCGCTTTTCCAGAAACGCCGTCAATCCCTCACGGTAGTCCTCGCTGTCGTAGACCGCGCGGCGCAGCCCCTGGATGCGCTCGAAGATGCGTGGCGTGATCGAGTGGGCGCTCTCCATGATGCGGAACTGCTCCTTGATCACCGCGATGCTGAGCGGAGCGTTGTTGAGGACATGGCCGACCAGTTCGTCGACCTTGGCCTGCAGATCATCCTTGTCGACCACGTAGTTGACCATGCCGAGAATCTCGGCCCGTTCCGCCGATACCGGCTGCGCGGTGAAGGCCATTTCGCGAACGATCATGCGGCTGGCGGCGTGCATGAAGTTCAACAGCCCGGTGGTGTTGTAGGGCACGCCGAGCTTGGCCGGGGTGACGGCGAAAGTGGCATTGCGCTCGGCGACGATCATGTCACAGGCGAAGGTCACCTCGCAGGCGCCACCCCAGACCCCGCCCTCGACCATGGCGATCACCGGTGAAGGAAAGGTCTCGATCTCGCGCACCACCATGCGCAGCGGATCGTCCCAGCCAAGCGGGTCGCGCCGTGTCAGCGGCAGTTCCTTGACGTCGTGGCCGGCCGACCAGACCTTGACGCCGTCCTGGGCACGCAGCACCAGGGCGCGTGCCTTCTGCTGCTTGAAACCCTCCATCGCCGCCATGATCTCCTCGATCAGCGGTTCGCTCAGTGCATTGAGCCGGCGCGGGTTGTTCATGGTGATGGTCGCGACCTTGCTCTCGTAGCTGGTCTGGATAAGGGACATGGCGTTCACTCCGTGAAAGGCGGCCGATGGATCGGTCATGCACTTGGTGGGAAGCGGTTACATGCGATCAATAGTAGTCACGCACTACCCGCCTGTTGGCTAACCGGTAACAAACTGCAAGCTGCGGACCAACCTGCATGGGCGATCACGGTCGACCCCGTTCACCGAAAAAACCCAGGTAATACAAGTAGACGTGAATAGTCCCGGCTTCAGTGATCAGCCCATACCGATCGGGTATGGATGAGAAAGCACCGATATGTTCTCCTCGAGCGGCGGAGGTTCGCTGCCCCGGGATCACGCTTTTGTGGACGATCCGGTAGCGGCTGGTGTCGAGGCAACGGCGCTCAGGATGAACCGGCGGCCGAAGACGGTCTGCCGGACGGAAAATCGCTTGCCGCGAGGTGGGAGCCTGCTTTCAAGGCTCAGCCGCCGATGGCCGCCATTTCCAGTGATGCACTGGCTGCAGGGTCGGCAAATCCGTGTGCCAGCGGTTTCCGTTGCACGGCATCATGAATAGCTCTTTGCAGGTCGACGTCACTCGCCCCTTCAAGGATCATCCCGCCGAGTGCCACTTGCCCCGGGCGACCGAGACAGAGTTGCAGGTCACCCGACGCGGTCACGCGCACCCGGTTGCAGTCGGAGCAGAAGTGACGTGACATCGCGGAGATGACACCCACCGTCATCGCGCCGTTGCCGACCCGGTAGTAGCGGGCCGGGCCACCGCCTCGACGGTCCATCACCGGAACGAGGTCGTGACCGCAATGGTCACGAACTTTATCGAGAATGACGTCAGAGGGGACCAGGCGCCGTGAGCCCTCGGCTCCGGCGGAGCCGATCGGCATGGTCTCGATGAATCGCAGGTCGAGTTCACGCTCACCGGCGAAATCGAGCATCGGCCCGATCTCGTGATCGTTGATGCCGCGCATCACGACCATGTTGAGCTTGACCGGTTGCAGCCCGCACGCGAGCGCCGCGTCGATACCGTCGATCACCCGGCCGAGATCACCGTTGCCGGTGATGCGCGTAAAGGATTTGTGGTTAAGTGAATCGAGAGAGACATTGACCCGGCTGACCCCGGCCGAGTGCAATGCAGCGGCCATCGGCGCCAATCGTTCGCCGTTGGTTGACAGGGTCACTTCCTCTACCCCGTCGTACTCGTGAATCCTGGCCGCGATGGTGGCCAGGTCGTTGCGCAACAGAGGCTCGCCCCCGGTCAGCCGCACACGCTTCACGCCAAGGGCGACAAAGGCGCCCGCCAACCGGACCACGCTGGACGCCGACAGGCGTGGCCCGAGGGCCTTCCTGCTCCGACCCGGATTGCAGTAAAAACAGCGCATCTGGCACTGCTCGACCACCGAAAGGCGTAGGTAGTCGATCCGGCGCCCATGGCCGTCGATCAGTTCGTTTCCGACATGCCCCATCGTTCGTGCCTCGCTGATGCAAGGATCCCTTCATCACACCTCACTCCTCTCCGTGGAATTTCGGCTTGTCGTCAGGATGTGGGTGTGGGTGGCGGCCCGGCCAGTTCGAGACGCCGCTGGATATCCTCGGCCTCGCTGGCCAGGAAATCACGGGTCATTCGGGCCACGCCACGATAGAAGGCCAGATCCGCTGTCTCGATTACCTTCTTGCAGAACAGCGGCACCCAACGCATCAGGTGCTCCTGCATAAAATCCTTCTGGTAGGCCAGCGCGTTGGCGGTGCGTGCCAGGTCATCTTGTTCCCAGCCCTGGACCTCGTGCCCGACCAGGTTCGCCATCAGGTCGAGTTCGACACTGATGTGATCCGGAAGCCCCCGGTACTCCTCTGCGAATGTCAGGTCGAGCGCCTCGATGAAACGATTCACCGCGACGGTCTCATCACCCCACAGGTTGCCCCTCTCCGAATCGGTATGGACCGACTCGTGCGGTGAAATGTGCCCGCCAGGCCCGAGGAACAGCCCCGTGTACTCGATGGCCAG
>CAXMPC010000042.1:0-4709 GCA_964195335.1 uncultured Gammaproteobacteria bacterium | reverse complement strand
CCCTGTGCCGAGGCACTGATCACCGCCGGTGTCGGCCGGGTGATCGCCGCCCATGTCGATCCCAATCCGCGTGTCGCCGGGGCCGGGCTGGCGCAGCTCGAGGCGGCCGGCATCGCCACGGCCAGCGGCTTGCTCGCCCAGGAAGCCGGGGAACTCAACCGCGGTTTCATCCAGCGCATGCGCCACGGCCGGCCATGGGTCACGGTCAAGCTGGCCCAGAGCCTGGACGGGCGCACCGCACTCGATTCTGGCGAAAGCCGCTGGATCACCTCCGACGCCGCACGCCACGACGTTCATCGGCTGCGTGCCCGCAGCTGCGCGATCGTCACCGGCATCGGCACGTTGCTCGCCGACGACCCGTCGCTAACAGTGCGGCTGGACGCAGGCGAGCTGCCGGACCACTACGATGCCGATAGCCTGGCGCCGTTACGGGTGGTGCTCGATCCGGGGTTACGGACGCCACCCACGGCGAAACTGTTCCAGGCCCCGGGGCGAACACTGGTCTGCACCGCGGTGGAGCGACCCGATGCGGCGGCCGCACTGACGGTCGCCGGGGCCGAGGTGATCCGTCTGCCGGGTGAGCCGGCCGGGCTCGATCTGGTTGCCGTGTTCCAGGAACTGGCCCGGCGCGAGGTCAACGAGGTGCTGGTCGAGGCCGGTGCGACGCTGGCCGGGGCACTGCTGGTGGAAGGGCTCATCGACGAGCTGCGGCTCTATGTCGCACCGACCCTGCTCGGTGACACCGCCAGGCCGCTGCTGCGGCTGCCGGCGCTGGCGGAGATGGCCGAGCGGCGTGAGCTCGAGATCGTTGCCATGCGCCAGATCGGGCGTGATCTCCGGCTCGTTATCAGGCCATCTGCTTGCAACGCGGACGCCGTTTCTAGAGACTCCTAGCGATGTTTACCGGGATAATCCAGGCGGTCGGTCGTGTCGCGACGTTGCAGCCCAAGGGCGGCGACCTGCGTTTGCGTGTCGAGGCCGCCGGGCTCGATCTCGACCAGGTCGCACTCGGTGACAGCATCGCCACCAACGGCGTCTGCCTGACCGTGACCGCGAAAGAGGGCGATAGTTACTGGGCCGATGTCTCCGTCGAAAGCGTCGCACGGTCCACGCTCGGCCAGCTGCGGGTTGGCGATCTGCTCAATCTTGAACTGGCACTGACCCCGACCACGCGCCTCGGCGGCCACCTGGTCAGCGGCCACGTCGACGGGATCGGCGAGCTGGTCGAGCGTCACCCGGACGGACGCTCCGAGCGCTATCGGGTCCGTGCCCCAGACACCCTGGCGCGTTACATCGCCGAAAAGGGCTCGATCTGTGTCGACGGCATCAGCTTGACCATCAACGCCGTCGACGGCGCCTGTTTCGAATTGAACATCGTCCCGCACACCCTGGCCGGGACTACACTTCACGGCATCCATCCCGGATGCCGGGTCAACCTCGAGGTCGACCTCGTCGCCCGCTACCTGGAGCGGTTGCTGCTCGGGGAGCGAGCCGCCGAACCACTCGCCGCCGGCATCAGCGCCGACTGGCTGGCCGCCCAGGGCCTGGCCGCGGCGCGCCACTGAACCCACACTGGAAACGATCATGCCGCTGAACACCACCGAGGAGATCATCGCCGACATCCGTGCCGGCAAGATGGTCGTGATCATGGACGACGAAGATCGCGAGAACGAAGGCGACCTGGTCATGGCGGCGGCGAAAGTGCGGCCCGAGGACATCAACTTCATGGCCCGCTACGGGCGTGGCCTGATCTGCCTGACGCTGACCCGTGAGCGTTGCGGGCAACTGCGTCTGCCGCTGATGGTCAGTCGCAACGAGGCGGCCCACTCGACCAACTTCACCATCTCGATCGAGGCGGCCGAAGGGGTTACGACCGGCATCTCTGCGGCCGACCGCGCGCGCACCGTCGAGGCCGCCGTGGCAGCCGACGCCCGTCCCGAGCACCTGGTGCAGCCGGGGCACATCTTCCCGCTGATGGCACAGCCCGGTGGCGTGATGGCGCGAGCCGGCCACACCGAGGCGGGCTGCGACCTGGCACGGCTGGCCGGTTTCGAGGCGGCCGGGGTGATCGTCGAGATCCTGAACGACGACGGCACCATGGCGCGACGTCCCGACCTCGAGGCGTTCGCCGAACTGCACGGGCTCAAGATCGGCACCGTCGCCGACCTGATCCACTACCGCACCGCCAACGAGAAGAGCGTCGAACGGCTCGCCGAGTGCAGCCTGCCGACCGAGTACGGCACCTTCCACCTGATCGCCTTCCAGGACGTGGTCGCCAACGAAGTCCACCTGGCGCTGGTCAAGGGGTCGATCGACCCCGACCACCCGCCGCTGGTGCGCGTCCACCTGCAGAACGATCTGTGCGACATGTTCCTGCCGCTCAAGGAGGACTGTGGCTGGCCACTGCGCGACGCACTGCAGCGTATCGCCAAGGAGGAGAGCGGCGTGCTGGTGTTGCTGCGGGCACGCAGCGACCACCAGGAACTGTTGCGACGGATCCGCAACTACCAGCTGGAGGACAAGGGCGTGACCATGGCGGTACAGGCGCCGCCAACCGACCTGCGCACTTACGGCATCGGTGCCCAGATCCTGACCGACCTCGGTGTGCGCCGGATGCGCGTGCTGAGCGCGCCCAAGAAAGTCCACGCTATCTCCGGGTTCGACCTCGAGGTGGTCGAATACGTCAGCTGACGTTGATGGAAAAAGACAAGGTTCAAACCCATAGGAACTGACTGCGATGAGCAACGAGATCAAGACCAGCGAAGGTCAGCTGACGGTACACAAGGCGCGCTTCGCGCTGATCGTCGGGCGCTTCAACAGCTTCGTTACCGACAGCCTGGAGGCGGGGGCGATCGACGCCCTGCAGCGCCACGGCGCCGATCCGGCCGACATCCAGGTAATCCGCGTCCCGGGTGCTTTCGAGATGCCTCTGGCGGCACAGAAGTTGGCCGCCAAGGGCGGCTTCGACGCCATCGTCGCGCTCGGTGCGGTGATTCGTGGCGGCACGCCGCATTTCGAGTACGTCGCCGGCGAGTGCACCAAGGGACTGGCCCAGGTGTCGCTGCAGCACGGTCTGCCGATCGCCTTCGGCGTACTGACGGTCGACACCATCGAACAGGCGATCGAGCGCGCCGGTACCAAGGCTGGCAACAAGGGGGCCGAGGCGGCCCTTTCGGCCATCGAGATGGTCAACCTGCTGCGCCAGATCGACTGAATGGCCGGAGTGCGTACACCGGCCCGTCGCCTTGCGGTGCAGGCGCTCTACCAGTGGCAGCTGGCCGGGCAGGACATCGCCGATATCCTGGCCCAGTTCTGTGAAGAACGGGCGCCGGACGAGACACAACGCGAGTACTTCACCGAACTGTTGCGCGGCGTGGCCACCCATCTGGACGAACTCGATGACCTGCTCACGCCACTGCTCAAACGCCCGCTCGACCAGGTTGACCCGGTAGAGCGGGCGATCCTGCGCGTCGGTGCCTTCGAACTCGCCCACCGGCCCGAGGTGCCCTACCGGGTGGTGATCAACGAAGGGGTCGAACTGGCCAAGCGCTTTGGTGCCGACCAGGGTCACCGCTTCATCAACGGTGTTCTTGACCGCCTCGCTGTCGACCTGCGCGCCGTGGAGCGCAAGGCCTCGGGCAGCGCGACCTGACGTTGGCGGGTCAGGGTCTGTTCACACTTGGCAGGCTGTTGAAATGCTACTCAGCCGGCACGATACGGTGTCAAAATTGGCCTCAAAATGCTCATTTACACCAGTAAACTGCGCTTTTTCGGCCCATTTTTCCTTGCCTCGCACTCATCTGAGCGAATTTCAACAGCCTGCTAGGGACGCACCGTGTCGCCGCCCTCAGAATTCGACCTGATCGACCGCTATTTCACCGGACTCGACCGCCGGGAAGGGGTGTTGCTCGGTGTCGGCGACGACGCGGCCCTGCTGGCTCCACCGGAAGGAGGAGAGGCGCTGGCGGTCACCATCGACACCCTCGTTGCCGGCGTCCACTTCGACCCGGCGTGCGATCCTGCCGCGCTCGGTCACAAGCTGCTCGCCGTCAGCCTGAGCGACCTCGCCGCCATGGGTGCCGACCCGTGCTGGGCGACCCTGGCGTTGACCTTGCCGGCCGTCGACGAGGCGTGGCTGTCAGGTTTCAGCGCCGGGTTGAAGGAACTGGCCTCATTGCATGACGTGGCACTGGTCGGTGGCGACACCACCCGCGGTCCGTTGACGCTGACGCTGCAGCTGACCGGTCGGGTAGCACCGGGGCACGCGCTGCGTCGTAGCGGAGCACGACCCGGTGACGCCATCTGTGTGACCGGGACGCTCGGCGACGCGGCGCTGGCGCTGCGTGATCCGAAAGTGACAGATGCGACCGAGGCGGCTTTCCTTTGTGATCGGCTGCAGCGGCCCACGCCGCGGGTCGCGGCCGGACGGGCACTGCTGGGCCTGGCTTCGGCCGCCATCGACATCTCCGACGGTCTCGCCGCCGACCTCGGCCACGTGCTCGCGGCCAGCGGCGTCGGTGCCAGTGTCGAACTGGCGGCGCTGCCGCTGTCACACCAGGTGCGTCGCTTCGCTGACAATGGCGATTGGACCCTGCCGCTCGCCGGTGGCGACGACTACGAGCTCTGTTTTACGGTCCCGGAAGGGCGCCTGGCCGAACTCGACCGGCTCGATCTGGATGTCGGTGTCACCTGCATCGGCACCATCGATG
>CAXMPC010000041.1:0-7929 GCA_964195335.1 uncultured Gammaproteobacteria bacterium | reverse complement strand
TCGTCGGTGGTCTTGGCCGAAAACGCCTCCTTCGACCACGCCGCCAGCACCGACGATGGCACCAGCAGTCCAGCCCCCGCCAGCGCACCTGCGCCCAGCGTCCCGCGCAGCAACAGCCGCCGCTTGTTGTTGATCGTCATCGTCTCTTTCTCCTCGGTATTCATGTGTAGTCGCGAAGCCTGGTCACAGCGTCCAGATGTAGGCTGCGATCTTGTCGATTTCTGCTTCAGACAGGATCTTGTGCCGGCCGAAGGGCGGCATCGGCGTGTCGGGGTTGCGCTTGGTCGCGTCCCAGATCTGGTCGCGCATGGCGCCCTTGTTGGGGAAGCGCGTGTCCATCTTGACCAACGGTGGCCCGATGTTGCCCGGGCTGACGCCGTCGTCGATGGCGTGGCAAGCAAGGCAGTTGCCCTTCTTGCGATTGAAGGCGATCTGTTTGCCCTCGGTGGCCATCTCGGCCTCGCCGGCGAATGCCGTTGCCGGGATCGCCATGATCGACACGAGCAGCACGGCTGCCGTGATGCCCAATGAGAGGGCCTTGCTGAGTCTCTGCATCGATGCTCTCCTCGTCGGTGGTCGGTGGTCCCGTGTCCACGGCGCAAGCCGTGCCGTGGGACTCGTTCCCGGGGTCAGCCCCCGGTCAGCCCGTTGCTGCATGCCAGGCAGGGCACGACGGTTCGGGCGCATGGACACCGTCGCACAGGGCGAGAGCGATGCAAATTGGGGAAATCGGCTAGTAGGGTAGGGGTTTACCCTGACTTTCGATGATCAATGTCATCCGGACCAGCTCCGAGACCGAGCCGGCGGCCATTTTTTCCATGACCCGCGCCCGGTGAGTCTCGACGGTCTTCAGGCTGATGCCGAGGGTGGCGCTGATCTCCTTGTTGGTCAGGCCGTCGACCACCAGCCGCAACACGTCGAGCTCACGCGGGGTCAGCGTCAGGTAGCGCGTCGTTAACTCCTCGCGTTTGAGTTGTTGCAGCCGGCTGTCGATGTCACGCCGCAGCGCCTGTTGCACGCAGTCGAGAAGTTCCTGGTCGCTGAACGGTTTTTCGATGAAGTCCGCGACCCCGCTTTTCAATGCCCTTACCGCGACCGGCACGTCGCCGTGGCCGGAGATGACGATGACCGGCAGGTCGATGCCACGATCGCGCAGCCGCTGGTGTACCTCGAGACCGCCCAGTCCCGGCATGCGCAGGTCGAGCACGACACAGCCGGGATGCTGCGGTGTGATCTCAGCCAGGAATGCCTCGCCGGAGGCGAACTCTTCGACCCGCAGTCCGACCGAGTCCATCAGCCAGCGCAGTGAGTCGCGTACGGCGGCGTCATCGTCGACGACGAAAACTGCAGGTTCAGGCGACATCTCGCGCCTCCGCTTCAGCGACCGGCAGGCGAACGCGGAAGGTGGCTCCTCCCTCCGCGCCACCTTCGGCCCACAGCCGGCCGCCGTGCGCCTCGACGATGCGCCGGCTGATGGCCAAACCGAGTCCCATGCCGCTGACCTTGGTGGTGTAGAAGGGGGTGAAAGCTTCGTTCAGGGTAGCCTCGTCCATGCCCGGGCCGTTGTCGATCACGGCCAGGTGGACGGCCTCGCCGTCGTCACCGCCACTGCGTACCGCGATCCGGCGGTCGCCGGTCGGGTTGCGACTGACGGCGTCTATGGCGTTGCGTACAAGGTTCATGATCACCTGCTCGAGTTCTACCGCGTCACCCGAGACCGGTGGCAGGTCGTCGGCCAGGTCGAGGCTCACGTCGACCTGCTCCTTGCGTGCTTCCGGTGTGACCAGCAGGGTCGTCTGCCGGACCAGCCCGTTGAGATCTACCGGGCCGCGGCCGGGATCCTTCTTGCGGATGAAATCGCGGATCTGGCGCACGATCTTGGCGGCACGGTGGGCCTGGGTGGAGACCAGCTGCAGCCCCTCGAGCAGCGAGGCACGATCGGCCCGGTCACCCTGCAACCGGCGGATGCAGGCGCCGGTGTAGTTGGTGATCGCCGACAGCGGCTGGTTCAGTTCGTGAGCGATCTGCGAGGCCATCTCGCCCATGGTGCTGAGGCGGGTGACGTGGGCCATCTCGGTAATGTGGCGCCGTTGATTCTCTTCGGCCCGCTTGCGCTCGGTGACGTCGCGAAAGACGATGACCGCACCGAGTACCTCGTTGTCATCGCCATGGATCGGTGTGCTGAAATACTCCACCGGGAAGCTGCTGCCGTCCTTGTGCCAGAACACCTCGTCGTCAACGAAGCGCGGCTCGTTGTTGGTGAAGGTGTCGCGCACCGGGCATTCGTGCTTCGGATAAGGAATGCCATTGGCACGCGTGTGGTGCAGCAGATTGTGCTGGAAGCGGCCAATCAGTTCGCTGGCCGACCAGCCGGTGAGCCGCTCCATCGCCGGGTTGACGAAGGTGGTGATGCCGCTTTTGTTGACCCCGGAGATGCCGTCGCCAACGGCGTTGAGGATCAGGTCGAACCGATGCTGGATGCCGTGCTTGGCTTCGTTGAGAGCCCGGTTCAGGTGGGCGATCCAGGCCATCAGCATCACCAGCAACAGTAGCATCAGGCCACCGGCGAGGAACTCGGCGCGGTACTTGGAAAGGACGTCACCGAAGGTAAACGGCCCAGGCTCGCTATAAGGGCCGATGGCCAGTTCCTGGAACAGGTCGTGGACCGGCTGGTAGTCGAGCGGCACGGTCCAGCCGTCATGGTGACCGGCGCCTGCGGCGGGATGGTCGGACGGCATCTTGAGCAGCGCAACGGCGACCTTCTGGGCCAGTTCGTTCGGTGTGGCGCGGGCCTTGGCGAACGGCCACTCGGGGTAGAGGCGGGTGCTGATCTGCAGCGGAAAGCCGTCGGCCAGCCGCGGTGCGACAATACGCACGTCATCGGCCTCGATGGTCCCGACGGCGATCATCCGTTCGAGGATGTTGGTGCGTATCGCGCCAATGTCGGCACGTCCCTCGAGCACCTGCATGACAACAGCATCGTGGGTGTTGGCGAAAGTGATTTCCGCGAGATCTTCCCAAGGGTCGATGCCGGCATCGTGCATCTCGCGCCACTGCATCTGGAAGCCGCCGAGCGAGTGTCGGTTGACCGCGACCAGGCGCTGGCCACGCAGGTCGGCGAGGGTGGCCAGGTCGCCGCGGTCGGCACGGGTGAACAGGACGCCGCCGAAGGTGTTGTAGCTCTGGCCGTCGTGATCGTTGTTCAGCGTCGCGATGCGGGTGACGCCCTGGCGTACCTCGAGATCGACGTACATGCCGGAGTTGGCCAGGACGAAGTCAATCTCGCCGCGTGCAACCGCCGGTTCGACCTCCTCGAAATCGAGCGGGCGCACTTCGAAACGGGTGCCGGGGATCTGGCTGGCAAGGTAGTCGGCGGTCGGTGTCCAACTGCGCAGCGTGGCTTCGTCGCCGCGGTGGCTCAGGACGCCGATGGTGATCGCCGGCGCGCTCGCGGCGACGGCCTGGAGGGCGCCGAATAACGACGCCAGGAGAAGCAGCAGGCAACGGGCTGTGGTCATCGCATACGGTGTTGACGGCGCGAGCACGAGTATAGACCAGCGCTAAAGGCGCTCTCGCCGCCGGATCGTTATTTTTCCTTCTCGATTTTGGCGATGGCGGCGAGGCGTTCCTCTATCTCGCTCAACCGTGCCGAGATTCGGGCGCTGTCGTAGGCGTCGGCCACGCGCAGCGCCTTGCGCAATTCCCCCGCCGCCTCGGACAGGTGGCCATCGATCAGCAGCACCTCGGCACGGGCCCGTCGCGCGGTGACCTCGTCGTTGAGGGCGACCGCGGTGTCGTTGAGCAGGCGGTAGTAGGTGCGGTGATGGTTGCCAGTGGTGATTTCTGCGACCAGCAGCGCCTGCGCTTCGGCCGGTTGGCCGCTGGCCAGCAGCAGGTTGGCAAAGCCTTCGGTCAGGGCCCGGTGGCCGGGATAGACCAGCAGGGCTTTGCGGTACTCGGCGGCGGCGCCATCGAGGTCGCCACTGACGGCGAGCGCCTCGGCCTGGAGGGCGATGTACTCGGGACGGTCGGGTTCCTTCTTAAGCAGTGGCGCCAACGTGGCCATGGCATCACGACTCGCCCCGCGCTCGAGTTGGGTCAGGGCGAGGGCGTAACGCGCCTTTTCATCGCCCTTGCTTACGCGCAGTTCGAACTGATCGAGCCGGTCGTCATTGGGCATCCCGTCGAGTGCCTCGAGACGCAACCGTGCCAGGTAGTACGCGCTTTCGTCGCGCGGCTCGGCCGGAGGCATCTGGCTGGCGCGGTCGGTGGCGCTTGAGATTCGCGAGATGTTGACCGGGTGGGTGCGGAGGAACTCGGGCAGGACGTCGCCGTAGAGGCGCTGGCTGCGCTGCAGGCGCCCGAAGAATCTGGGCATCCCGAACGGGTCCTGGCCGGATTCGGCCAGGATCTGGATGCCGATCCGGTCGGCCTCCTCCTCGTTGGAGCGGATGAAGTTGATTTGGGACTGGGCACTGCCGCCGAGGGTGGCCGCCATCGCCGCCTCGCCGAGTTCACCATCGACCTGGCCGAGGAGGAGCGCCGCGAGCAGCGCCACCGCGTTGGCAATCTGCAACTTGCCCGCGATCTCGTAGGTGCGGGCCATGTGGCGTTGGCTGACGTGAGCCAGTTCGTGCGCCATCACCGCGGCCAGTTCGCTTTCGCTCTGGCTGGCGAGGATCAGGCCGGTGTGGATACCTATCATCCCGCCTGGTGCGGCGAAGGCGTTGATGGCGCGGTCGCGGACGACGAAGAAGGTGATCGAGCCGCCGGCGAGGCCGCTGTTGGACGCCAGCCGGTTGCCGAGCGATTCGATGTAGCTGGTGATCAGCAGGTCGTCGTGCAGCATGCCCTGTGCCCGCAGCTGCCGCATCAGCGCCTCACCCATCGCCCGTTCGATCTGGGGCGTCAGTACCGTCGCCGAGGGGTCGCTCATATCGGGCAGTGGTGACTGGCGCGCCTGGGCCACGACCAGCGGCGCCAGCCCGAGGCCTAGCAGCAGCACCACCAGGCGACTGAGACGGGCCGTAATGGAACGGGTGTTGGACCGGGTCATATAGGAGAGGTCACTCGTGGGTCGGTTCACGGTAGCAAGGGCGCATCCTGCCCATGGTGAGACTATCATTAGACCCGCCCGGTTCAGTGGCCCCCCTATTACCAATGGGTGATTGTCACTCCGACAAAAGGGCGAATACTGGTCCACGGCCCTAGCAGGGGCCCCGAATACGAACATGAGTGGAGGATTTCAGATGGCCGAATTTGATCAGGAACTCGACGCCACCGGGCTCAACTGCCCGCTGCCGATCCTGCGTGCGAAAAAGGCCCTGACCGGCATGGAGAGCGGCCAGGTGCTGCGTATCGTCGCCACCGACCCGGGCTCGGTCAAGGATTTCGACGCCTTTGCCCGCCAGACCGGTAATGAGCTGATGGAGTCCGGCGAAGAGGACGGCAAGTACACCTTCCTGATGAAGAAGGGCTGATTACAGGGCGTCTCGGGCCGCGCGCCAACCCAACCAAGGAGTAGCGCTGATGGAAGAGAAAAAACTCGCAATCATTGCGACCAAGGGGACCCTCGACTGGGCCTACCCACCGTTCATTCTCGCCTCGACGGCCGCCGCGTTGGGCTACGAGACCCAGATATTCTTCACCTTCTACGGTTTGGAATTGCTGCGTAAAGACCTCAGCGGCGTCAAGGTCAGCCCGCTCGGCAACCCGGCGATGCCGATGAAGATGCCGTACGGACCGCAGTGGTTCCGTGACGTCAACTGGAACATGCCCAATGCGCTGATGTCGATCGTCCCCGGCTTCGAGTCGATGGCGACCGGCATGATGAAAAAGACCATGAAGGAAAAGGGTGTGGCCAGCATCGAGGAGCTTCGCGACCTGTGCCAGGAGGCCGAGGTCACGATGATCGCCTGCCAGATGACGGTCGATCTCTTCGGTTTCTCGACCGACGACTTCATCGACGACATCGAGTACGGTGGCGCCGCGATGTTCTTCGAGTTCGCCGGCCAGTCCGACATCAACCTGTTCGTCTGACGTTCTCCGTCATATCTGGGCCGGGCCTGACGCAACGCGTTGGCCCGGCCTTTTTATTTGTTGGCGCTTGACCCACCGCAGCGCCCTAATTGCCCGGCGCCAGCTATCATTCCTGCATCGGGTCCGTGACCCGCCGTGACCTGACCAGATGACCGATGCACCGTTGCTGGTCGAGCGCCGTGACGGGGTCGTCCGGCTGACGCTGAACCGTCCCGCAAGGCTCAACTGCGTCGACCGCGACCTCAACCACCGCTTGCGTGACACCCTCGAGGATCTCGCTGTCGACCGTGACCTGCGCGTCGTGGTATTGACCGGTGCCGGCCGTGCGTTCTGCACCGGCCAGGACCTGGCCGAGCGACACGCCGACCTGCAATCCGGCTCGCCCGACCTCGGTGACGCCCTGGAGCAGGGTTTCAACCGTATCGTCGGTACGATCCGCGCTCTCGAGGTGCCGGTGATCGCCGCCGTCAACGGGGTGGCCGCCGGTGCCGGCGCCGGTCTGGCGCTCGCCTGCGACCTGGTGCTCGCGGCCCGTTCGGCGCGCTTCGTGCTGTCGTTCGTCGAGGTTGGCCTGGTCACCGACTCCGGCCTCAGCTGGACACTGCCGCGACGTGTCGGCGCGGCCCGGGCACGCGGCATGGCGCTGCTTGGCACGCCGATCGACGCCGTGACCGCGGCGGAGTGGGGCCTGGTCTGGCGTTGTGTCGACGATGCCGACCTGTCCGCAGAGTGCGACACCCTGGTCGGAGGGTTCAGCCGCCGGCCGCGCCAGGCGTTGGCCGGGATCAAGCAGGCGCTGAACGCAGCCGAGAATCAGACGCTCGAAGAACAACTCGCACTGGAAGCCACACTGCAGCGTAAGGCCGGGCGCGACCCGGCCTACCGTGCCGCCGTGGAAGGCTTCATGGCGCGCAAGAAGGAGAAGTGATCATGGCCGAACCGTTGGCCACGGAGACCATCATCGGCGTCGTCGGCGCCGGCACCATGGGCGTGGGCATTGCCGAGGTGGCCGCCGCCGCAGGCCACCCGGTGCGGCTCCACGACAATCGACCCGGTGCCGCGGCCGAGGCCTGCGTAGCACTGGCAGCGCGTCTGGACAAACGGGTCGCCCGAGGCCGCGTGGCGCAGGCTGACCGCGACGCCTTGCTGGCCCGCATCACCCCGACCGACGCGCTCGCCGATCTCGCCCCTGCAGGGTTGGTGGTCGAGGCGATCGTCGAGGATCTGGTGGTCAAGCACGGCCTGTTTGCCGAACTCGAGACACTGGTCGGCCCCGGTGCGATTCTCGCCAGCAACACCTCGTCGCTGTCGATCACCGCCATCGCCGCCGGTCTGGAACGACCGGAGCGGGTGGTCGGCATGCATTTCTTCAACCCGGTGCCGGTGATGAAGCTGGTCGAGGTGGTGCACGGCCTGGCCACCGCCGACGATGTCACTGGCAGCGTGCTCGCGACCGCCAGCGCCTGGGGCAAACGGGCGGTACGCGTCGCCTCGACGCCGGGGTTCATCGTCAATCGGGTGGCCCGGCCCTACTACGCCGAGGCACTGCGACTGCTGCAGGAGGGCGTCGCCGACGCGGCCACGCTGGATGCCGTCTACCGCGACGCCGGCGGCTTCCGCATGGGTCCGTTCGAGCTGATGGACCTGATCGGGCACGACGTCAACTTCGCCGTGACCCGGACCGTTTTCGATGCCTTCTTCCAGGACCCGCGCTACCGGCCGTCACTACTGCAGCAGGAGCTGGTCGTCGCCGGCAGGCTGGGACGGAAGAGCGGCCGCGGGTTCTTCGACTACGCCCCGGACGCGGACAAGCCGCAGCCGGTCGATCTCCCCGCAGCCAACGTGCCCACCGCGGTGACCGTCCACGGGGACCTTGGCCCGGCCGAGCCG
>CAXMPC010000040.1:0-7032 GCA_964195335.1 uncultured Gammaproteobacteria bacterium | reverse complement strand
GACGACAGTGGCCCGAGAAACAGGTAGATGACGATGACATTGATCGAAATGAAAACCGCTGACAATGTCTGCAAGATCAGCCGCTGCTGAAAGTCGTTTTTGATCCGTAGCAGCTTGCGTTTCTCGGCCATGCGCCCGTCCTTAGTTGGTGGTCCAGGGGAGTATAGCCACAAGGTGCGATATCGCAATTGGCCTCCGGTCCAGCACGTCTTTGACCCACCCCAAGGCCCGTGATACAAGGGCCGCAGCCCGTATGCCGGCTCTGGCCCATGCCAGGTCACCGACGGGATTTCCATGCCGAAACGGGAGCAGGACCGAGGATGTCCACGTCCAGCGACAAGCAATCGGTCCTGATCGTAGAGGACAGTCGGACTTACGCCGAGACTCTACGAAGGCGAATCAGCCGGCACCTGGCCTTCAACGTCCTGGTTGCGCCCACCCTTGCTGCCGCCCGGCACCTGCTCGACGAACATGGTGACAGCGTGTTTGCCGCGGTGCTTGATCTCAACCTGCCGGACGCCCCCAACGGCGAGGTGGTCGACCTGGTCCTCTCGCACGGCATCAGCGTGGTGGTGCTGACCTCCACCCAGGACGAAGCGACGCGCCAGGCGGCGCTGGCCAAGAACATTCTCGACTATGTGGTCAAGGAGAGCCTGAACGACCTCGACTACATCGTGCAGTTACTACGGCGTATCGAGCTCAATCAGCGCACGGAGCTGCTGCTGGTGGACGACTCGCCGACCTCGCGCTACCAGCTACGTCAGTATCTGACGCCGCACAAGTACCGGGTGCACGAGGCAGGCAGCGGATCCGAGGCGTTGACCTGCTTCGAGTCCCACCCGGATATCCGCCTGGTGATCACCGACAACCAGATGCCGGGCATGGACGGTTTCGAACTGGTGACCGAGCTGCGCAAGCGTGTCAGCAAGGAGCGCCTGGCGATCATCGGGGTCTCCGCCGAGAGCGGCGGGGCGCTGTCGGCCAGGTTTCTCAAGCGTGGGGCCAACGACTTCCTGGTCAAGCCCTTCTCCCAGGAGGAGTTTGTCTGCCGTGTCGGCCAGAATGTCGAACTGGTCGACCTGGTACGGGAGATCAGCGCGCGTGCCGATCGTGATTACCTGACCGGCGCTTACAATCGTCACTACCTGCTAGAGATTGGCGAAAAATATTTCGAGAATGCCCGTCGCAACCACCTCGAGTTGGTGATCGCGATGATCGACGTCGATTTCCTTCGCGGCATCAACGACACCTACGGCCATGAGGCGGGAGACGAGGTGTTACGCCAGATCGCGGCAGAATTGGGCCGAGCCCTGCGACGCACCGATGTCATCGCCCGCTACGACGCTGAGCAGTTCTGTGTCATAGCCGTCAACGCGGGCGAAACCTGCGTCGAGACCTTCGAGCGTCTGCGAGAACGCATTGCGGCCCTCGAAGTCAAATACGCCGGTAACGTCATCCGGGCGACCGTCTCCATCGGGGTTACCCAGCGGCTCGACGAAAGCCTCGCTGGCACCCTGCGTCACGCCGAGGCCCTGGTGCAGAAGGCCAAGCGCGATGGACGCGACCGCGTGATCGTGGCTCAGGCGGAACCTATCTCCAGCGCATCCGAGAGCGGGGTGGCCACATGAGTCTCGGGCCATTGATGGTCGATGTCGCCGGGGCCGCGCTGACCGACCTCGAGCGTGAGCGGCTGGCGCACCCGTTGGTGGGCGGCGTGATTCTGTTCGCACGCAACTACCAGGCACCGGAACAGATCGCCGACCTGGTCACGGAGATCCACGCCCTGCGCAAGACCCACCTGCTGGTCGCGGTCGACCACGAGGGTGGACGGGTGCAGCGATTCCGCGAGGGTTTTACCCGCCTGCCACCGGTGGCCTGCCTCGGGGACTGCTATCGGCAGGATCGGACGCGTGCGTTGCACCTGGCCGAGGAGGCCGGCTGGGTGATGGCGAGCGAACTGCGCGCGGTCGGTGTCGACTTCAGCTTTGCGCCGGTGCTCGACCTGGGACGGCAGGGCGGTGGCGTGATCGGCGACCGTGCCTTCGGCCGCAGCCCGGATACCGTCGCCGAACTGGCGATCGCCTACATGCATGGCATGCACGCCGCCGGGATGGCCGCGGTGGCCAAGCATTTCCCTGGTCACGGTGGCGTTGGCGAGGACTCTCACCTGACCCTGCCCGAGGACCGGCGGTCCTACGCCGATATTGCCTCCAGTGACCTGGTCCCGTTCGAACGCCTGGTCGCTGCGGGTGTCCCCGGGATCATGAGCGCACATATTCTCTACAGCCACGTTGCGCTGTTGCCCGCCACCTACTCGTCGTTCTGGCTGCACGAGGTGCTGCGCCAACGACTCGGCTTCCAGGGCGTGGTTTTCAGCGACGACCTGAGCATGGCCGGTGCCGGCGAGGTGGGTGGTTACGGCGCGCGCGCCAGGACGGCGCTCGATGCCGGCTGCGACATGCTCCTGGTCTGCAACGCCCCCGAGGCGGTGGCCGAGGTGCTGGCCACCCTGAACGGCCATGTCGATCCGGTGGCCCAGCTGCGCCGGGTGCGACTGCACGGCAAGCACCCGGTCGACCCGGCCCGCCTGCGCCGATCCACCCGCTGGCGCGACGCGGTGCGGCTGCTTGCCGGCCTCGAGCGCGAACCGCTGCTCGACATCGACCTGTGATCCGTACATGGTAGTTGTCTGGTGGCGCGACAACGCGCCGGTATAATTTCCGACCATTGCGTCTGGCGACGGAACCGCCACGAGACCCTACATGCCCGAATTTCTCGACTCCCTCGACATCCACCAGGAGACCTTCCACTGGGTGTTGCAGGCATTCATCGTCGTTTTCCTCGCCCTGCTGCTCGACTTCGTGCAGAAACGGGTACTGGCGCGGATCTACCACCGGGCCGAGGCGACGGCCAATCTATGGGACGACGCTCTGATCGACGCCTTGCGGCGTCCGCTGACCCTGCTGATCTGGGTGGTCGGCATCACATTCGCCGCCGAGATCGTCGGTGCCGCGACCGGCGTCGAGTTGTTCGGGGCCGTCGGCCCATTACGCGACATCGGCGTGATCGCGGCCATTGCCTGGTTCCTGATCCGCCTGGTGCGCGGGATCGAGAGCAACATCGTCGCGTTGCACGATGCCGACGAAAAGCCGTACGACCGCACTACGGTCGATGCCATCGGCAAGCTGACCCGCGTCTCGATCCTGATCACCGCCGGCCTGGTGATGCTGCAGACCCTCGGCTTCAGCATCTCCGGAGTGCTCGCCTTCGGTGGCATAGGCGGCATCGCCATCGGCTTCGCCGCCAAGGATCTGCTGGCCAACTTTTTCGGTGGCCTGATGATCTACCTCGACCGGCCGTTCGCGGTGGGCGACTGGATCCAGTCGCCGGATCGCCAGATCGAGGGCACGGTGGAGGAGATCGGCTGGCGCCTGACCCGGATACGCAGCTTCGACAAGCGCCCGATCTACGTTCCCAACGCGACCTTTACCACCATCGCGGTGATCAACCCGTCGCGCATGAGTCACCGGCGGATCTACGAGACCATCGGCATCCGCTACGACGATGTCGGCAAGATGGATGCGATCGTCAATGACGTCCGCACGATGCTGCGAGCGCATCCGGAGATCGACAGCAGCCAGACGCTGATCGTCAACTTCAACAAGTTCGCCGCGTCGTCGATCGACTTCTTCGTCTACACCTTCACCAGGACGACCCAGTGGGTGCGTTACCACGAGGTCAAGCACGACGTGCTGCTGCGGATCAGCGACATCATCGTCGGCCATGGCGCCGAGATCGCCTTCCCGACCTCGACGCTGCACCTGCCCGATGGCGTCACCGTCCATCCTGAGCCGGGCGGCGGGATCCCGGTCGCCCCGGGTTGAACGCGATCGTGGCCGGTCTCGACCCCGGGCAGGCCCGCACGGCACGCCAACGTGCCGAACGACTCGCCAGCGTCGAGGTCGTTGATGCGGCACTGGCAAGGATGGCTGACGCTATCAGCCACGCTCTCGGCGATCGCAACCCACTGCTGCTCGCGGTCATGACTGGCGGTATGGTGCCAGCCGGGCTGCTGGTGTCGCGCCTCGATTTCCCGTTCCAACTCGACTACCTGCAGGTATCGCGCTACCGCGAGACGACCGAGGGCGGTGAACTCGAGTGGCTGCACCGTCCGGTGCTGCCGCTCACCGGACGTGATGTGCTGGTGATCGACGACATTCTCGACGAAGGATGGACGCTGCAGGCGATCGTCGACGCTTGCCGCGCGGCCGGAGCGGCCAAGGTGCAGAGCGCGGTGCTGGTCGAGAAGCGCCGCCAGCGTGTCGCTGACATCCGTGCCGACTATGTCGGTCTCGAGCTTCCCGACCGCTACCTGTTCGGCTACGGCATGGACTACGGTGGCTACCTGCGCGGCGCACCCGGCATCTACGCCGTGGCCGGCCACTGATTCTCATCTGCCTTAGGAGACCTCCGTGACCACACTCGCGATCATCGGCGGCACCGGCCTGACTTCGCTCGAGACGCTGACCATCACCCGGCGCGAAATGGTGCAGACGCCCTATGGCGAACCGTCGGGACCGCTGACCCACGGCGAACTGTGCGGTTCCAAGGTGGTGTTTCTGCCGCGCCACGGCCGCGGCCACACCATCCCCCCGCATCGAGTGAACTACCGCGCCAACCTCTGGGCCCTGCAGCACATCGGTGTGCGCCACATTCTCGCGGTCGCTGCGGTTGGCGGTATCCGTGACGACATGACACCGGGCGTCCTGGCGATTCCCGACCAGGTGATCGATTACACCTACGGCCGCGCCCACACCTTCTATGACGGCGATCAGCAGCCGGTTACCCATGTCGATTTCACCGAACCCTATTGTGGCGTGCTGCGCCAGGCGCTGATCGAGGCCGGTAACCGGGCCGGTGTCGATCCGCGCAGCGACGGCGTCTATGGCGCGACCCAGGGACCGCGACTCGAGACCGCCGCCGAAATCGACCGCATGGCGGCCGACGGCTGCGACCTGGTCGGCATGACCGGGATGCCCGAGGCGGTCCTCGCCCGTGAACTCGATCTCTGCTACGCGGCCTGCGCCGTGGTCGCCAACCGGGCCGCTGGCCGTGTACCGGGCGTGATCAGCATGGACGAGATCAATACCAACCTGAAGACCGGCATGGAGCAGGTGCGAGCGCTGCTGCACGAGGTCGTACAGATCGACCTCAAACACCAGCACTGAAGAGGGTTAGGGCTTGGTGGGCGGCGGAGGTGTTGTCGCGGCCGGCGCGGGAGTGGCGCCGGGAGCCTTCGCCGCAGGCGCAGCCGAGGTCGTTGTCTTCGCCGCTGCGGCGTCACCGTCTCCGCTGGTGACCGTCGTCGGAACAGCGGCTTCTGCCGGTTCGGCCGGCACCGGTGGGTGGTAGGCCGTCGCCAACACCAGCACGCCGAACGCGGGATGGTCCACGTAGTGCACCTCGTCGCTGCGCATGCGGCGACTGTCGATCATCCGGAACGGTTGCCGAACCCGCGTGTAGGTCACGGCAGGCGCGGGGGCGGCACTTGGCGTGGTGACCGTGGCTGGAGTGGCGGCAGGCTCGGCCAGAGGGATGGCGACAGTACCTGTTACGGGTTCTTCGGTAATGGCCACCTCGACTTCGCGCGTCACCACCAGGTCGAGATCGAGGTGCAGGTAACGGCGGACGCTGAGGCGGACCATGCCGTCGAGGGTAGCCGCCGTGGTCGCGTCCGGCGCATCGGTCAGCCGTATCCACGGCGCCTGTTTCTGGCTGCCTACCGGTCGTCGCCAGGCGGTATGCAGCAGCACTGTATGACCCGGCTGGCGGCGCAGGCGGTCGGCCGAGTTCGAGAGCCGTAGCGGCGCGCTGCCGGATGCGGGTGGGCGTGCCTTCGTGGTATCCGGAAGTTCCGGAAACTCGGGCCACTTCTCGCTGCCCCTTGGCATCCCGTCACGGGCGAACACCAGCACCTCGAGATCGAACCAGCGCGGAGCGGCCGAAGCGACTGTCGGCCAGGCCAGGACCAGCACAAGCAGGTAGATGATACGAAGCATGGAGGCCATTCTAGCCTGCCGTACGGCGCGGGTCAGGCCGCCTGTGCCGGACGCAGCCGGTCGAGGAGGGTATCCACCGCCTGCACCCGGTCCTTGATCGAGGCCAGGGGCTGGGAGAAGCGCAGGCGCTGGCCGTCGACCAGGCGGTAGGTGTGCGCCTCCTTCTGGATCAGTTCGACCAGTCGGGCCGGGTCGATCTCCGGCGCCTCGTCGAAGATGAGTTGCCCACCTTCCGGGCCGGCCTCGATACGGCGGATGCCGAGCGGCGTGGCGCGCTGCTTCAATGCGCTGATCTCGAACAGCGTCTTGGCCGGCTCCGGCAACAGGCCGAAGCGGTCGATCATCTCCACCTGCAGATCACGGAGCGCCATGCCATCGGCCGCGCCGCTGATACGCTTGTAGAAGATCAGGCGCAGGTTGACGTCCGGCAGGTAGTCCTCGGGCAACAGTGCCGGGACGTGCAGTTCGACTTCGGGACCGTGATGCAGCGGTTTCTCGAGTTCCGGGATCCGGCCCGATTTCAACGCCTGCACGGCACGCTCGAGCATCTCCATGTAAAAGCTGAAGCCGACCTGCTCGATCTGGCCGCTCTGGCCTTCACCGAGCAGTTCTCCGGCGCCCCGGATCTCGAGGTCGTGGGTGGCAAGCAGGAAACCGGCTCCGAGTTCCTCGAGCGAGGCGATCGCTTCCAACCGCTTGATGGCGTCGGCGGTCATCGCCTTACGCTCGGGCACGATCAGGTAGGCGTAGGCGCGGTGATGCGAGCGGCCGACGCGGCCGCGTAACTGGTGCAACTGGGCTAGGCCGAGGCGGTCGGCGCGATCCATGATGATGGTATTGGCGCTCGGCACGTCGATGCCGCTCTCGATGATGGTCGTACAGACCAGCACCTGGAAGCGGCGGTGGTAGAAGTCGAGCATCACCTGCTCGAGCTCGCGTTCGGGCATCTGCCCGTGGGCGACCCGCACCGCCG
>CAXMPC010000039.1:0-43410 GCA_964195335.1 uncultured Gammaproteobacteria bacterium | reverse complement strand
CCGAGCGCCTCCCACAGGCGCCGCACCTCGCGCTTGCGTCCCTCGCGCAGCACCACGTGGTACCAACGGTTGGCACCGTCGCCGCCACCCTCGACCACCTGTTCGAAACTGGCCGGACCGTCCTCGAGCTGGATGCCCGTGGTCAGCTGGCGGCGATCTTCGAGGGTCACTTCACCCAGCACACGCACCGCGTACTCGCGCTCGATGCCGCTGGACGGGTGCATCAGGTGGTGGGCCAGGGTGCCGTCGGTGGTCAGAAGCAGCAGGCCGGCGGTGTTGATGTCCAGGCGGCCGACCGGGATCCAGCGACCGGCCTGGATCGACGGCAGCGCGGCATAAATCGTCTGCCGTCCCTCCGGGTCGCTACGGGTCACCAGTTCGCCTACCTGCTTGTGGTAGGCGATGACGCGCGGTGACTCGCGGGTAGCGCGCTCGACCGGCAGCGGGCGGCCGTCGAGGCAAATCTTTTCGCTACCCGTGGCCTGCTGGCCGAGCTTGGCGGGCGTACCGTCGACCGTGACTCGCCCGTCACGGATCCAGCCCTCGATTTGGCGTCGCGAGCCGTGGCCGGCTCCCGCCAGCAGTTTCTGCAGGCGTTCGGGTGGGGCAGATGGGGGTGGTGGTTGTTTCAGTGGATTGACTCGCTGTCAGGACGCTCGGTGACGTCTTTGTCCGTCGGAGACGCCTCGTTTTCCGGATCGGCGACGGCCTCGTCGCCCTCTTTGTCGTCACCGCCCTCTCCGGCGCCGTCTTCTGTCATGACCTGATCGGTCTCGGTTCCGGTTTCAGCTTCGGCCGCGGCCTCGGCCAGCTCGCGCAGTTCGGGATCGAAGGCGTCGAGGTCGACCTGCGGTGGCGCCTGATCCTCGAGCGCGAGTTCTGCATTGATGCTGTCGATGTCGCGCAGTTCGGCCAGTGTCGGCAGATCGTCGAGGCTGGTGAGACCGAAGTAATCGAGGAACTTGCGCGTGGTGCCGTACATCCCCGGTTTGCCTGGGACGTCGCGGTAGCCGACCACGCGCACCCACTCGCGCTCGACCAGCGTGCGCATGATCGAGCTGGCGATAGTCACGCCGCGTACGTCCTCGATCTCACCCCGGGTGATCGGCTGACGATAGGCGATCAGGGCGAGGGTCTCCAGCAGGGGCCGGGAATAACGGCTTGGACGCTCGTCCCAGAGCCGCGAAAGCCACTCGGTCAGTTCCGGACGCGACTGGATGCGGTAGCCGCTGCCGACCTCGATCAGCTCGATTCCACGCTCGGCGTAGTCGGCGGTCAGCGCCAGCAGAGCCTTGCGCATATCCGCGCGTTCCGGCGCCTCGCCCTCTGGAAAGAGCGTGGTGAGTGTATCGAGATCGATCGGCTTGCCCGCCGCAAGCAGCGCTGCCTCGAGAATATTCTTCAGCTGATCCTGTTCCATCGTCTCTCTCTGCCAGGCAGGTGGAAATACACTCTCATGCCTCCAACGGGCCTTCGTCACCAACCTCGTGGCCGGTGGCGCGCACGTGCAGCGGACCGAACGGCTCCGCCTGAGCGATCTCGATCAGCGTCGCCTTGAGCAGCTCGAGGATCGCCAGCAACGACACGACGACCCCGGCCCGCCCCTCCTCGAGCGCGAACAGCTGGCTGAACTCGGTGAACTGCTCCCGGCGCAGCTGGGTCAGCAGTGTCGACATGCGCTCGCGTACCGACAGCGGCTCGCGCTCGATCTGGTGGTGCGAGAACATCTCGGCCCGGCGCAACACCAGCGCCAGCGCCCCGAGCAGTTCCTTCAGCTCGACCTGGGGCTCGACCCGGTTGACCTTGCGCGCGGCCACCTCGACCTCGGCGGGAAAGACGTCACGCTCGAGCCGCGGCATGCCATCGATCTCCTCGGCGGCCTGCTTGAAGCGCTCGTACTCCTGCAGGCGGCGCACCAGCTCGGCCCGCGGGTCCTCCTCCTCGTCGCCCACGGGCGTGGCGCGCGGCAACAGCATGCGCGACTTGATCTCGGCCAGCATCGCCGCCATCACCAGGTACTCGGCGGCGAGTTCGAGGCGGAAATCCTTCATCAGATCGACGTACTTCATGTACTGGCGCGTGATCTCGGCGATCGGAATGTCGAGGACGTCGAGGTTCTGGCGTCGGATCAGGTAGAGCAGCAGGTCGAGCGGCCCTTCGAAGGCGTCGAGGAACACCTCCAGCGCATCGGGCGGAATGTAGAGATCGCGCGGCAGCTGAGTGACCGGTTCGCCCTGGACGATGGCGAACGGCATCTCGGCCTGCAGCGGCTGCATCTCCGGGTGTTCCTGTCCGTTCTCATCCACCATGGTCGTATCCCGCGACCGCCTCAGCGGTAGCCCAGCCCCATCGCCTCGCGCACGACCTCAAGTGTCTCACGCGCCTCGTCGCGAGCCTTCTCGCAACCCTCGGTGATGATTGCCTGCACCGCGGCCGGATCAGCACTGTAGTCTGCGGCCATGGCGCGCATCGGCTCCAGTTCGGCCTGCACCGCGGCGATGATCGGCGCCTTGCAGTCGAGACAGCCAATGCCGGCCGTGGTGCAGCCCTCGCGTGCCCAGTCACGACTCTTTTCGTCGCTGTAGATCGCGTGGAACTGCCACACCGGGCACTTGGCCGGGTCACCCGGATCGTTACGCCGTACCCGCGCCGGGTCGGTCGGCATGGTGCGGATCTTGCGCTCGACCTCGTCGTCCGACTCGCGCAGGGTGATGGTGTTGTTGTAGGACTTCGACATCTTCTGACCGTCGAGACCCGGCATCTTCGCCGCCGGGGTCAGCAGCGCTTGCGGCTCTGGCAGGATCGACTTGCCACTGCCGTCGAGATAACCGAACAGCCGCTCGCGGTCGCCGAGGCTGATATTCTGCTGCGACTCGAGCAGGGCGTGGGCCACCTGCAGTGCCTCGGCGTCGCCCTGCTCCTGGTAGCGCTTGCGCAGCGTCTGGTAGAGCTTGTTGTTCTTCTTGCCCATCTTCTTCGCCGCCGCCTCGGCGCGCTCGGCGAAGTCGGGCTCGCGGCCGTAAAGATGGTTGAATCGGCGCGCTACCTCCCGAGTCAGCTCGACGTGGGCCACCTGATCCTCGCCCACCGGCACCAGGCCGGCCTTGTAGATCAGGATGTCGGCGCTCTGCAGCAGCGGGTAACCGAGGAAACCGTAGGTCGAGAGATCCAGTTCCTTGAGTTTCTCCTGCTGGTCCTTGTAGGTCGGCACCCGTTCCAGCCAGCCCAGCGGCGTCACCATCGACAGCAGCAGGTGGAGTTCGGCGTGCTCCGGTACGCGCGACTGGATAAACAGGGTCGCCGAGCCCGGGTTGACCCCGGCCGCCAGCCAGTCGATCACCAGGTCGAGGGTACTCTCGCCGATCACACCCGGGTGCTCGTAGTGGGTAGTCAGCGCATGCCAGTCGGCGACGAAAAAGAAACACTCGTACTCGTACTGCAGCTTGACCCAGTTCTGCAGCACGCCGTGATAGTGGCCGAGGTGCAGCTGCCCAGTTGGACGCATGCCGGAGAGCACGCGTTGGTAATGCGTTGGAACGGAGTTCAAGCAGTCCCCCTTGGGTTGTCAGTTGGCCGCCGTCGGGCGGCCGCTATAAACCTAGCATGCTGAAAATCAGCCCCTGCAACAGCACCACCGGTGGTCGCAACACGTCGCCTAGCAGGCCGAAAAAAAGCATCGCCAGCAGGATCATCAGGCCGTAGGGCTCGATACGGCTGAACTGCCATGACAGGCGACCCGGCAGCAGTCCGGTCACCACCCGCCCACCGTCGAGCGGTGGCAGAGGTAGCAGGTTCAGGACCATCAGCACCAGGTTGATCATAATCCCGGCGGCGCCCATGTAGAGCAGCGGGATGGCGACCGCATCGACCGTGCCGGCGAGCAGCATGCCTATTTTCATCGCACCGGCCCAGAGCAGTGCCATAACCAGGTTCGCGGCAGGACCGGCCACGGCGACCAGGGCCATGTCGCGCTTCGGGTGGCGCAGGTTCTCCCAGGTGACCGGGACTGGCTTGGCCCAGCCGAAGACGAAACCGCCGAGCATGACCAGCGCCAGGGGCACCAGGATCGTGCCGACCGGGTCGATGTGCTTGATCGGGTTCAGCGTCAGCCGGCCGAGCATGTACGCGGTAGGATCGCCCAGCCGGCGCGCCACCCAACCGTGTGCCACTTCGTGCACGGTGATCGCGAACAGGACCGGCAAGGCCCAGGTCGCGACGCGCTGGACGGCGGTCAGTTCATCCATCAGGTGATTATACCGACGCGCCGGGGGCGCACCGACCTGGCACCGCTCACTCGAACAGCGCCGTGTCGCCGAGACCCGCACGCACCACCTCCGGCGGGTCACGGGTCATGTCGACAACTGTGGTCGGTTCGACGCCGCAGGCGCCGCCGTCGATCACCAGGTCGATGGTGTGACCGAGCTGGTCGTGGATGGCCTCGGGGTCGATCAGCGGCAACTCGGCCCCCGGCAGGCGCAGCGTGGTGCTCATCAACGGGGCATCGAGTATCTCGAGCAACGCACCGGTAATGCGGTTATCAGGAACGCGGATGCCAATGGTGCGCCGTTTACGGTGCTGCAGCCGGCGCGGCACCTCGTTGGTCGCCTTGAGAATGAAGGTGTACGGGCCAGGCGTCAGGGTCTTCAGCAGGCGGTAGGCGGTATTGTCGATCTTGGCGTAGGTGGCGATCTCGGAGAGGTCGCGGCAGACCAGGGTCAAGTTGTGCTGGTCGTCGAGGTGACGCAGCCGCTGGATGCGTTCGAGCGCCTCCTTCTCACCGGGCTGGCAACCGAGTGCATAGCAGGAGTCGGTCGGATAGGCGATCACACCACCACGGCGCACGATCTCTGCAGCCTGTTGTAGCAGGCGCGCCTGTGGGTTGTCGGGATGGAGTTCGAAATACTGGCTCATGGCGGCCGGCTGACGGAAAGCGCGCTATTGTACCCGCGCCGCGCGAGCGTGCCAGCACGGATTCGTCAGCGGATCAGTGCCTGGCGTCGATCCGTTCGAGGACGTGCGGCAGATCTTTCGGCAGTGGCGGCAGACGGCCAAGCTCGATCCAGCGCTGTTCGTGACTGTGAAAGTCGGAGCCGGCCGAGGCCAGCAGGCCGTGGTGACGCGCGACCTCGGCGAGCCACTCAACCTCGGCCGGAGTGCTGCGTGCACCGGCAACCTCGATGCCTTCGAGTCCGGCTTCCTGCCCTGCGAAGATCATTTCGCGCAGTTTGGTCCTGGTCAAACGGTAGCGGGCCGGGTGGGCGATCACCGCCACCCCGCCGGCGTCACGGATCCAGCCGACCGCCTCCTGCAACGCCGGCCAGTCGACGCTGACGTAGCCGGGTCGGTTGTTGACCAGATAACGCCGGTAGACATCGCCCAGGTGGCGCAGGGCAAGACGTCGCCAGATGAAGCGGGCAAAGTGATTGCGGCCTAGCGACGGGCCACGGGCCAGTGCCCGCGCCCCTTCCAGCGCCCCGGGAATGCCGGCCCGGTCGAGGCTGTGGCCAATCCGTTCCGCGCGCTCGGCACGCAGCGCGGCGAGGCGCTCCAACCCGGCTCGCAGCGCCGGGGCGTCCGGGTCGAAGCCGAGGCCGACGACGTGGATAGTGCGCCGGGACCAGGCGGTCGAGAGTTCGACACCCGTGATCAGGTCGATGCCGTGTTCTCTGGCGGTGGCGGTCGCTGCGCCGAGTCCCTCCACGGTGTCGTGATCGGTCAGCGCGAGCCTGCGCACGCCGCGCCCGGCGGCACGGCGGACCAACTCGGCCGGAGTCAACGTACCGTCGGAGACCTCGGAGTGGCAGTGGAGATCGATGGCGCCCATCAGCCTATTGTACCGGAGCGGCGGCCTCTTCCGACCTTGTGCTACGCTACGCCGCCGGCGCCACGGAACCCGCCATGAAACTGCTTTTCGACCTGTTCCCGGTCCTGCTCTTTTTCGCCGCGTACAAGCTCTACGACATCTACGTCGCCACCGCGGCCGCGATCGCCGCCGGGCTGTTCCAGGTCGCCTACGTCTGGCTGCGCCACCGGCGCATCGAGAAGACCCATGTTGCTACGGCGGTGCTGCTGGTGGTCTTCGGCGGCCTGACGTTGGCGCTGCGCGACGAGACCTTCATCAAGTGGAAGCCGACCATCCTCGACTGGCTGTTTGCCGCCGTCTTCCTTGGTAGCCGGTTCGTTGGCACGCGCAAGCCGCTGGTGCAAAGAATGATGTCCGGCACGGTGACGGTGCCCGACCCGGTCTGGGAACGATTGAACGGTTTGTGGGTCTCCTTCTTCGTCGTCATGGGCGTGCTCAACCTGGTCGTCGTGTACAATTTCGACACCGATACCTGGGTGAACTTCAAGCTCTTCGGCATGCTCGGCCTGACGCTCGCTTTCGTCGTCGCCCAGGCCTTCTACCTCGCCCGGCACATGGTGCCGGAATCAACGACCGACGGAGAATCCTGAATGCTCTACGCGATCATCGGCCATGACGTCGACGACAGCCTGCCGCTGCGCCAGTCGGCCCGTCCGGCCCACATCGAGCGGCTGCAACAGTTGCAGGAACAGGGCCGCATGGTCCTCGCCGGACCGTTCCCAGCCATCGACAGTGACGATCCTGGCCCGGCAGGTTTCAGTGGCAGCCTGATCGTCGCCGAATTCGACTCTCTTGAGGCAGCGCAGGCGTGGGCCGACGCCGATCCCTACGTCGCCGCCGGCGTCTACGCCGAAACCACGGTCAAGCCGTTCAAACAGGTACTGCCGAAATGAGCGACCGTGTCAGCATGCTACGCGACCGACTGACCACCGCCCTCGAGCCGACCCTGCTCGACATCGTCGACCAGAGTGCCGCCCACGCCGGCCACGAAGGGGCCAAGAGCGGTGGCGGCCACTACGTCGTCACCATCGTCTCGGCCGCTTTCGACGGTCAGCCCCTGCTCAAGCGCCACCGATTGGTCTACGGCGCCGTCGGCGATGCCATGCAGGACGAAATTCACGCCCTGAGCATCCGTGCCTACGCACCCGATGAACAGATCAATGACTGAACTCCAAGGAAACTCGATGACCCACCATGTCACCCGCCGGCTCGCCGGTCCTCTGCTCCTTGCTTTTACCTTCGCTCACGGTCCGGCCTTTGCCGCCACCGGGGACGAACAGGTCCTTGCCACCATCAACGGCACCTCCCTGACCGCTGGCGATATCGAACGCTACCGCGAACGGCGACCGGAGCAGGAAGGCACCCAGGTGGAGCTGCTGCAGGAGTTGATCAACATCGAACTGCTGGTACAGGATGCCGAACGCGGCAAGCTGGATGATGGCGAGGAGTTCAAGCTCGAGATGGAGATGACCCGGCGCGCGATGCTGGCCCAGTTCGCAGTGCGCAACCAGGTCGACGGCCATCCGGTCACCGAAGAACAGATGCGCAAGGTGTACGACGAGCAGGTCGGCCAGTCGGCCGGCAAGACCGAGTACCACGCCCGTCACATCCTGCTCGAAAACGAAGCGGATGCGAAAAAGGTAATCGCTGATCTCGACGCCGGTGGTGACTTCGTTGCCCTGGCCAAGGAGCGTTCGACCGGCCCCTCCGGTGCACAGGGTGGTGATCTTGGCTTCTTCGAGCCCGGCCAGATGGTACCCGAGTTCTCCCAGGCGGCCATTGCGCTCGAGCCCGGCACCTACACCAAGACCCCGGTGAAAACCCAGTTCGGTTGGCACGTGATCCTGCTCGAGGAGACGCGCAAGATCGACGGCCCGTCGTTCGAGCAGGTCAAGCCGCAGATCGAGAACATGTTGCAGTCGACGCAGGTGCGCGAGTACCTCGAGGGACTGCGCGGCAAGGCCGAGATCGAGGTCAAGTAGACCGTTACGGCCGGCTCAGTCGCGTGGTGTCCGTGGTTCGGGCGCCGGCATGACGTGGATCGCCTCGCGCGGTAGCGACACGCGCAACTCGCGGCCGACCACCAGGGCGTGACGCCGCGCCACCCGGGTCGGGACGGTCATGTGCAGCAGCAAACCCGGCGCACTGCTGCACTTCAGTACCGCCTGGCTCAACGCACCACCACGCAGCAGGCCGATCACCCGCGTGTCAAAACCGTTTTCACCATCGTCACGACGAGCGTGATCCGGGATAAGCAGCACGTCAGTCGAAGCGACGCACCACGACACCTTGGAGCCAATCTCGAATGCGGGCGCGTGGGTAGCGCGCAGCAGACTTCCGCCCCAGTTGATTTCGCTCCAGTCGCCTTCGGGGCCGTGGGCCGTGACCTGGGCGCCATGGATATTGCGCCGATCGATCAGGCGGGCCACCTCGGCGCTTACCGGGCGCGACAGCACCTCGTCTGGTGGACCCTGTTGCAGGGTCCGTCCGCGGCGGAGGACGCAGACCTGGTCGGCGAGCATGCTCGCCTCGTCGAGGTCGTGGGTGACCAGAATGATCGGCACCTCGAGATCGCGGGCGAGATCGGCCAGTTCCAGGCGCAGCCGGTGGCGGGTGACCTGGTCCACCGCCGAAAAGGGTTCATCAAGCAGCAACATGGCCGGATCACGCGCCAGCGCCCGGGCCAGTGCGACACGCTGCTGTTCGCCACCGCTGAGCTGCCCGGGGCGGCGCGCCTCGAGACCCGCGACCCGGGTCCGTGCCAGCCAGCCGCGGGCGCACGCTTCACGCTCATCCTCGGGCAGGTGGCCCAGTACCACGCGGACGTTGTCGAGCGCCGTCAGGTGTGGGAACAGTGCATAGTCCTGGAACACCATGCCGACCCGGCGTTGTTGCGGCGGCAGGTCGATACGCTGCCCGGTGTCGAGCAGCGTGGCATTGTCGCAGTCAACCCGCCCGATATCCGGACGCTGCAGACCAGCGATGCAGCGCAGGATGGTCGTCTTGCCGCTGCCGGAAGGACCGACCAGCGCCAATAGTTGACCGCGCGGGCAGGCAAACTCCGCGGCGAGCGGGATCGGCCCTGTCTGCTCCAGCCGAACCTCCAGTCCACCGCTCATGCCAGCCGCCCCACGGCCTTGGGACCGCGACGCCGCCGCTCGACGGCGTAGACCACGGTCACGGTGACAAGGGCGAAGGCGAGCAGTGCCAGCGACATCGTCCCGGCCGCGGTGTCATCGAAAGCCTGGGTCTTGTCGTAGATCGAGATCGCCAGCGTGCGCGTCTCACCAGGGATGTTGCCGCCGACCATCAGCACCACGCCGAACTCGCCCAGGGTGTGGGCAAAGGTCAGCACCGCCGCCGAGAGTACGCCTGGCCAGGCGAGTGGCAGCTCGATGCGCCAGAAGGTCTGCCAGCGTCCGAGGCCACTGCACCAGGCCGCCTCGCGCAGCCGGGGCGGGATCGCCTCGAAGGCGCGCAGCAGCGGCTGCACCGCGAACGGCAGGCTGTAGACCAGTGACGCCAGCAACAAGCCGCTGAACGTGAAGGCCAGGGTCTGACCGGTGGCGTCCTCGTACAGGCGGCCGACCAGGCTGTCGCGGCTGAACGCGACCAGCAGGTAGTAGCCGAGCACCGTCGGCGGCAGCACCAGCGGCAGCGCTACGATTCCCTCGACCAGGCTGCGCCCGGGGAACGGCCGCCAGGCCAGCAGCCGCGCCAACCAGATAGCGAACAGCAGCAGGATTACCGTGGTCGCACCGGCAAGCTGCAGCGAAACCCGGAACGCGACCCAGTCCACGTTACCCTCCTTGCGCCATGTTGAAGCCGTGGCGTGCCAGAATCGCACGCGCGTCGGATTCGCGCAGGAAGGCATAGAACGCCGCGGCCGCGGGATTCGCTCCGCGCAATAGCGCCATGCGCTGGCGTAACGGTGTATGCAGCGATTCGGGCACCAGAGCGAAACTGCCGTGCGCCGCCACCTGTGGCTGCAGCGCCAGGGCATGGGCCAGCAAGCCGGCATCGGCCGCTCCGGTGGTGACAAAGCGGGCTGTCTGGGAGACGCTCTCGCCGATCACCAGCGTTTCGTACAACTCGGTCCAGGCACCACTCTGCTCGAGCGCCTGGCGTGCGGCGATACCATAGGGGGCGTGTTCGGGATGAGCCAGGGCGAGTCGACGCAAACGCCCCTGCGCGTGCAGTCGCGGCAGCTCCGCCAGCGGCGTCTCGGGCGCGATGGTGCTGCCGCTGGGTACGAACAGCACCAGCCGACCGACGGCGTAGACCGTCCCTTCATCGCGCGTCAGACCGGCACGCGCCAGCTGATCCACGTACGCCTCGTTGGCCGACATGAACATGTCGAACGGCGCGCCGCGGGCGATCTGCCGTGCGAACAGGCCCGACGAACCGAAGCTGATTTCGATCTCGTCACCGCCCTGGGCGCGAAAAGCCTTGATGATCTCGGGTAGGGCAAATGACAGCGACGAGGCGGCCGCAACGCGTACCGGAGATGCCGCCAGTACACTGCCGGCGCACAGTGCCAGCGTGCCCAACAGTACCAGCCGCGACCAGACTCCATGCCCCATGCTCATCCGTCCCGTTTCACGCGCCGCCGGCGCTGATTCGGGGCCGCCTAGGCGCCACTGTGCCGCTCAGCCCCCGGTGACCGACATCGGCACCCCACCGGACGCCTCGGTACTGGTAAAGCCATGACCTTCGGGCTTGCGCTGGATACCGGCGACGATCGCCGCCCTGATTGCATCGTCATCAGCTCCGTCGCGTAGCAACCGGCCAAGCGGCACCGCCTCATCGCGTCCCAGGCAGAGCACCAGGTCGCCCTTGGCGGTCAGGCGCACACGGTTGCAGTCTGCGCAGAAGTGGCGCGACATGGCCGAGATGACACCGACGGTGCCGTGGCCGGCACGGAAGTAGCTGGCCGGGCCACCACCGCGCAGGCCGGTCACCGGCTCGAGTTCCTCACCACAGTGATCGCGAACCCGCTCGAGAATCTTCTGTGCCGGGTAGTAGAGTCCCATCGAACCGGCGCCGCTGGTGCCAATCGGCATGGTTTCGATGAAACGCAGGTGACAACCGCGCGCGGTGGCGTAGTCGACCATCGCCTCAATCTCGCCGTCGTTGACGTCGGCCATCACGACCATGTTCAGCTTGACCGGCGTCAGACCGACCTCCAGCGCACGCTCGATGCCCGCAAGGACATGGTCGAGATCGCCACCGCGGGTGATGTCGCGGAAGATAGCCGCGTCGAGCGAGTCGAGCGAGATGTTGACCCGGTTGATACCCGCCCTGGCAAGGTCGTCGGCGAAACGCTCGAGCTGGTCGCCATTGGTGGTCAACGACAGGTCCTCGAGTCCCGGGAACGCGGCGAGATCGGAGACCAGGGAAGAGAGATTGCGCCGTATCAGCGGCTCACCGCCGGTGACGCGCACCTTGCGCACGCCGAGTCCGACGAACAGGCCGACCAGGCGCGACAGTTCCTCGGTGCGCAGCAGGTTGTCGCGGGGCTCGGCCACGAAGCCGGCCTCCGGCATGCAGTAAAAACAGCGGTAGTTGCAGCGATCGGTGACCGACAGCCGGAGGTATTCAACGCGGCGGCCGAAGCTGTCATGTAACGTCATCGTGCCTGATCCGGTCTCTTGGTGCTGCTGGTTCATGTGGTGACAATATCACTCAACGGCCGTCCTGGACCGATTCCCAGATTGTAAGCCGCTCCAGGAACGCCGTTTCGTCGAGTACCTCGACACCAAGATCGGCTGCCTTGGCCAACTTTGAGCCGGGCTCGCTGCCGGCGACGACGAACGCCGTCTTCTTCGACACGCTGCCGCTGACCCGGGCACCGAGGCCCCGCAGCCGGGTCTTGGCATCGTTGCGCGTCATCGTCCCAAGGGTGCCGGTAAGCACCACGGAACGGCCGGCAAGCGGCGGCGCCTCATGCCGGACCGTGGGCGTGATGGCCTGCCATTGGACTCCGGCCGCCAGCAGTGCGTCGATCACTTCCCGGTTGTGCGGTTCGGCGAAAAAGGCGATGACGCGTTCGGCGACCACCGGGCCGACGTCGGGGACCGCCTGCAGCGCCTCGACATCGGCGGCGCGTAACGACTGGAGATCACCAAAGTGAATCGCCAGCGCCACCGCGGTGCTTTCGCCGACCTCGCGGATACCGAGGGCGAACAGGAAGCGGGGCAGCGTAGTTTTCATGCTCTGCCCGATGGCGGCGACCAGGTTGCCGGCCGACTTTTCACCCATGCGCTCCAGGCCGGCCAATGATTCGGCTTCGAGCCGGTAGAGATCGGCGATGGTGCTGACCAGCCCGGCATCGACCAGCTGGTCGACCCGCTGGTCACCGAGACCCTCGATGTCCATCGCCAGCCGCGAGGCGAAGTGGCGGATCGCCTGCTTGCGCTGTGCCGGGCAGTAGAGACCACCGCTGCAGCGCGCCGCGCTCTCCTCCTCGTCACGTGTCACGGCCGATCCGCACACCGGGCATTCCGATGGCAGCTCGATGGCTTGTTCGTTGCCGTTACGCCGCTCAGCGACCACGCCAACCACTTCGGGAATGACATCGCCGGCCCGGCGGACGGTGACGGTGTCACCTACGCGAACGTCCTTGCGTGAGATCTCGTCCATGTTGTGCAAGGTCGCGTTGGTCACCGTCACCCCACCGACGAAGACTGGTTCCAGCCGTGCCACCGGGGTCAGCACGCCGGTGCGCCCGACCTGGAAATCGATCCCGAGCAGCCGGGTCAGTTCCTCCTCAGCCGGGAACTTGTGCGCCACGGCCCAGCGCGGCGCACGCGCCACCTGGCCCAGGTCCGCCTGCCAGTCGCGGCGGTCGACCTTGTAGACGACGCCGTCGATATCGAAGTCGAGGGTGGGGCGTCGTCCCAGCATCCGCGCGTGATAGCCGAGACAGCCGTCGCTGCCCTGCACCACCTGCACTTCGTTGCTGGTCGGCAGGCCCCATTCACGCAGCCGTGCCAGCACGTTGGCATGGCGGGCTGGCAGTTCGCCCTCGACACGGCCGACGCCGTAGGCGCAGAAAGCCAGCGGCCGACTCGCGGTGACCGCCGGATCCAGCTGACGCAGGCTGCCGGCCGCCGCATTGCGCGGATTGACGAAAACCTTGTCACCGGTCTCGCGGGCACGTTCGTTCATGGCGGCGAAGCCGGAACGGGTCAGGTAGACCTCGCCACGCACCTCGAGCAGTGGCGGTGGCGAGGCGCGCAGGCGTAGCTGGATGCCGCGGATGGTGCGCACGTTCAAGGTCACGTTCTCGCCGCGACGACCGTCACCACGCGTCGCGGCGACGGCGAGGATGCCATCGCGGTAGAGCAGCGAGACTGCGAGGCCGTCGAGCTTCGGCTCGGCGACGTAGTCAACCACTTCCACGTCGAGGCCCTCGCGCACGCGTCGGTCGAAATCGTGCACTTCCTGTGGCTCGAAGGCGTTGCCGAGCGACAACATCGGCTCGAGGTGATCGACCTCGACGAAAGCCTCGAGTGGCGCGGCACCGACGCGCCGGGTCGGCGAATCGGGCGTGACCAGTTCCGGGTGCGTCGTCTCCAGCGCGACCAGTTCGTGGAACAGGCGGTCGTACTCGGCGTCCGGCACGGCCGGGGCGTCGAGAACGTAGTAGCGGTAGTTGTGGTCGTCGAGCAGCGCGCGCAACTCAGCGGCGCGATCCCGTGCGCGGGCTGGCGCGGTCACGAGACTGCCTGGCCTCCGGCCTGCTCCGCCTCGGTACGCAGCGCGGCGATGCCATCGGCCCCGAGCCGGTCGCGACGGGCATCGCACAGCGTGCAGTCGAGCCTGTCGGCGAGCCGGATCGCGGTCTCGAGCATGGCGTCGAATACGGCGACGTGATCAGAAGACCCTTCAAGCGCCTGGAACAGCACCAGCCCGGGCGTACTCACGCCATCGAGGGTGAGTGGGTCGAAGGTGCCGGGTTCGACCAGGTTGGCCGCACAGTAGAGCGGCCGCCCCTCCTCGCCGATGCGCTCGAACAGGCCGCGCGAACCGAGCCCGAGGCCATGATCGGTGAGTACACGGCGCAAGCGGATGCCGCTGATGCTGCCACTGGTAGCCACCAGGGTGACGGCCAGGATTTGTGGAGGCGCAGGTGACGGCGCCGCTGCCCCAGTCTCGGTCGCGGGCTGTGGCACCGCCTGCTGGTCTGACGTCTGCGGCGACGGCAGATCCTGCAGCAGGACGTCAACTGGCTCTTCGGCGCGGATCAGCGCCTCGAGCTCGCCGAGGTCGGTATCGAAGACTTTCTCCTCGACCGCCGCAGCCGAGTCGTGTGCTTCGGGTATCTCGGGCGCCGCCACGGTGCTGGCAACAGCAGGTTCCTGACGTGCCGGGACCGGCTTTCGGCCCGGCGCTGCCGGGCGCTGCGAAAACAGGCCGCGCAGCCGGTCCCAATAGTAGACGGTGGCGATCAACGCCACGCCGACCACCAGCAGGATCAGGCGAAACAGTTCCTTGTCCATGTCGCCCTCGCTTTGAACCCGGTTCCTGGCCTCAGCCGGCGGCCATGCGGACCGCCTCGCCGACGTCGACGGAGACCAACCGCGAAACTCCCGGCTCGTTCATGGTGACGCCGAGCAGCTGGTCGACCAGCTCCATCGTGACCTTATTGTGGGTGATGATGACAAACTGCACCTTCTGAGACATTTCGCCGACCATCTCGCAGAAGCGGCCGACGTTGGCGTCATCCAGTGGGGCATCGACCTCGTCGAGCATGCAGAACGGCGCCGGGCTGAGCTGGAAGATGCTGAACACCATCGCCACCGCGGTCAGCGCCTTCTCACCACCGGAGAGCAGGTGGATGGTGCTGTTGCGCTTGCCCGGCGGACGCGCCATCACCGTCACTCCGGTGTCGAGCAGGTCGGTACCGGTCAGCTGCAGGTAGGCGTGACCGCCACCGAACAGGCGCGGGAACAGCACGCCGAGCTGGGCGTTGACCTTCTCGAAGGTGTCGCGGAAGCGCTGGCGGGTCACTCGGTCGATCTTGCGGATCGCCTCCTGCAGCGTGGCCAGGGCGTCGGTGATGTCGGTGAACTGGCTGTCGAGATGATGCATGCGCTCGGAGAGTTCGCGGAATTCATCAATCGCCGCGAGATTGATCGCGCCCAGACGCTGGATGCTCGCGGTAAGGCGGTCGAGCCGCTCCTGCCAGGCCGCGGGCTCGGCTTCGTCGGGCAGGCCGTCGAGCAGCACCTCGCGCTCGAAACCGGACTCGACGATCTGTTCCTGCAGGGTGTCACCGCGAACACGCAGCTCGTTGCAGCGCAGGCGGGTCGCCTCGAGGATCTCGCGCCGCGTGTCGACCGTCTGCTCGGCACGCAGCCGTCCCTCCTCGGCCTGGCGAATGACGTTCTCGATACCCTCGAGCTCGCGACGCACGGTAGCAAGACGTGATTCCACTTCGACCCGTTGTGCCAGCAGCCGTTCGAGCTCCTGCTGACGCTCGTTCTGCGGGGCGGTAGTGGCGACCCTGGCATCCTCGAGCTCGGAGTGACGGCTGCCAAGCCGGGTGAGCTGTTCCTCTATCCGCTGCAGCCCCTGGATGGTCCCTTGATGCTCGGTACGCAGCGATTCGACACGCAGCGCCAGGGCATGTGCCGCATCACGGTCGGCCTGGGCGACACGACGGGCCTCCTCGAGTGCGGCCCGGTGCTGATCACGTTGTCCTTCGAGCGCCTCGCGCCTGCCGACCAACCCCTCCATCGCCTCAAGCGCACGATGCAGGTTCCCGCGCGAGGATTCCAGGGTCTCGGCACATTGACGGTCCTCGCCCTCGAGTTCCGAACGCTCGCCACGAATCGCCTCGGCCCGTGCCTGGAGCTGCTCGTGACGTGCCTGGCGGTCGCCGAGGCGGGCGTTGATTCCGGACAATGCCCGGTGGGCCTCCTGCAGGGCCTGTTGCAACTGCTCCCGCTGCTCTTCCTCCTCGCGCAGCGCAACCTTGAGCGAGCCGTCGCGCGACTCGGCCGAACCGAGCCGGTCGCCGAGGTCGATGATGCGTGCCTCGAGTTCGCGTAACTCCTGCTCGCGCGCCAGCACCCCGGCATGTTCCTCGCCCTCACGCGCGACACGCAGCCAGTTCGGCCCAAGCCAGAGACCGTCACGGGTAACCACCGATTCGTGAGCTGCGAGGCTACCTCGCAGGCGCAGGGCGTGGTCGAGGTCGTCGGCAGCGTAAATGCCGGCGAGCAGGGTCGTGGCACCGTGACCGTCAGCCAGCTTGGCGCTGAGCGGGACACCGGCCGGGGTCGAGGCGGTGGCGGTGGCCGTGGCGGTTGCGTCGACCAGGAACAGGTGCCCGGTCTCGAGACCGGCGGCGCGCCCGGCATGGGCCGTGAGGTCATCGACACAGACCGCTTCCAGCGACGGTCCCAGGACGGTTTCGAGTGCGTGCTCCCAACCTGCCTCGGGTCGCAGGTGTTGCGCCAGCCGCGGCGCCTCGGCGAGACCCGCATGTTCTAGCCAGTCGACGGCACCGCTGTCGGTCTTGCCCAGTGCCGCCTGCTGCAGTGCCTCGAGCGAGGCCTGGCGGCCGCGCGCCCGTTGCAGTTCGTCGCGCAGCTGATCGAGTTCGTTACGGACCGCCTGGCTGTCGCCCCGGAGCGTCTCGATACGCCCGCGAAGCACCGTGTGGTCGGCCTCGCGCTGTTCCAGTTCACCCTGGCGGGCGCTGCGCTGTTCACCCAGGGTGGCGATCTCCGCGGCCAACGGCTGGGGATCGATGCGTGCCAGCTCCTCGTCGAGGCGCTCACGCCGCTGGCGCAGGCGCAGGCGACGCTCCTCGAGCTGATCGGTGCGGGTGCGTTCGACTTGTGCCTGCTGCGCCGGTTCGGCCGCCGCGACATTGAACGCCTCCCAGTCGGACTGCCACGCCTGCATCGCCTGCTCAGCCGCCGAGCGGGTCTCGCGGGTCTCCTGTTCGCGACCGCGCACCGTGACCAGTTCCGGCTCAGTCTCGGCCAGGGTCTGTTCCAGCTCGACAACCCGCTTGCGGTCGTTGTCGTGGTGACGCTGCAGTTCGCTGCGTGAACTGGCCACCTCCTCGGCCTCGCGGGCCTGGCGGCGTTCGAGTTCACGCGCATGCTGGATCGCCTGTTCGACCTTGCTGACTTCGGCACCGACGGCGTAGAAGCGCCCCTGGATTTCGTTCAGCTGGTCGCCGGCATGAACGTGGGCCGTACGCTGCTGCTCCAGGTCGGCTTCGATCCGGCGCACCTCGGAGATGGTCTGCTCGAGAGCGTTGGTTTCGGTTCCCGCCTTCTGCTCGAGCTTGTGCAACTGCCGGGTCAGCGAGCGGGCGTTGAGTGCCAGCAGTTCGGCGTGAACCTTGCGCTCCTCCTGCTTGTGTTCCTGGTAGCGCTCGGCGGTTCGCGCCTGGCGCTTGGCGTGTTGCAGCTGGCGTTCGACCTCCTCACGCAGGTCCCTGAGCCGGTCCATGTTCTCCTCGGTGTGGCGGATGCGGTTCTCGGTCTCGCGCCGGCGCTCCTTGTACTTGGAGATGCCGGCCGCCTCCTCGAGGTAGACGCGCAGTTCCTCTGGCTTGGCCTCGATCAGGCGCGAGATCATCCCCTGTTCGATAATCGAGTAACTGCGTGGGCCGAGTCCGGTGCCGAGAAAGACGTCGGTGATGTCGCGCCGGCGGCAGCGGGCACCGTTGAGCGAGTAGGTGGAGACGCCGTCGCGGCTCACCTGGCGCTTGATCCCGATCTCGGCGTACTGGGCGTACTGACCACCGAGCGAGCCGTCGTTGTTGTCGAAAGTGAGCTCGATCGCGGCCACACCGACCGGCTTGCGCGAAGTCGAGCCGTCGAAGATGACGTCGGCCATCGACTCACCGCGCAGGTGCTTGGCCGAGCTCTCGCCCATGACCCAGCGGACGGCATCGATGATATTGGACTTGCCGCAGCCGTTCGGGCCGACGACGCCGACGAGGTTGCTCGGTATCTGGATCGTGGTCGGGTCGACGAACGACTTGAACCCCGTCAGCTTGATCTTCTTTAGTCTCATCCTGATTCTTTAAGTAATCCGTAAATATTTGATTTATTTTAGTTAAGTAACCGAAAAAACGTTCTTACGGAGGCGCTGGCGAATGGTGTAGAGTATACCGCCCCGTCCACGCAGCCAGCCACGATGCCGACCCAGCCCAGCCAACAACTCGAGACCTTCCCCAACCCACAACCGGAGCGGGACTACACCATCCGCATCCGGGTACCTGAATTCACCTGCCTCTGCCCGAAGACCGGCCAGCCGGACTTCGCCACGCTGCACCTCGAGTACGTTCCCGACCAGCTCTGCATCGAGCTCAAGGCACTCAAGCTCTACGTCTGGTCTTACCGCGACCAGGGGGCGTTCCACGAGGCGGTCACCAACCGCATCCTCGACGACCTGGTCTCGGCTTGTTCGCCGCGCTTCCTAAGCCTGACCGCGGAGTTCAACGTCCGCGGTGGCATCTACACCTCGGTGGTTGCCGAGCACCGTGCGCCCGCCTGGAACCCGGCTGTGCCGGTCACCCTGCCCTAGCCGCCCTGCTCAGCCCTGGCGCCGCTTGGCGGCGATGCGCAAACGCAGTGCGTTGAGCTTGATGAATCCCTGGGCGTCGGTCTGGTCGTAGGCCCCGGCGTCGTCCTCGAAGGTGGCGATCGATTCGTCGAACAGGCTGTCGCTCTCCGAACGGCGGCCGGCCACGCTGACCCCACCCTTGTAAAGCTTGAGCCGGACGCTGCCGTTCACGGTCTGCTGCGAGGCATCGATCATGGTCTGCATCATCTCTCGCTCCGGGCTCCACCAGTAGCCGTTGTAGACCAGTTCGGCATAGCGTGGCATCAGTTCGTCCTTGAGGTGTGCCACCTCGCGGTCGAGGGTCAGCGACTCGATCGCCCGGTGCGCCTTGAGCATCACCGTACCGCCCGGCGTCTCGTAGCAACCGCGCGATTTCATGCCAACGTAGCGATTTTCGACGATGTCGGCACGACCGATACCGTTGGTGCCGGCGACGAGGTTGAGATGGGCAAGGACCTCGGCCGGGCTCATCGGCTTACCGTCGATGGCGACGATATCGCCACGCCGGTACTCGAGCTCGAGGTAGGTCGCCTGGTCAGGGGCGGCCTCGGGCGAGACCGTCCAGCGCCACATCGACTCCTCGGGCTCGGCCCAGGGGTCCTCGAGGATGTCGCCCTCGTAGGAGATGTGCAGCAGGTTGGCATCCATCGAGTACGGCGATTTCTTGCCCTGCTGGGCGAAATCGACCGGGATGCCGTGGGTCTCGGCGTAGGCCATCAACTTTTCGCGCGACAGCAGGTCCCACTCGCGCCACGGCGCGATGATCTGGATGTCGGGGCGCATGGCGTAGGCACCGAGTTCGAAACGGACCTGGTCGTTGCCCTTGCCGGTGGCGCCGTGGCTGATGGCGTCAGCCCCGGTGGCGTTGGCGATCTCGACCAGGCGCTTGGCAATCAGCGGTCGCGCGATGGAGGTACCGAGCAGGTACTCGCCCTCGTATAAGGCGTTGGCACGAAACATCGGGTAAACGTAGTCGCGCACGAACTCCTCGCGCAGGTCCTCGATGTAGATCTCCTCGACTCCCATCGCCTGGGCCTTGGCGCGAGCCGGCTCGACTTCCTCGCCCTGACCGAGGTCGGCGGTAAACGTAACGACCTGGCATTCATAAACATCTTCGAGCCACTTCAGGATCACCGAGGTGTCGAGGCCGCCGGAATAGGCCAGCACCACCTTGTTGACGTTCGCCATCGTCGCGCAACTCCTGGACGCCACCCCGCGTCATGCGCGGCGGGAAAAAGGAACGGGCCCGTGCCGGTGCGCCGGGATCGCCGGCGGGACCGGGTCGGGCCCGGGGAGCGCCAAGTGTACTGCAGCGTCGCGACCCGGGGCCACATCGCATCGTGCCATGTTAGTGTGCCCCGCCAGAAATAATGACCCATTCAGAGCGTGCCCACTCGGTCATGGTAAGGCGCGATCGGCAGGGAATGGCGGGCCCTTTCCAAGGATCGCAACGCCGCCATGGCCAAGTGGGCACACTCCCGAAGGGCGAGCCAGAAAGCGGCCTTCCGCGGCGTTCTGCCTCTTGGAAAGGGAACCACCCTTCCCGGCGAGGCAGGCCTTGCGGCCGACCGCTTTCTGACTCGCTGAATGGGTCACTATTTCTGGCGGGGTACACTAGAGTTAGGACAAGGCTCCGGGAAGGGGCTGGAACCATGGACCACGACGTGGCGAAACCCCGCAAGCGTGCTCGCCGTACCGGCTTGGCGAGCTGGATGGAACAGGTACTGGTGTGTCACACGCAAGCCTTGCGTGCACCCGACGTACGTGCCGTGCACCAGCTGCGCAAGGCGTTGCGACGCTGCCGCACCCTCGCCGGAGCGCTGCGCGAGGTCGACCCTACCCCTGAGTGGCGCGCCATGCTCAAGGCCAGCCGGGCGCTGTTCAAGGCCCTCGGCGGCCTGCGCGACACCCATGTCCTGGAAATCTGGCTCGACCGTCTCGCCCCGGCGAACGATGTGGCCGGACGCAACCTCCGCTACCGCCTCAACCAGCGCGAGGTCGAACTTACGGCGATCGCGCGCACGGCTCTCGACAACTTCGACCGTGACGCCTGGACACGATCGATCGAGCCTCTCGCTGCCAGCGCGACCCACCATCCACCAGGGGATCCTCTGTTCGAACAGCTGTCGATGCGCCGTCTGCTCGAGGCACACGACCTGCACCGCCGGGCCCTGAAAGGCGGTAGCAGGACGGCCTGGCACGACCTGCGCATCGGCATCAAGCGGCTGCGCTACGCCATCGAGAACTTCCTCCCCGACCAGCACGCCCGCTGGGGAGACGACCTCGGCCTGCTGCAGGAGGTACTCGGCGACGTCCACGACCTCGACGTCCTCTGGGACGAACTGGTGTCGGCACGCCTGTTAGGTAGCGACCCGGACCGGGTGGCGTGGAGGCAACGACTCGATACCGTGCGTGATAGCCGGCTGGCGAGTTACCGCCTGCTGATGGTTGGTCCCGGCACGCGCTGGCGACCGTGGCGTGAGGAACTGCTGGCAGCAGACCGGGTCGAGCCTGCCAACCGCGCCGCCGTGGGGCGTTGGGGAGCCCACCACGGTTCAGAGCCGGAACGCGCGGCCTGGCTCATACAACAGCTCGAGGCCACATTGGATGCCATCGCGCCCCTGCTCCCGGCGTCCCGACTCGACCTGACGCACCGCCTGGGAGTCACCGCCGCGCTGCTGCACGGCCTGGCCGGCCCCGCCAACGACCCGGCCTCGCGCAAGCAGGTGCGACAGCGGATCGCCGAGTTGCCACTGCCCATCGGCTGGAATATAGGGCAGCGCGAAGCCTGCGGGCTGGTCCTTGCCGGCATGCGCCGTCGCCGGCTCGACATTGGTGATGCCGATCCCGAAATGAAGACGGCCGTGGTCCAGGCGGCCCGCGTGCTCGGCCTGCTCGATGCGTTGGCCCCCACTGGCGCGCCCTTGCCCGAACTCGTGCTCGGCACCATGCATGGTGGGATCGCCTACGTCGGCGGACCGGGTGGCGGCAAGATCGAACTGCCCAGGCTGCGCCTGATGGAGGCACTCGCCATGCCAGTCACCGTCAACCCCGACTAGCGTCGCCTCCGGAGCGGGACCGAACCCAGCGCTGCAGTCGGCGACCGGTCAACTCCAGCCACTGCCGCTCGCTGTCGAGCGTGAACAGGCTGTCGGCATCGGCTGGCAGGACGCGCCAGTCGCCACGGGCGATTTCGCCGGCGAGTTGCCCGGGAGCCCAACCGGCATGACCGAGCAGCAGACGGAGCTCGCTGTCGTCGGCACCGGCGCGCAGCCGCTCCAGCAACAGGGCGGGATCGCTGCCGTAGGAGACCCCCGCGATCACCTGCTTCGCCCCGTCCGGAACACGTCGCGAACGCAGCAGCAAGAGCAGCCCGTCGCGTGCCACCGGGCCACCGGAATAGAGCCGTAGCTCGCGCGAGCGGATCCCGGGCACCTCCGGCAGCAGCTCTTCCGGCGACAGGTCCAGCGGGCGGTTGACGATGACACCGAGAGTGCCCCCGGGGCCGTGTTCGAGCAGCAGGATCACCGTCTCGCGCCACATCGGGTGCCCAACCTGAGGTGCCGCCAGCAGGAACATGCCACGCCGCGGCGGGGGATCGGCCAGCGCCGGGACAGCCAGGATGATCAGCAGCAGACCGATGGCAAGCCGCGGACGCCCTAGTCGCCGGTTCACCACCAGCGCTCCGGTGAATCGCGGTGCATGACGTTGTGGCAGCGCTCGCACTCGTAGACCGAGAAGGCCACCCGACCGTGGCAGCGGCCACAGTATTCACCCTGCAGGATGGCGCCCATACTGACCGGATTGGCGCCCGCCTGCGGGATGAAGATCGCCGGATGGCAGTTGCTGCAGTCGAGCCACTGGGTGTGTTCCTTGTGCGGAAAACGCACGTAGGGCATCTCGCGGGTCTCGGCCATGACGATGGTGAAGTCGAGTTCGGTCATCGGCGGTCCGCCCTCGGCTACCGTCGTACGCGGCTCGATGATGCCCGCTTGTAGCGCCCGGACCCAATCGACCGTTCCGGCGCTGCTGCGCGGAAAGGCGGCTGTAGCCGCGGTCGGGTCCTGCAGCGTGTCGAGGGCCTCGCTGGCGGGGTCATGGATGCCATCCTCCTGGGACAGCAGTTGTTTTACCTCTACGAACTCCAGTCGCGGTTCCGGTTCAGGTGGTGTGAAGGCGCCGCGCACCAGGCGGATATGGTAGGACGATGTCAGCTTGAGATCCGCGTTCTCGCGACCGGTGGCGAAGTCGATGCGCCAGGCGTAGGCGTCGTTCCAGTCCGAAGACGTCGAGGTCCAGAAATTCCACGAACCGGTATTGGGAAACACCTCGATGTTGGTCGCCGGATCACGGCAGGTCAGGTCCACCAGGGTCCGTAACTCCTCGAGCCCCGGCAGTCGCCAGTCCTCGTGACCGCCGTGACGCACCGGCTTGCGTGCCAGGCCGCGCATGGCGTCGTCCCAGGAGTTCATCATGTACCAGGCGCGACCCTCGGTGCAGGTTGCGCCGTCCCAGTGCTTCCCCTGCGGGCAGCGCATCCAGGTGAGCCCGGTCGACGAATCGGTGACCGTCCCGTCCGGGTGGGTGGTGAAGCGCGCCGTGGGCACCGTCGGCGTCACGCCCGGCTCACAGATCTGTGCCAGCACGGGGGCGGTCGCCATGACGGCGGTCACGGCGAACAGGCAGCCGATCAAGGCTCTCATATCCACATCTACAAGGTTGGACCCGCGGCCACTATACGACCTTTTTATTCCCTGCCGAAACCGTGACGGTAGTCAGCTACGCGGTTGCGCAGATGACATGCCATGTCGGAAAATCACCAGGCCCACCCGCTCACCGAGCGGCCACAGACAGAGCACCAGAGGAAGCCGCATGATGCTGGTCAAGGAGCTGATGACGACGTCTCTGCTCACCGTCAATGAGCACGACACCCTGGTCCGCGCCCGCGAGATGATGCTCGCCCACCGCATCCGCCACATGCCGGTCGTCGACGGAGAGAACCGCTTCATCGGCCTGCTGACCCAGCGTGACCTGCTCGCCGCGGCGGTCTCGCGGCTGGCACAGATCGACTCCGACGAGCTCGAAACCCTCGAAGCGGCGGTCACCGTCGGCGAGGTGATGAACCGCGACATCGTCGCGGTCGACGAAGAGACCGACCTGGCCGAGGCAGCCCAGGAGTTGATCGACCACAAGTTCGGCTGCCTGCCGGTGCTGCACGATGGCTACCTGACTGGCATCCTGACCGAAGCCGACTTCGTCAAGCTGGTCATCGAACTGGTCGGGCGGGAGGAAGACTGAGGCACGCCCAGCCGCGCACCCCAGCCCAATCCCCCATGCCTCCCCTTCCATGGCTGCCGCCCGACGATCCCGACGCCCCGTTTCCGTCAGTCACCACGGCGCTACGCGATCCAGACGGCCTGCTCGCCGCAGGTGGCGACCTCGCTCCCGACCGTCTGCTGCGCGCCTACCGTAACGGTATCTTCCCGTGGTATAGCACCGGCGAACCGATCCTCTGGTGGTCTCCCGATCCCCGTGCCGTGCTGTTCCCGGAACAGCTGCGCATCAGCCGGCGACTGGCACGCACGCTGCGCCAAGACCGTTTCCGGATCAGTTACGACACCTGCTTCGAGCGCGTCGTGAACGCCTGTGCTGCGCCCCGTGCCGAAAGCCGGGGCACCTGGATCACCACGGAGATGATGGCCGCCTACACCCACCTGCATGCCCTCGGTCACGCCCACACCATCGAGGTTTGGCAGGAGCAGAGGCTGGTCGGCGGGCTCTACGGCATCGCGCTGGGCCGGGTTTTTTTCGGCGAATCGATGTTCAGCAGCGTGCGCGATGCCTCCAAGGTGGCCCTGGCCTATCTCTGCGCACGGCTGTGCCGGCACGGCTTCGGCCTGCTCGACTGCCAGGTGGTCTCCGGCCACCTGCTGCGCATGGGCGCCGAGCAACTGCCGCGAGCGCGCTTCCTGGCCCTGCTCGACAGCCTGGCCGATGGCGAAGCCCGCCCGTGGCCGAACACGCCGCAACCGGATGAACTCCCGGCATGAGTGCCCCAGGGGCCATACCGGCGTTCTACGTCAGTCCGCCGCATACCTGCGGCTACCTCTCCGGGCGCGATGCCGTGACGTTGTTCCTCGACCCGGCGGCACGGCCCGACATGTCGATCTACACACGCCTGGCGCAATACGGCTTCCGTCGCAGCGGTGCGCACCTCTACCGTCCGCGCTGCCCGGGATGCCAGGCCTGTGTGTCGGTGCGCGTGCCTGTATCCTCATACCGGCCCAACCGCAGCCTGCGTCGTTGCGCCCGAGCGAACCAGGACCTGCGCCTGGAGGTCGTCCCGTTCCAGTTCGACGAGGTGCAGTTCGCTCTCTATTGCCGCTACATGGCGTGGCGCCACCCCGGCAGTGCCATGGACGACCCCGACCCCGGCCACTACATGGCCTGTTTCGCCAGTGACTGGAGCACCACCGAGGCACTTACCTGGTACCACGACGACACCCTGCTTGGCGTGGCGATTGTCGACCGTCTTGGCGACGCATTGTCGGCGGTCTACACCTTCTTCGAGCCCGGAGCGGCCGCGCGTGGGCTCGGTAATCTGGCCGTACTGCAACAGGTTGAGCTGGCGAACGATGCCGGGCTGACCTGGGTCTACCTGGGGTACTGGATCGAGGCCTGCGCCAAGATGCGCTACAAGATCGGGTTCCGGCCGCTCGAGTGGTTCGACGAGGGACGCTGGCGCCGGCTCGAGCCGGGCGCGCCACCACCGGCCTGACGTTGGAAAAACCTTGCCATGTGGGCCATTTTGGCCATAATAGCTGGCCTCCAATGGCGCCTCGCGCCTGAGACTGCTGGAAACTTGATGGCGAAAGAAGAACACATTGAAATGGAAGGCACGGTCGTCGAGACCCTGCCCAACACCATGTTCCGCGTAAAGCTGGAAAACGATCACGTCGTGACCGCGCACATCTCCGGCAAGATGCGCAAGCACTACATCCGCATCCTGCGCGGCGATTCGGTCAAGGTCGAACTGACCCCGTACGACCTGAGCAAGGGTCGCATCGTCTACCGCGCTCGCTGAGCCCGTCTCCGGACGATCGATCAGCCTGCGGACGCGGGCTCGTCGGCCACACCGAGCGTCTCCGCCGGTTCGCCGTTGATCGAGAAACGCAGCCCGTCCTCGACCGCATCCACCTCGACCTCGCCACCGTCGGCCAGGCGACCGAACAGCAACTCGTCGGCCAACGGCCGCTTGATCCGCTCCTGGATCACCCGCCCCATCGGGCGTGCCCCCATCTGGCGATCGTAACCGTGCTCGGCGAGCCACTCGCGAGCCGCCGGGGTGACCTCGATCGTCACTCCCTTGGCCTCGAGCAGCCCCTCGACCTCGATCAGGAACTTGTCGACCACGTGACGGATGGTCGCCCCCTCGAGGGATGCGAACTGAATCATGGCGTCGATGCGATTGCGGAACTCCGGACTGAACATCCGCTTGATCGCCGCCATGCCGTCGCTGGCGTGGTCCTGCTCGGTGAAACCGATCGACGGTCGGCTCATCTCGCCGGCGCCGGCATTGGTGGTCATGACGATGATGACGTGGCGGAAGTCGGTCTCGCGACCGTTGGTGTCGGTCAGTTTGCCGTGATCCATCACCTGCAGCAGCAGGTTGTAGACGTCCGGGTGCGCCTTCTCGATCTCGTCGAGCAACAGTACCGCGTGCGGATGCTTGTTGACCGCCTCGGTCAACAGGCCACCCTGGTCGAACCCGACGTACCCGGGAGGTGCGCCGATCAGCCGTGACACCGTGTGCCGCTCCATGTACTCGGACATGTCGTAGCGGATCAGCTCGATGCCCAGGATCAGCGCCAGCTGGCGCGTCACCTCGGTCTTGCCGACACCGGTCGGACCGGAGAACAGGAACGAGCCGATCGGCCGCTCGATGTCACCCAGTCCCGAGCGTGCCATCTTGATCGCCGCGGCCAGCTGGTCGATCGCCTGGTCCTGGCCGAACACAACCATCTTCAGGTTGCGTTCGAGGCTGGAGAGCTGCGCCTTGTCGGAAATCGAGACCGCCTTTGGCGGGATTCGCGCAATCTTGGCCACCATCGCTTCGACGTCAGCGACACCTACGGTCTTGCGCTTCTTCGACGGCGGCAGGAGGCGGAACGAGGCGCCGACCTCGTCGATGACATCGATCGCCTTGTCCGGCAGGTGCCGGTCGCCAATGTGACGGTCGGACAGCTCGGCGGCGACACGCAGCGCCTGGGCCGAGTAGCGGATGCCGTGGTGCTCCTCGAAGCGGCTCTTGAGCCCCTTGAGGATCTTGATCGTGTCCTCGACACTCGGCTCGACCACGTCGATCTTCTGGAAACGGCGGGTCAGCGCCCGGTCCTTCTCGAAGATGCCGCGGTATTCCTGGTAAGTGGTCGAGCCGATGCAGCGCAGGTCGCCGGAGGCGAGCCACGGCTTGATCATGTTGGAGGCGTCCATAACCCCGCCGGAGGCGGCACCAGCACCAATGATGGTGTGGATCTCGTCGATGAACAGCACCGCGCCGGGCTTGCGCTTGAGCGCGTCGAGTACGGCCTTGAGCCGCTTCTCGAAGTCACCGCGGTACTTGGTGCCGGCGACCAGACCGCCGAGGTCGAGGGCGTAGATGGTGCTCTCGGCAAGGATCTCGGGCACCTCGCCGTCGACGATCTGCTTGGCCAGCCCCTCGGCGATGGCGGTCTTGCCAACGCCGGCCTCGCCAACCAGCAACGGGTTGTTCTTGCGCCGCCGGCAAAGGATGCGGATGACCCGCTCGACCTCGGCCTCGCGGCCGATCAGCGGGTCGATGCGGCCGTCTCTGGCCTGGGCGTTGAGATCGGTGGTGAAGCTCTCGAGCGGTGCCTTGCCCTGCTGTTCCTCGTCGCCCTCCTCATCGGCGTCACTGTCGATACCGTCACCCAGCCCTTCCTCCTCGATCTTGGTGATGCCATGGGAGAGGTAGTTGACGACGTCGAGCCGGGTCAGGTTCTGACGGTTGAGCAGGAACACCGCCTGCGACTTCTGCTCGGAGAAGAGCGCAACCATGACATTGGCCCCGGTGACCTCCTTGTGCCCCGAGGACTGCACCTGCATCACCGCCCGCTGCAGCACACGCTGGAAGCCGACCGTCGGCTGGATGTCGCGGGTATCGTTGGGCGCCAGCAGGGGGCTGGTTTCGTCCAGGAACTCGATCAGGTCGCGACGCAGACGATCGCGGTCGACGACGGTGGAGCTGAGCAGTTCGATCACCGTGGGGTTGTCCAGCAGCGCAAGCAGCAGGTGCTCCACGGTCATGAACTCGTGGCGCTTGTCGCGCGCCTCGCGGAAGGCGTCGTTCAGGCTCTGCTCGAGGTCTTTGCTCAGCATAATCTCACCGTCACGCTCGCTCCTGGGTTCACGCTTCCTCCATGGTGCACAGCAGCGGATGCTCGTGCTTGCGAGAGTAGGTATTGACCTGGCCGACCTTGGTCTCGGCCACATCATGAGTGTAGACGCCGCAAATACCCTTACCCCGGGTGTGGACGTGGAGCATGATCTGGGTCGCCTTCTCGCGGTTCATGCTGAAGAAGGTCTGCAGGATGTGCACCACGAACTCCATCGGCGTGAAATCGTCGTTGACCAGCAGGACGCGGAACATTGGCGGCCGTTTCAGCTTTGGCCGTACCTTTTCTACCGCGAGCCCTTGCCCGTGTCGCTCGTTCCGTTTCGAGTTGCTCATCGCCGTCAATTCTAGATCATGCCGGCAACCGCCGGCGCGCGGCGAGGTTACGCCATGGGCACCGCAGGCTCAAGCTGGCACGAGGCCCTGACCGCTGGATTGGACACGCACTGGGCGGCCCGGTTCAACAGGACGGGACGTGTGGAGGTATCGGAAAAGGTGGCGGCCGGGCACCCGGACAGGGGCCCGGCCGCGAGATTCACATGTTTTCGATGATGGCGTCGCCGAAACCGGAACAGCTGAGCAGGGTAGCCTCGTCCATGAGCCGTTCGAGGTCGTAGGTGACGGTCTTGGCAGCGATGGCGCCGCCCATGCCCTTGACCACCAGGTCGGCAGCCTCGGACCAACCCATGTGGCGCAGCATCATCTCGGCGGAGAGGACCAGCGAGCCGGGGTTGACCTTGTCCTGGCCGGCATACTTCGGCGCCGTACCGTGGGTCGCCTCGAACATGCCGATGGTATCGGAAAGGTTGGCGCCCGGCGCGATGCCGATGCCGCCGACCTGCGCCGCCAGGGCGTCGGAGATGTAATCACCGTTGAGGTTCATGGTCGAAATGACGTCGTACTCCTCCGGGCGCAACAGGATCTGCTGCAGGAAGGCGTCGGCGATGACGTCCTTGACGACAATCTCTTTGCCGGTCTTGGGATTCTTGAAGCTGCACCACGGGCCGCCACCGATCTCGGTGGCGCCAAACTCGTTCTTGGCCAGTGCGTAGCCCCAGTCGCGGAAGCCGCCTTCGGTGAACTTCATGATGTTGCCCTTGTGCACCAGCGTCATCGACGGGCGGTCGTTGTCGATGGTGTACTGCAGCGCCTTGCGCACCAGGCGCTCGGTGCCCTCGCGCGAAATCGGCTTGATGCCGATGCCGGAGCTATCCGGGAAGCGGATCTTGGTCGCGCCCATTTCGTTGCGCAGGAAGTCGATGACCTTCTTGACCTCGGGGGTGCCCTCCTCCCACTCGACCCCGGCGTAGATGTCCTCGGAGTTCTCGCGGAAAATGACCATGTCGGTCTTCTCAGGCTCGCGCAGCGGACTCGGCGTGCCGGTGTAGTAGCGTACCGGGCGCAGGCAGACATAGAGGTCGAGCTGCTGGCGCAGGGCGACGTTCAGCGAGCGGATGCCACCGCCAACCGGCGTGGTCAGCGGTCCCTTGATCGAGACGACGTAGTCGCGGACCGCATCGAGGGTCTCGTCGGGCAGCCAAGTGTCCGGAGCGTAGACCTTGGTCGCCTTTTCGCCGGCGTAGACCTCCATCCACGCGATCTTGCGCTGGCCGCCGTAGGCCTTGGCTACGGCCGCGTCGGTCACCTTGACCATCACGGGCGAGACGTCGACACCGATGCCATCACCCTCGATAAAGGGGATGATCGGCTGATCCGGTACGTTCAGCGAGTAGTCAGCGTTGACGGTAATCTGCTCGCCCTCGGAGGGCACGACAATCTTTTCGTAGCTCATGGCATAGGGTCCCGGTGGTTGCTCACGACAGATGAAATCGAAGCTATTAATTCTACACTCTCGAATACATGAATTCTATAGCCTCCATAATGAACCGTTATGGGTCGCGAGCCGCCGCTTACTCCCGTCAAGCCGTGTCGAAAACGGCCGAAAACGCGGCCAGTAGCGACCAGTGCTGTGCTATGTTCGCGCCGATGAAATGCTCCATCTTCCCGCTGTCGCAAGGCGTGACGCCGTGCCATGCCCCCTGGATAAGCCATGCCCCGGGCGCTCTTGATCAAGCTGCCTGCGCTTCCCGAGCAGGCCAGCCCAGGCTGGTCAACGCCATACCTCCAGTGACCGAGACCCGCGGCAGTTGACCCCGTGACGGACGCGATGGTCATGGTCGGCCTCTCCGGCGGTGTCGACTCCTCGGTCGCCGCCCTGCTGCTGCAGCGCGACGGCGTCCCGGTCGAAGCACTGTTCATGAAGAACTGGGAAGAGGACGACGATGCCGACTACTGCGCCGCGGCAGTCGACCTGGCCGATGCCCAGGGGGTCGTGGAGCGACTCGGGATCCCACTGCATGCGGTCAACTTCGCCCACGATTACTGGGAACGGGTGTTCGAGCACTTCCTCGCCGAGTACCGCACCGGGCGCACACCCAACCCGGACATCCTCTGCAACCGTGAGATCAAGTTCCGTGCCTTCCTCGACCACGCCCTGGCCCACGGCGCCAGCGGCATAGCCACCGGCCATTACGCCCGTGTCGCCCACGCAGGCGGCCGTTGGCGGTTGCTGCGCGGCCGTGATCCGGGCAAGGACCAGAGCTACTTCCTGCACGCCCTGGACCAGACCCAATTGGCCCATGCCCGCTTCCCCGTAGGCGAACTGGAGAAATCGGCCGTGCGCCGGATCGCGCGTGAGGCCGGCCTGGCCACCCACGACCGACGCGACAGTACCGGCATCTGTTTCATCGGCGAGCGCCGCTTCAAGGAGTTCCTGATGCGCTTCCTGCCGGCGCAACCTGGCACGATACAGACTCCCGACGGCTCCGAGGTCGGGCGTCACGACGGCTTGATGTACTACACCCTCGGCCAGCGCCAGGGACTCGGCATCGGCGGACGGCGCGATGCCGACGGCACCCCGTGGTATGTCGTCGGCAAACGGCTGGAGGAGAACGTACTGCTGGTGGCCCAGGGCCACGACCACCCGCTGTTGATGAGCGATGGCCTCGACGCCACGCAGGTGCACTGGATCGGAGGCCCGCCAGCCCTGCCGTTCGAATGCACGGCCAAGGTCCGCTACCGCATGGCGGACGTTCCCTGCCGGATCGAGGGGGACGACGATGACCGGATCAGGGTAGGCTTTGCCACGCCGCAGCGGGCGGTCACACCAGGCCAGTCGGTGGTATTTTACGACCATGACGAATGCCTTGGCGGCGCGGTAATCGAGCAACCTTTATCCCTATAATTAACTTATAATATATACTATTACATGTTGAAATCATTCGATAATCGCGTCATAGCCATGGCCGGCGTCCTGCAGGCGGCCCACCTCGTCAACCGCATCGCCCAGCACGGCATGGCCGACCAGGCCGCGCTCGAAGCGAGCATCGGCAGCGTGCTGAAACTCGATGCCGGATCGACTCACGACGTCTTCGGCTCACTGGCAGGAGTCGAGACCGGCCTGCGCCAGATCGAGCGCCAGATCGGTCGCGAGCGAAACCCGCTCGAGCAGCGCTACGTCATCAACCTGCTCCAGCTCGAGAGGCGTTTACGCGCCCGCTCCGACCTGCTGGCGCGCGTCCGCGACGGGGTGCGCGAGGCACAGGCGCTGACAGCTAACGTACCGCTGACCGACCCGAGCGTGCTCGCCTGCCTGGCCGACGCCTACAGCGAGACCGTCAGCACGCTGAGCCCGCGGATCATGGTCACCGGTGAGCCGAACCAGCTGAACCGTCCGGAGATCGCCAACCGGATTCGCGCCCTGCTGTTGGCCGGCGTGCGCGCCGGCGTGCTCTGGCACCAGTGCGGCGGCAGCCGGGTGCAGCTGCTGCTCCAGGCACGCAAGACCGTCACCCGTGCCAAGGAACTCTTGCTGGAAATCGGCCATGCTCGTCCCTGAACTGCGGCAGCACCTGCTCGGCCTCGTGCTGCTGGCAATCTCGACCGTCGCCAACACGACCCCGCTGACACTGATCTACACCGGCAACCTCGACGGCGAACTCGAGCCGTGCGGCTGCACCGCGGAGACCGACTACGGCGGCATCTCACGGCGCGCCACCTACCTCGACGGCCTGCGTGCCGAGGGGGTCGACCCGGTCGTGATCACCACCGGTGGCCTGCTTACGGCAGCCATCGGCGCCGACCGGATCAAGGCCCGCTTCATCCTCTCCGGGCTCGAGGCGCTCGACTACGACGGCGTGGGCGTGCAGTGGCCCGACCTGGTCTACGGGCGTGGATTCCTCGATAAGCACGCCCTGCCCTACGTCGTCAGCAACTGGGCCGGGGATGACTTGCCGTCATCGCAGCCGATCGTTCGGAACGGCATGCGCCTGCGGCTGTTCCAGTGGCTCGATCCGGCGGCATCACCGCTGCAGAAGATGGCCGGTGACCAACGCGAGGTGAGCGCTGACACGGACGAACTGGCGGCCGCACTGGCCAGTGCCCGGGCCCTCGGCGAGACCACCCTGCTGGCGACGACGCTACCGCTGGAGCGGGCCCAGAACGAGTTGCCGCTGGCAGACGTCAACCTGCTGCTGGTCGCCGCGACACCCGAGAATCCGGGCGAGGCCCACCAGCTCGGAAACATGCTGGTGCTGAGCCCAGGCACCCGCGGCATGCGCCTGGGCAGGGTAGATATCGACCTCCAAGCCGACGGCCGTATCAAGAAGTGGCAGGCGAGCACGGTCGATTTGACCGACAGCGTCCAAGACGCCGCCCGGCTGGCCGACTGGTACGCGGCCTACAACGACGCCCTGCGCAAGGACTACATGCGCTCGGTCGAGGCACGCAAGGCGCGTGCGGCGGGTGCCAGCCCGTTCACCGGCAGCAAGACCTGCACGGTCTGCCACCAGGGGGCCGCTGCCGCCTGGCAGGCGTCGCGCCACGCTGGAGCCCTCGGCGCCCTGGAAGAGGTAGGCAAGGCGTTCGACCCAAACTGCGTCGTCTGCCACAGCGTCGGCTTCGGCAAGGACGGGGGTTTTCTGGCCATGGACGAGACACCGACTCTCGCCAACGTCCAGTGCGAGTCATGTCACGGACCCGGCCGGGAGCACGTTGCGACGGCGGGAGAATCCTATCCCGGGAAACGGGTGGCCACCAAGGCCTGCGCCAGCTGCCACCATCCGCACCACAGCCCGGCTTTCGCCTACGGTGATTACTGGCCGCGCATCGTCCACGGCCTGGACTGAGCGATCACCCGGCTCACGCTGCCGGACGATGACCTGAACACATCAGTACTCGAGGCGACCGGTCTTGCCCAGCGCCTGGGCGATCTCCTGCGGTGTCGGGTAATCGGTGATCCCGCCCGGCTCGCCCCACTGCGAGCAGTTCAGGGCGCGAATATCCTCGGTTCCACCCTTCATCGGCTTGAGGAAAAAGCGGGTCTCGAAATTGATGGTCGGGCTGCCACCGGGCCACATCGCAAATCCCAGCGCCGCCACCCGGACCGATTCGACACTGGCGAGCGGCGCATGGTCCCGCTGGGTGCGGATCACAGCATAGCTGCCAGCCGGGATCGTCCTGCCCTCGGCCGCAAGGGTGTTGAGTTCCAGATTGCAGTTCGGGTAGTGAGGATTGATATCCCTGAGTGCGATCTGCTGTCCGTACTGGAAGAAGGCGCGCAGCTGGTTCGGCGGCACGCTGGCATCCTGCATCATGACCACGCGGGCCTCGGACCCGGGATTGAAATAGGGCGAGGTTCTGTTGTCGACCTGCATGGAAACGCCTGCACAGCCAGCCAATACACCTCCTGTTACCAGGACGGACAGCATACGCAACGTCTTCATGTGCTCACTCCGAAACGATTACTGAATCCCGGATCACCCACGACCTGGATTGACCCGACCCGGCCACGTGCCAGGACAGGACGTCAGAATTCCAGGCGACCGATCTCGCCGAGTGCTTGGGCGATCTCATCGGGGGTCAGGTAGCTTTCGATGCTTCCAGGATCCCCCCAACGCGAACAGTTGAGGGCGCGGATGTCGTCCGTCCCACCCTGCAACGGTTTGAGGAAAAACTGGGTCTGGAAGTTGATCGCCGGGGCTCCGGTGGACCGCTGCGCCAGCTCCAGCGCAACGGGTTCGAGCGCCGCCAGTTGCACCGGCTCGAGGCTGCTCAGGTGGGCGTGGCGGCGCACGGTGCGGGTGATGGCGTAGCTGCCTGGAGGTACCGTTCTCGCCTCACGCCCGAGGGTATTGAGTTCCAGGTCGCAGTTCGGGAAGCGGGGATTGATCTCCCGGCGCCCGACCTGATTGCCGTCCTGGAAAAAGGCCCGCAATTGCCTGGGCGGCAGGTTCACGTCCTGCAGCAGCACCACACGAGCCTCGGGTCCCGGGGTGAAAAAGCGCGAGGCATCATTGTCGACACGTAATCCGGCACTGCAGCCGGTCAGCAGTCCCACGGCCAGGGTGATGAGAAGCAGGCCTTGGTTCTTCATGCCGTCGTCTCCGCCAGTGATCCGGTCCCGGTTAGAGTCCCGCTGTGTACCGGTGTTCCGAATATAGTCAATCGTCGATGCGCACCACCGTGCGACCGGTCACCGCACCATCGGTGTACTCCTCGAACACGCCAGGCAACTCGCTCAGACTCACCTCCCGGTTGGCGATGGTATCGAGGTGACGCGGCCGCAGGTCGCTGGCCAGGCGGCTCCAGGCACGCTCACGCACGTACTGCGGGCACTCGACCGAGTTGATGCCTAGCAGGCTGACACCACGCAGGATGAAGGGCATCACCGTGGTCTCGAGTTTGAAACCGCCAGCCAGGCCGATGGAGGCGATGTTGCCCCAGACGTTGGTGGTCCGTGTCAGCCAGGCGAGGGTCTCGCCACCGACGCTGTCGACCGCTCCGCCCCACTGCGCATTCTCCAGCGGCTTGCCCCCCATTTCGATGGCGTTGCGGTCGAGCAATCCACTGGCGCCAAGTTCCTTCAGGTAGGGCTCCTGCTCGCTCTTGCCGGTGAAGGCGAGCACTTCGTAGCCGCGTCCCGCAAGCATGTCGATGGCGTAGCTGCCGACGCCACCGGTGGCCCCGGTGACGACGATCGGGCCGGTCTCGGGTACCTGGCCGTTGTCCTCCATGCGCTGCACCGCGATCGCGGCAGTGAAGCCGGCGGTACCTATCGCCATGGCGTCGCGCAGCGTCAGCCCGTCAGGCAGCGGTACCACGCTCCAGGCCGGAACGCGGGCGTACTCGGCATAACCGCCGTCGATGGTCTCGGAGAGACCGCAGCCGCAGACGATGACGGCGTCACCCTCCTTGAAGCGCGGATCGGTCGAGCTGGCCACGTGGCCGGAGACGTCGATACCGCCATTCAGCGGCGAGGTTCGCAGGATGCGCCCCTTGCCGGTGGCGGCCAGCGCATCCTTGTAATTGATATCCGACCAGGCCGCCTTGATCACCACCTCGCCCGGCGTCAGGTCATCGACGGCCATCTGCTCGAAACCGGCGCTGGTGCCCTCTTTACTGGCATGTATGCGGAAGGCGCGGAACTTGTCCATGATGTTCTCCAGATGTCGATCAGCTGACCCGCAGGACGGGTGGAAGGCGCCTAACCTAACCGCCTTGGCACCTGCGTGCAACGACCCGGATCACTTAACCCGGACTCCCGCATCGACTATGATTGAGGTGCCCAAATCACGGGCATGGATGCCTGAGCCAAGCCGCCGAGACCATCGATGAAGCTCCTCACGCGCGATCGCTTCGACGAGTTGCTGCGCCTGCTGCGCGACGATGGCTACCGGACCCTCGGCCCGACCGTCCGTGACGGCGCCGTGGTGCCCCGCGAGATCACCGGCAGCGACAATCTGCCGATTGGCTGGCGCGACGAACACGGACCAGGGCACTACCGGCTGCTGCCGTCCGACACCCCCGACCTGTTCGGCTACGTCCTCGCCGCAGAGCCATGGAAAGCACAGCTTTTTCCACCTGAACGCACGCTGTTCACCGCCACCCGAAGGAACGGCAAGCTCAGCTTCACCGCCACGCCACCTGACACTACCCGCCGCGCCCTGATCGGCGTGCGCCCGTGCGAGTTGCGCGCCATCGAAGTGCAGGACGCGGTCCTGCGTGACGGCACCTACGCCGACGAGGAGTACGCCAGCCGCCGGGGCGGCACCTTCACGGTGGCGGTCAACTGCACCCGCGCCGCGGCGACCTGCTTCTGCACCTCGCAACGCAGCGGCCCGCGCGCCACCAATGGTTTCGATCTCGCACTGACCGAACTTGTCGACGACGGCCCCCACCGTTTCACCGTCGAGGCGGGCAGCCCTGCCGGTGAAGCACTGCTCGAGCGGCTGAGTCTCGGCAACGCCACCGGCGCCGACCAGGAAGCGGTCGAAAACGGTTGTGCCCGTGCCGCGGCCCAGATCACCCGCCGACTGAAATCCGCCGGTCTGCCCGAGGCGCTGAAAGCCAACCACGAGCATCCGCGCTGGGATGAGGTCGCCGCACGCTGCCTCAACTGCGGCAACTGCACCCTGGTCTGCCCGACCTGCTTCTGCGTCGCAGTCGAGGACCAGCCGGACCTGGCCGGGGTGGAAGCGACCCGTTCACGCCGCTGGGACTCCTGCTTCAACCCGGCCCACTCCTACGTCGCCGGGGGCGTCATCCGCAACAACACCCGCAGCCGTTACCGCCAGTGGCTGACCCACAAGCTCTCCACCTGGCACGACCAGTTCGGCCACTCGGGCTGCGTTGGCTGTGGACGCTGTATTACCTGGTGCCCGGTCGGCATCGACATCACCGAAGAGGCCAATGCCATCCGGCAAAAGGCCTGAGGAGAAAGGGATGGAACCACTCAAACCCCTCGAAGAACTGCTCCTTGAGCACCCATTCTTCGCCGGCATGGATGAAGGGCCGCGCAAGTTCATTGCCGGCTGCGGGCGTAACGAAGTATTCCACGCCGGCGACTACCTGTTCCGCGATGGCGACACTGCCGACCGCTTTTTCCTCATCCGTCACGGCACCGTCGCCGTCGAGTTGCATGTGCCCGGACGCGAACCGCTGGTAGTCGACACCCTGCAGAGTGGGGAGATCGCCGGCTGGTCCTGGCTGGTGCCGCCACACAAGTGGTCCAACGACGCCCGCGCGACGTCGCTGGTGCGCGCCATCAGCCTCGACGGCAAGTGCCTGCGCGGCAAGTGTGCCGACGACCACTCGGTCGGTTACGAAGTGTTCAAGCGTTTCATCCCGGTGATTGCGGAACGACTGACCGCGGTCCGCATGCAGCTGATGGATGTCTACGGCACCCCGGAGAAGCGACGCTAGAACATGGACGCCACCGCCAAGAACCTGCCTGCCTCGATGCTGCCGAGTCCGTTCCGGATCACCCGCCTGCGGCGCGAGATCCCGGACGTCTTCACCTGGGAGCTGGAACCGGCTGACGGCGGTGACCCACTCGCCTACATGCCGGGCCAGTTCAACATGCTCTACCTGCACGGCGTCGGCGAGATTCCGATCAGCATCAGCGGCGACCCGGCCGGGGAGACGCTTATTCACACCGTGCGCGCGGTGGGCGCGGTCACCGATGTCATGCGCAAACTCGCCAAGGGTGATGAAATCGGCGTGCGTGGCCCGTACGGAGTCGGCTGGCCGGTCGAGGAGGCCGAAGGCAGTGACATCCTGATCATCGCTGGCGGCCTCGGCCTCGCCCCACTGCGTCCGGCGATCTACCACGTCCTCGCCAACCGGGCCCGCTACGGCAGTGTGGCCATCTATTACGGCGCCCGAACGCCGGCCGACATCCTGTTCCGCAAGGAACTCGAGCGCTGGCGCGGCCGCTTCGACCTTTTCGTCGAAGCCACCGTCGACGCCGCCGACACCAGCTGGGCCGGGCGCGTCGGCGTGGTGCCGAAGCTGATCGATCCGCGAGTGCACCGCTTCGACCCGGACCACAGCGTCGCGTTTATCTGCGGACCGGAGGTGATGATGCGCTTCACGGTCGGCAAACTGCAGGAGCACGGCGTACCCGACACGCAGCTGTTCGTGTCCATGGAGCGCAACATGCACTGTGCCGTCGGCCTGTGCGGCCATTGCCAGCTCGGACCCGAGTTCATCTGCAAGGATGGCCCGGTCTTCTCCTTCGACCGTATCGGTCCGGCCTTTCACGCCAGGGAGCTGTAAAGGAACCTCTGATGGCCAAGCCCCACAAGCCGAAGCTCGCCGTCTGGAAATTCGCCTCCTGTGACGGCTGCCAACTGAGCCTGCTCGACTGCGAAGACGAGTTGCTTGCGGTCGCCGACGCCGTCGACATCGCCTACTTCCCCGAAGCGACCCGCGCCGTGCTGCCCGGACCCTACGACGTCTCGCTGGTCGAAGGCTCAGTGACCACCGCGCATGACGCCAAGCGGATCAAGGCGGTGCGCAAGCAGTCGAAGCTGCTGGTCACCATCGGCGCCTGCGCCACCAGCGGCGGCATCCAGGCGCTACGCAACTTCGCTGACGTCGACGACTACAGTCGCACCGTCTATGCCCACCCCGAGTACCTCGATGCCCTGGCCACCTCGACACCGATCGCCGACCATGTCCAGGTCGATCTCGAGCTGCACGGTTGCCCGATCGACAAAGGCCAGCTGCTGGCCACCCTCGCCTCGCTGCTGCGCGGCCGTATCCCGGTACTGCCCGACCACAGCGTCTGCGAGGAATGTAAGCGCCTCGGCAACGTCTGCGTCACCGTCGCTCACGGCACTCCCTGCCTCGGCCCAGTGACCCTGGCCGGCTGCGGGGCGCTCTGCCCGAAACATCAACGTGGCTGCTACGGCTGCTTCGGCCCGGCACCAACCGCCAACCCGGCGGCGCTGAGCGCACACCTGGCCGAGCTCGGCCAGTCACCGGAACAGCTGGTCCGGCTCTACCGCAGCTTCAACGCCAATGCCCCTGCCTTCCGCGACGAGAGCCGCCGTCATGAAACGTAGGACCATCACCGTCGACACCCTCGCCCGTGTCGAGGGTGAGGGCGCGCTCGACCTGGTGATCCGCGACGGCAAGGTGACCAAGGCCAACTTCCGCATCTTCGAACCACCACGCTTTTTCGAGGCCTTCCTGCGCGGGCGTGACTTCCGCGAGGCGCCAGACATCACCGCGCGCATCTGCGGCATTTGCCCGGTGGCCTACCTGATGGGCGCCTGTCATGCCATGGAGTCGATCTGCGGCGTCACCGTCGATGGCCAACTGCGCGAACTGCGCCGACTGCTCTACTGCGGCGAGTGGATCGAGTCCCACGTGCTGCACATGTTCATGCTCCACCTGCCGGATTTCCTCGGCTACCAGGACGCCATCGCCATGGCCAAGGATCACGGTGACCTGGTGCGCCGTGGCCTGCGCATGAAAAAGATCGGCAATGCGCTTATGACCCTGACCGGCGGCCGCGAGATCCACCCGGTCAACGTCCGCGTCGGCGGCTTCTACCGCGTCCCGGAGAAGTCCGAACTCGACGCCTTCATCGACGACCTCGCCTGGGGTCTCGAGGCCGCGGAGCAGACCGTCACCGACCTGGCGAAGCTCGATTTCCCCGACTTCGAACAGGACTATCACTTCCTCGCCCTGCGCCACCCCAACGAGTACGCCATCACCGAGGGACGACTGGTCTCCAACAAGGGGGTCGACGTCTCCATCCCCGAATACGACACCATCCTGACCGAGCACCACGTCGAGCACTCCAATTCGTTGCAGAGCGATTTCCTCGACGGCGAACGCGCCCACCTGGGCCCCCTCGCCCGGCTCAAGGTCAATCACGACAAACTGACGCCGCGGGCGCGCAAGGCCGCCGAATCGGTCGGCCTCGCCGAGGGCTCGAACAACCCGTTCAAGAGCCTGCTGGCGCGTGCCGTCGAAACGGTGTTCGCCTTCGAGGAGTCGCTGCGCATCGTCGAGAGCTGGCAGCGACCGGCAGCCCCCAACATTGACGTCGTGCCTCGCGCCGGCACCGGTTCCGGCTGCACCGAGGCGCCGCGCGGCCTCTGCTACCACCGCTACACCCTCGATGACGGCGGCCTGATCACCGATGCCAAGATCGTCGCACCCACGTCGGTCAACCAGCGCATCATCGAGTCCGACCTGTTGCACGTCGCCCAAGCCAACCTCGACCTTGACGACGAGGCACTGAAATGGCGCTGCGAGCAGGCGATCCGCAACTACGATCCCTGCATCTCCTGCTCCGCACACTTCCTGAAGCTGAACATCGACCGGCGATGATCCTCTTTGCAGGTCGGGCTTCAACTCGACAATCTTTCCATGTGGGTCGGACTTCAGTCCGACATCGACGGCCGCGTCGGGCTAAAGCCCGAACCGCAACCCGATGCCCAAGCCCCTGCTGATCGGCGCCGGCAACCGCTGGCGTCGCGACGACGGCGTCGGCCCGGCCGTCGTCGACCGATTGGCGGCCCTTCTTGGGGGCCAGGTCGACACGCTCCTCCTCTCCGGCGAAGGCGCCGGCCTGATCGACGCCTGGCAGGGGCGCAACGCCGTGTGGCTGTTCGACGCCGCCGCCCCCGCGGGTGAACCGGGCCGGATCACCCGTATCGAGGCGCGACACGACCCGGTACCGGCCGAACTCTGCCAACATTCCACTCACCGCTTCGGTGTCGGCGAGGCGATCGAAATGGCCCGGGTGCTGGACCGGCTTCCGGCACGGCTGGTCCTGGTGGCCATCGAGGGAAACGATTTCGGCGAGGGCACCGGGCTCAGCGCGAGTGTGGCGAACAGTCTCGATGTCGTCGTCGAAAAAGTCCAAGTCCATTTCGGGGCCGCATGCACCACCTGACACCTGCCACCAGGCATCACGAGAAACCCAGCGCATCATCACGCCGACGACTCCTGGGCCTCGCCCCGGTCTGGCTGCTGCTGGTGGGCCTGGCGCCTCACGCCATCGCGCAGGAACTCACGCCCCGCAACTGGTCTCACCTTCCGGTTGACACCAACTTCCTAGGCGGTGCCTACGCCTACACCGAGGGTGACATCAGTTTCGACCCGGTGCTGCGGATCGAAAATGCCACGATGCAACTCCATACGTGGGTCATGAAATACATCCGGACGTTCGAACTTCTCGACCGTTCGGCCCGCATCGGCCTGGCAACGGGTTACCAGGAGGGGCACTGGTCAGGACGGCTGGACGGTGCGCCCGCCTCGGCCACACGCAAGGGCCTGACCGACTCCGTGGTCCGCTTCGCAGTGAACCTCTACGGCGCGCCTCCGCTCAAAGGCAAGGACTATGCAGCCTACCGAGCCGCAACCAGGAACGAGACCATCGTCGGCGCGGCGCTGGCGCTGCACCTGCCGACCGGCGACTACCAGAAGGACAAGCTGATCAACCTCGGTCGCAACCGCTACACACTGCGTCCGCAACTCGGGGTCGTCCATACCCGGAACAGGTGGACTTTCGAAGTGACTGGCGGGGTCTGGCTCACCACCGAAAACGACTCTTTCTACAACGGCAACACCCTGGAACAGGACCCGCTCTACACCCTCCAGGGACATCTCATCTACACCTTCCGGCCGGGGTTATGGACCAGCGCGAGTGTCGGGGCCGGTATCGGCGCCCGGTCGGAGGTCAACGGCGTGGAAAAGAACGACCGCAAGGAGAACATCGCCTACGCACTGGCTTTCGGCTACCCGCTGTCACGACGGCTGGGCATCAAGGCCAGCTACCTCGGCATCCGCTCGAAGCCGAGCATCGGCACCGAAACCGACACGCTGATCGTCGCCCTGACCACCTTCTGGTAGCCGGGGACGACGCCTGCAGGCAAGCGGTCTACTTTTCGAAGTAGGCGTCGAGTTCCGGGAGCACCCGCTGCACCGTGGCCACGTCCTCGTCCGAGGCGTCGGCCATCGACCGCACCGAGGCCATCGACTGCTCCATCATCGCCATCATCTGCTGCTTCTGTTCCGGGCTCATGTCACTCGCCTCGATCTCGGCGCGTGCCCGACGCATCTCCGCTTCGACATCGGGCTGCTGGTCGGCCATCTTGACCGCGATATAGGCGTTGACGACGCGCTGCGCCACCAGGGTCCATTCTTCGACGGTTTCAAATCCGTGGCGTCGCAGGATCGCCATGGCCTTGTCCACATCGCTCTGGTTACTGGCAAAGGCGCCGATTTCGGTGCGTGGTGCCTCGTCCTTGCCGGACTGACCGAAGGTCGCCTCGAGTTCCTTCAGGGCCCCGATGGTACCGAGCACCTGGGCCTCAGTCAGACCGGCGGCCTGGGCTGTCGCCAGGCAGAGGAACAACAGCAGGGGAAGCAGCAGGATGAGTCGGGGGGTGTTCATGGCAACTCCGATGGTCGGCGATTCCATGCGCTTGAGTATGGTCGTGATGGTGCTGGCTGTCGCGCGGACTGCATTCCAATCCACAACCAACGTGCTATAGCTACCCCAAACTCATCCCGGGAGACAGGACCGATGTGGCCCGACAACCACCTGACCGACCTCCTCGGCGTCGAACTGCCGATCATCCAGGCACCGATGGCCGGGGCCAACGGCGCGGCGATGGCCAGCGCCGTCAGTGCGGCCGGCGGACTCGGATCGCTGCCGTGCGCCATGCTCGACGCGATCACAGTGCGTGCCGAGATTGACCTCATCCGTGCCACCACGACGCGGCCGTTCAACATCAACTTCTTCTGTCACACGCCAGCATCACCGGACCCGGCACGCGAGGCCGCCTGGAAAAAGCGACTGGCACCTTTCTATGTCGAGTACGGACTCGACCCGGTCCAGGCCACGCCGGCACCTGTACGCGCCCCGTTCGACGAAACGCTCTGCGAACTGGTCGAGGAGACCGTGCCTGCGGTGATCAGTTTCCATTTCGGACTGCCGGCAGAACCGCTGCTCGAGCGGGTCAGACAGGCCGGCTGCCGGGTGATCAGCTCGGCGACCTCGGTTGCCGAGGCGTGTTGGCTGGAGGCACGCGGTTGTGATGCCGTCATCGCCCAGGGGGTGGAGGCCGGCGGCCACCGTGGCATGTTCCTCGACGACCGGATCGCTACCCAGGTCGGCACCCTCGCACTGGTGCCGCAGGTGGTCGATGCGGTCAGCGTCCCGGTGATCGCGGCGGGAGGCATCGCCGACGGACGCGGTATTGCCGCGGCATTCGCACTCGGCGCCAGCGGGGTCCAGATCGGCACCGCCTACCTGTTGACGCCCGAGGCCCTGATCAGCGACCTGCACCAGGCCGCGCTGCGTGAAATGGCCGACGACGGCACCGCGCTAACCAACCTCTTCTCCGGGCGGCCGGCGCGCAGCGTAGTCAACCGGGTGATGCGCGAGGTCGGCCCGATGTCGACCGACACTCCGGCCTTCCCCACCGCCGGTGCCGCGCTGGCGCCACTGAAGGTGCAGGCCGAGGCCACAGGCAAAGCTGATTTTTCGTCGCTCTGGTCGGGCCAGGCGGGACCGCTTTCACGCGAAATCGGCAGCGGCGAACTGACACGTAGTCTGGCTGATGAGACCTTGCAGCTGTTCCGTCGACTCGGCGGCGGCCAAGTCTAACCATTCGATTGCCGGCGTCCGAGGCAACAAGCCACACGATCTCTCGCCGTGCCTGTA
>CAXMPC010000038.1:0-2207 GCA_964195335.1 uncultured Gammaproteobacteria bacterium | reverse complement strand
TCCCCGTCATGCGCGCATCAGCGCCCCTTGAACGCAGGCTTGCGCTTCTCGACGAAAGCGGCCATGCCTTCCTTCTGGTCGTCGGTCGCGAAGCAGGCGTGGAACATGCGCCGTTCGTAGCGGATGCCCTCGGCGAGCGTGGTCTCGTAGGCGACGTCGACGCACTCCTTGGCCAGCATGGTCATCGGGCGCGAGAAGGAGCATATCTTGGTCGCGGTCTTGATTGCCTCGTCGACCAGTTCGGCCACCGGCACGATACGACTGACCAGCCCGGCGCGCTCGGCCTCCTCGGCATCCATCATGCGCCCGGTCAGGCACATTTCCATTGCCTTCGACTTGCCGACGAAGCGTGTCAGGCGCTGGGTGCCGCCGGCCCCCGGGATGGCGCCGATGGTGATCTCCGGCTGGCCGAACCTGGCGTTGTCGCCGGCGAGGATGAAATCGCACATCATCGCCACCTCGCAGCCGCCACCGAGGGCGTAGCCAGCCACGGCGCCGATCACCGGCTTGCGGCAGGTGGTGATCCGCTCCCAGCCGTTGGTGATGAAGTCCTCCAGGTAGGCGTCCATGAAGGTCTTGGACTGCATCTCCTTGATGTCGGCCCCGGCGGCGAAGGCCTTCTCGTTGCCGGTCAGGACGATGGCGCCGATGGCGTCGTCGGCCTCGAAGACGTCCAGCGCCTGGCCCAATTCTCTGATCAGGGCGGCACACAGCGCGTTCATCGCCTGCGGGCGGTTCAGCCGGACCAAGCCGACCGGGCCGTGCGTTTCGACCAGGATATTTTCGTAGCTCATCGATTTCCCTCTTTAATTCAATGCGGGAGGCGGCATGCCGGTCCCGGCGCGATGACCGGCAAGCTTAATGGATACAAGCTTGTGCGGGCCAGCACTCAGGGGCAAGACCTCTGTCGCACCTCTTCAAAAGGGGTCGGTGACCTTATTTCCTGCCCTTCCCCTTGGGCGCCCTCGGTGCGCGTAACCCAGCTTGCGGCCCAGTGCGTGCTCGACCTGCTCGCGAAAGCGATGATCGCCACATGGCAGCGACGTGGATATAGCCTTCCGGATCGCCTGTTGCTGACCGGGATCCATCGCCGTGCTGAACAGCTCGCGGTAGGCTGCGTGGCGCAAACTCGGGTTATCTCCGAGCCCGAGGTAGGTCGGGTGCGGCTCGACCGGGCAGGAAGTGGCTGTCCCGAGCGCATTGCTAGCGTAACTTGACCAGCGATAGTCCTCCGGGAGAACGACCATTCCCGCGCGCACCGGGTTGAGCTCTATGTAACGACTGCAGGCCAGCAGGTAGCCGTCAGACTCGACCAGGCTCGCCTTGTGACGCGACTCCCACAGCGTACCAGTGCGCTCGTACAGGTTGTTGACGTGGTAGACGTAGCGCCGCCCCAGTGATTGCATCACCCGCGAGATGCCCTCTGCCTGCTCACGCGGCGTCATCAACAGGTGGACATGGTTGGTCATCAAGACATAAGCGTGCAACGCAACGCCGTGTTTGGTGCACGCCTCGGCGAGACTGTCCAGGTAGTAACAGTAATTCGCCGAACTAAAGAACGTCGGTTGGCGGTTAACGCCTCGCTGCACCACGTGGCAGGGCACGTGACGCAGGTACATGCGCCGTCTCCTTGGCATGGCAGGCCTCCTTCCCTGGAGTGTGCCGATTGGATATGGATCGGTGCAGTTAGCTTAGACCTGAATTGACAGAAGCAAAGCTACTGCTCATTGCTGGACTCGAATAAGGTCACCGACCCCTTTTTAGAGAACAGGGCGACTTACAGCAGCACCCGCTCGATACCGCCCTTCTGCGCCTGTGAGACGAATGCCTCCTGCCAGTCGTCACCGTGCAGCCGCCGCGCCAGTTCGACCACCGGGTAGCGGGTTTCCAGGCCGGTCGAGTCGCGGTAGCGCGACAGCCCCTGCTGGCACGCCGGACAGCTGGTCAGCAGCCGCACCTCGGGACCGTCATCGCCGCCACCACCGACCTGGGCGATCCCTTTCTTCAGCTCCGCCTCCTTGCGGAAGCGCACCTGGGTGGCGATGTCGGGCCGGGCGACGGCGAACGTCCCGGCTTCGCCGCAGCAGCGGTCGGAGAGCACGACGTCCTGGCCGAGCAGGCTGGCGGCGACGGTCACCGGGTCGTGGGTCTTGGACGGCGAGTGACAAGGATCATGATAGAGGTAGCGCACCCCCGCTTCCGGCGGC
>CAXMPC010000037.1:0-1658 GCA_964195335.1 uncultured Gammaproteobacteria bacterium | reverse complement strand
CCGCCGAAGATGGAGCGCGATGTCACCCGGGTCGCGCCGGCCAGTGACGATTTCTCCACCACCGGCATCGAACTCGCCGAGGCGGTCGACCGGGTGTTACGGCTGCCGACCGTGGCCGACAAGACCTTCCTGATCACCATCGGTGATCGCACCGTCACCGGCCTGGTAGCACGCGACCAGATGGTCGGGCCGTGGCAGGTACCGGTCGCCGACTGCGCCGTGACCTGTTCCGGCTACGAAGGCTACGTCGGCGAGGCGATGGCCATGGGCGAGCGCACTCCGGTGGCGCTGCTCGATGCCGCCGCCTCGGCACGGATGGCGGTCGGCGAGGCGCTGACCAACCTGGCCGCCGCGCCGGTCGCAGCGCTCGGCGACGTCAAGCTCTCGGCCAACTGGATGGCCGCGGCCGGCAGTCCGGGCGAGGACGCCGCGCTGTTCGACGCCGTGCACGCGGTCGGCATGGAACTCTGTCCGGCGCTCGGCATCGCCATCCCGGTCGGCAAGGACTCGATGTCGATGCGCACCGCCTGGGAGACCGAGGACGGCCCACGCGAGGTGGTCGCCCCGCTGTCACTGATCATCTCGGCCTTCGCCCCGGTGACCGACGTACGCCAGTCGTTGACGCCACAACTTCGTGACGACCTCGGTGACACCGAACTTCTCCTGGTCGACCTCGGTGGAGGGCGTCAGCGCCTCGGTGGCTCGGCCCTGGCCCAGGTCTACGGTCGGATCGGCAACGAGCCGCCGGACCTCGACGACCCGGCGCGGATCGCCGCCTTTTTCGCCACCGTCCAGGAATGCGGTAGCGAGGGCCTGTTGCTCGCCTACCATGACCGTGCCGACGGTGGCTTGTTGGCGACGCTGTGCGAAATGGCCTTCGCCGGTCGCGTCGGTTTCAATGTCGACGTCGCAGGCCTGGGAGCCGACCCGGTCGCGGCACTGTTCAACGAAGAACTGGGCGCGGTCGTACAGGTACGATCGAACGATGTCGCTACCGTTCTGTCGCGTTTCGACCAAGCCGGGCTTGGTGACTGTGTCCATCGCCTGGGCCGGCCGCAGACGGGTGATCGCATTGTCATGCGCCGGGGCGACGAGGTGCTGCTCGATGCCACGCGCACCGATCTTCACCGGACCTGGTCCGAGACCACCTGGCGCATGCAGACGCTGCGTGACCATCCTGCCTGTGCCGACGAGGAGTATGCGAGGCTGCTCGACGTCGAGGACCCGGGGCTTGGTGGCGCGCACCTGGCTTTCGATCCGGCCGGGGACATCGCCGCACCCATGGTCACGATCGGCGTCAGCCCGCGGATTGCCGTACTGCGCGAGCAGGGGGTCAACGGCCAGGTCGAGATGGCGGCGGCATTCGACCGTGCCGGTTTTGCCGCCGTCGACGTCCACATGAGCGACCTGGTCGAGGGACGTGTCGGGCTCGATGACTTCCAGGGCATTGTCGCCTGTGGCGGCTTCTCTTACGGCGACGTTCTCGGCGCTGGCGAGGGGTGGGCCAAGTCGGTTCTGTTCAATGCGCGCGTGCGTGACCAGTTCGCCACCTTTTTCGGCCGCGGTGACAGCTTCGGACTCGGCGTCTGCAACGGCTGCCAGATGTTCGCCAACCTGCGCGAGCTGGTGCCGGGCGCCGACCACTGGCCGCACTTCGT
>CAXMPC010000036.1:0-31869 GCA_964195335.1 uncultured Gammaproteobacteria bacterium | reverse complement strand
GGGATCAGCACCAGGCCGGCGACCAGGTACTCGCCGCGAAAGCTCAGCACCAGCAGCTCCATGCCGATTAGCAGGAACAGCACCGCGTTGAGCGTCTCGTCGACCAGTTCCCAGAAGGTGTCGAGGTGCTCGCGGGTCTTGTCCGACATGCCGAGCATGCGGCCGTGGTTGCCGACCAGCAGGCCGGCGACGACGATAGCGATCGGCGCCGACAGGTGCCACGCTTCGGCCAGGGCGTAGACCCCAGTGGCCAGCGCCAGCGTGATCAGCACTTCGACCTGGTAGTTATCGACGGTCGCCAGCATGCGGTAGGCGAGCCAGCCGCAGGCGGCGCCGAACAGCGCACCGCCGACCGCCTCCTGGAGGAAAAGCCAGGCGATCGCCCCGGGGGTCGCCGGCGACTCACCCGTGGCGACACCGACCAGCACCAGGAAGACCACTACGGCGACGCCGTCATTGAACAGCGACTCGCCGGTGATCTTGGTCTCCAGACTTTTCGGTGCGCCGGCGGTCTTGAGGATGCCGAGCACGGCGATGGGGTCCGTCGGAGCGATCAAGGCGCCGAACACCAGGCACCAGAGCAGCGGTACGTCGACGCCGACGGCGCCGAACACCAGCCAGGCGAAGCCGCCGGCGAGGAAGGTGGCGCCGAGCACGCCGACGGTTGCCAGCAGCGCGATCACCCGGCCCTGCTGCGCCAGGTCACCCAGGTTGACGTGCAGCGCCCCGGCAAAGAGCAGGAATGCGAGCATGCCGTGCAGCAGGGCGTCGTCAAAATCGACCGCGTGCAGCATGGCCGCCGCCATGGCCTCGACGCCGTCGGCGAGCGGCCCTGCCAGCAGCAGACCGAGCGAGACCACCAGCGCGACCAGCATCACGCCGATGGTCTGCGGCAGGCGCAGCACCCGGTGATTGAAGTAGCTGAACAGCGCGGCGAGCGTCAGCAGGGCGGCGAGGAGCTGGAACAGGGTCATCGGGCGTCCGGTCGGTGGCTGGCGCCGAGTCTAGCAGAGGGTTCGCACCCCCAATACGCGGTTGCCAGCCTGGATTACATGGCATAGTTTTGCCTTGTACGCTCTCCTTCCGGGCCGGACTCCGGGATGCGGGTGCGCGACAAGCGCGGCCCAGGGAAGACGGCCACCCGCCAGGTACTGCCAAGGCACGGCACCTGTTCCCTGGATCGCCCACGATGCATCGGACGCTACGCGACCGGTGTTCACGCTGACGAGCGTCGGGAGAGAGTGTGCGGGAACGTCTCTGGGGCCTGCTGCTGCTGGGGGGTGTGCTGTCGGCCAGCATGCTCTACGTCGACCTGCGCGACGAGCGGCGCGTCGCGGCCGCACAGGCATCTGCCACCGGACGGGCACTGGTCGAGGCAACGGCGCTACGCCAGCAGCTGACGCGGTCCATTTCGTCGGTCGAGGCACTCGACTCGATCATCCGCCAGTATGGTGACATACCTGATTTCGCCGCCTTTGCCGACGACATGATCGCCAGCTATGGCGGCATCACCAACCTGCAGCTGGCACCTGGCGGTGTCATCCGTGATATCCACCCGCTGACAGGAAACGAGAGCGCCCTCGGGCTCGACCTGCTCGACCCGGCTACACCGGGTAGCAGCAAAGCGCAGGCTGCCATCGATGAGCACCGGCTGACGGTTGCCGGGCCTCTGAAGCTGATCCAGGGCGGCGTTGCCCTGATCGCGCGCAGCCCTGTGTTCGTCCCGAACATGCCCGAAGGTGAGCGCTTCTGGGGTTTTGCGACGGCGCTGATCCAGATCGAGGATCTGCTACGAGGGTCGCGCCTCGAGCGACTCGGCGAGGCCGGGTTCGACTTCGCGCTGGCACAGTTTCGTGACGGTCGCTGGCAGCCGTTCGCCAGCTCGACCGAGGCACCGCTACGCAAACCGGCGACCTTCCGCTTCGACGTTGCCGGGAGCGACTGGGAGCTGGCGCTGGTCCCGCGCGGCGGTTGGCGCGACCGCACGGCACTGGCCCAGGATGGGCTCCTGGCCCTGTTCACCAGCCTGGTAGTGGCACTGCTGGTCTGGTCGCAGCTGCGGCGCCCGGCGCGTCTCGCCGCCGAGGTGGCGCGGGGTACCCGGGATCTCGACATCGTCAACCGCGATCTGCACCGAGAGATCGCCGAGCGTGAGGTGGTGGAGCACGCGCTACGAGAGAGCGAAGCGCGCTACCGCGGGGTACTCGAGCACGCCACGGATGGTCTCTACGTCCACGACGCAACGGGTCGTTTCGTCGAGCTCAACCCAGCCGCATGTCAAATGCTCGGCTATTCGCGCGAGGAACTGCTGCAGCTCAGCGTCACCGATGTGGCCCCGTCGGACGACTTCATCGGCTTCGATGCCGCTTGGGAGCGGATTGTTGGTGGTGAGACAGTGACCATTAACGGTCAGTTTCATCGCAAGGATGGCGGTCGCATCCCGGTTGAGGTGTGCATCGGGCGCATCAAGGAGCAGGAGCCGTCGCAGTTTATCGCCGTGGCACGGGACGTGGCCGAGCGCGAAGCGGCCAGGCACCTGCTGGAGCAGGCCAACAGCGCATTGGAACAGCAGGTCGAGGTGCGTACTGCGGAACTGCGGACGGCCAACCGAAGCCTGGTCTACGAGACCCAGGAGCGCCAGCAGGCCGAGGACGAACTTCAGCTGGCCAAGGCGACCGCCGAGGCCGCGAACCGGGCCAAGAGCCAGTTCCTCGGCATCATCAGCCACGAAATACGCACGCCGATGAACGGCCTACTGGGCATGATCAGCCTGCTGCGCGAGGGTGATCTGCCGCCCGACCTGCGTGGCTACGCCGAGGTGGCCGATGCATCTGGCAAGTTGTTGATGGGGCTGCTCGGTGAACTGGTCGACATTTCACGCATCGAGCGCGGGCAGCCGGCGGTTCGCCGGGTCGAGGTCGAGACTAGGCCGCTGCTGCGCCAAATCGTCGATCTGCACCGCTGGCGCGCGCAGGAGAAAGGAGTGGAACTCGAGCTTGCGTGCGATCCGGGGCTACCAGCCTGGATCCTGGTCGACGCGGGACGGCTGCGCCAGGTGCTGAACAACCTGGTAGGCAACGCGGTCAAGTTCACCGATGACGGTCAGGTGATGCTCAATGCCGACAGCCCTCGCGACGGTTGGTTGCGTGTCGTCGTCCAGGACACCGGCGTCGGTATCGAGCCGCGTGTGCAGCAGGCTATTTTCGACTCCTTCACCCAGGCGAACCGGTCGATCGCCCGTCGCTACGGGGGCACCGGCCTCGGGTTGGCCATCGCCAGGCAACTGGTCGAGATCATGGGCGGGACCATCGACGTCGACAGCGTCCCCGGTGCGGGCAGCACCTTCCGGATCGAGTTGCCCGCGCTACCGGTGGCATACGAAGGTGTGGCAGAAGAGACAAGGCAGGGATCCACGCGCGATGTCAGACATCGCCGCGTCCTGGTGGCCGAAGACAATGCCGTCAACCGGCAGGTCGCCGTCGGCATGCTGAAACGACTCGGTTGCGAGATCACCGCCGTAGTCGATGGCCAGGAAGCACTCGATGCTGTTGCCCGCGAACGCTTCGACCTGCTCCTGATGGACTGCCAGATGCCGCGGCTCGACGGTTACGAAGCCACGCGTCTGTTGCGCGAGCGCGAGCCCCACGGACAACGTCTGCCGGTGGTGGCGATGACCGCCCACGCGTTGCCGGAAGATGTCGCGCGCTGCCTCGCGGTCGGCATGGACGACCACCTGGCAAAGCCGATCACCGTCGAGCGGCTACGACGAGTCGTCGGGCGCTGGGCACGGCCGTGGGACGACGACGATGGCTGAACGAGGTCACAGCGTACCTCGCGACGGGCGCTGGACGGCCCGGATCGTCGGCCTGACGGTGGCCGTGGCTGTGCTGTTGGCCGGGCTCGGTTATCTGCAGTTGCACCGACAGCACCAGGCGGAGCGCCAGCGGCAGTTGGTCAACGAGGTCGCCGCGGCGCAGGCGTTTACGCTGCAGCAGCAGTTGGCCCGCTCGTTGTCGTCTACTTACGCGTTGGCCTCGGTACTACGCCAGTTCGAAGTGATCCCCAACTTCGCGACCCTGGCCGACGACCTGATCCGTAGCTACGGCGGAATTTCCAGCCTGCAGCTGGCGCCCGACGGGGTGGTCACGACCATCCACCCGCTGGCCGGGAACGAGCGCGCCATCGGGCACGACCTGCTGCACGACCCGCGCCGCCGTGCCGAGGCGCTGCGTGCCATCGATACCGGCGAGTTGGTGCTCGCCGGACCGTTCGAGCTGATCCAGGGCGGTACTGCCGTGGTCGGGCGCCTGCCGGTGTTCACCGCCGGGCGTCAATTCTGGGGTTTCGCCATCGCGTTGATCCGCATGCAGGTGTTGCTGCAGGCCGCCGATCTCGACCAGCTGAGTCGCGCCGGACTCGATTACGTGCTCTGGCGCGACGCCCCCACCGAGGGTGGGCAACAGGTGTTTGCTGGCAACCTGGACGGGGTTCCGAAGGAGGCACAGGAGGTACGTTTCGAGGTCCCTAACGGCCAGTGGATTCTGGCTGTGGTACCGCATGACGGTTGGCGCGACCCGCCCCTGCCGTTCGAGGGGCTGGCGCTGGTGCTGCTTTCGGCCGTGGTTGCCGGACTGCTCGCCACCACCCTGGTGCGGCTGCCGGCCGAGCTGCGCGGGGAGGTGGCGGCCCGGCGTGCGGAGCTGGAGCAGGCCAACCATGCGCTAAGGACCGAGGTCGGCGCCCGTGCCCTGGTGGAGCAGGCTTTGCGTCGGAGTGAGGCCCGACTGCACCAGTTCATCGAGTACGCTGGCGACGCCGTCCTGCTGCACGACGCCCAGGGGCGGATTCTCGACGTCAACCGTGAGGCGTGCCGCGTTCTCGGGCACGAACGTGAACAACTGCTTTCGCAGTCGATGTCGCGGATCGTCTCCGGCTTCATCACCGAGTCACAGCAGACGGCCCGCGCTGGCCTGCAGCCGGGACTGGCGACTGTGTTCGAGGACTGGCTGCGCCGGCCTCATGCTGATCCGCTGCCGGTGGAGCTGAAGATTGCCGCGTTCGACAGTCAGGACGGCATGGTGTACGTCACTTTCGCCCGCGACATCTCGACCCGGCTCGCTTCCCAGTCGGTTCTCGCGCGCACCCGAGACGAGCTGGAGGCGCGGGTAGAGCAGCGTAAGGATGCACTGGAGCAGGCGAACGCGGAGTTGGTCGCCGAGATCGCCGAGCGGCGCGAGGCCGTGGAGGCGCTGCGCGCCGCCAAGGAGACCGCAGAGGAGGCGGGTGCGGCCAAGAGCCGCTTCCTGGCCAATCTCAGCCACGAGATCCGTGCGCCGATGAATGGCCTGCTGGGCATGCTGCACCTGCTTGGTGATCATCCGCTGCCGGCAGAGCAGCATTTGCAAGCTGTCACAGCGATCGAATCCGGTAACGGTCTGCTGCGGCTGCTCAACGACCTACTCGACCTGTCGCGTATCGAGGCCGGGTTCATGGAGCTTGACCCGGTCGAGACCGAGCTGCGGCCGTGGCTCGAGATGCTGATCGCCGACTTGCGCGAGCGGGCGGTTGCCCGAGGCCTCACCTTCGACATCCGGGCCGACCCGGACCTGGCATCTTGGGCACGTTTCGACGCAACCCGCCTCGGGCAGGTGATCGAGAATCTGCTCGACAACGCAATCAAGTTCACTCCGGAGGGCACGGTATCGCTGCATGTCGAACAGCAGATCGAGGAGGCCGGATCCCGTCTGCAGGTGGTGGTCGCCGATACCGGCGTCGGTATTCCAGAGGCGGCGGTCGCGCGCATTTTCGACTCGTTCGCGCAGGTTGAGGAGACCCTGACCCGCCGATTCGGTGGTCCCGGGCTGGGGCTTGCCATCTCCAGTCGCCTGGTCGGGATCATGGGTGGCCGGCTCGAGGTCGAGAGCCGCGATGGTGAAGGAAGCCGCTTCAGGTTCGACGTGCCTCTGGAGGTGTGTGCCGCTCCGGCGCGAGCGGCCTCGCGTGAGGTCGACACCGGCGACGGCACGCCACGCGTCCTGGTGGCCGAAGACGATCACCCCAGCCAACAGGTGATCATGGCGATGCTGCGTCGGCTCGGTTGCGAGGCCGATCTGGCGGAGGATGGGCCTGAGGCGGTCGCGGCGCTTGAAAATGCCCGTTTCGACCTGGTGCTGATGGACTGCCGAATGCCCGGGCTGGACGGCTTCGAGGCGACGCGTGCGATCCGCCAGCAGGAATCTGCCGGGCAACACACTCCGATCGTCGGCCTCAGTGGCGACATCGACAGCGCCACCGTCAGCGCATGTCGCGATGCCGGCATGGACGGTCACCTCGGCAAACCGCTGCGACTCGAAGCCCTGCGCAGCACATTGGTACAGTGGGTGCCACGCTGGCGCCAGGATCAATCCGGGTAGTCGACCAGCGCGTGCACCGGCCACGGTGCCAGGCGCTGGCGCCCACCAAGTGCCGACAGCTCGACCAGGAACAGCGCGCCATCGACGGTGATGCCATGGGCCGCGATCAACTCGGCGCAGGCGGCCATGGTGCCGCCGGTGGCGAGGAGGTCGTCTATCAGCACCACGCGCTGGCCCGGCCGCAGGGCATCGACATGGATCTCCATGGCGTCGTTACCGTATTCGAGGGCGTACTCGACGCGGCGGGTGTCGTGCGGCAGCTTGTCCGGCTTGCGCACCGGGACGAAGCCGATGCCGAGCTCGTGCGCCAGCGCGGCGCCGAAGATGAAACCGCGCGCCTCCGGCGACACCAGCACGTCGGGCTGCCAGCCGAGCCGTTCGCAGGTGGTGGCGAAGTGGTGCGTGACACGACGGAACAGCGGTCCGTCGGCGAGCAGCGGGGTGATGTCACGGAAGACGATGCCGGGCTTGGGAAAGCCGGGAACGGCCCGGATTGCGGCTCGGCAGTCCGCTTCGAGGACGCTGTCGGCCGAACCATTCACAGGGCGTGGAAGGCGATCAGCAGGCCGGCCAGGCCCCACATCACCGGGTGAATCTTGTTGGTCTGGCCGGTGACCAGGTGGATCAGCACGAAGGAGACGATCCCGAGGGTGATGCCGTGAGCGATGGAGTAGGTAAACGGCATCGCCACCACCGTCAGGAAGGCCGGCACCGCCTCATCCATCTGCGTCCAGTCGAGGTCGCGCGCGCCGAGCATCATCATCGCGCCGACGACGATCAGCGCCGGCGCCGTCGCCAGCGCCGGTACCGAGGTGAACAGCGGCGTGAAGAACAGTGACAGCAGGAATAGCCCGGCGACCACCACGGCGGTCAGGCCAGTGCGACCGCCCTCCTCGATGCCGGTTGCCGACTCGATGTAGGTGGTCACGGTGCTGGTGCCGAGCAGAGCACCGGCGGTGGTGCCGGTGGCGTCGGCCATGAAGGCGCGTTCCGAGCCCGGCAGGTTGCCGTCCTTGTCGAGCAGCCCGGCCAACCGGCCGACACCGAGCAGCGTGCCGGCGGTGTCGAACAGGTCGACGAACAGGAAGGCGATGATCACGGTCAGCATCGTCCCGGTGAAGACCTGGCTGAAATCGATGGCGAACAGTGTCTCGCGTGGCAGGTGCGGCATGGCGACGAACGAACTCGGTACGGGGGCCAGCCCGGTGACCCAGCTGACGACGGTTAGCACCAGGATGCCGATCAGCACCGCGCCCTTGATCCGCTTCACCATCAGCGCGGCGATCAGGATGATGCCGGCAAAAGCCAGTAGCACCGCCGGGCTTTTCAGGTCGCCAAGGGTGACCAGCGTTGCCGGGTGGTCGACCGTCAGCGACGCGTTCTCGAAGCCGATGATCGCCAGGAACAGGCCGATGCCGGTGATGGTGGCGATCTTGATGCAGCGCGGGATGGCGTTGACCAGCAGCGTGCGCACCCCGGTCATCGCCAGGGCCATGAACAGCACGCCCTCGATCAGTACCGCGGTCAGCGCAACCGGCCAGTCGACGCCCATGCCCTGGACCACGCCGAAGGTGAAGTAGGCGTTGAGCCCCATGCCCGGCGCCAGCGCGAAGGGAAAGTTGGCGAATAGCCCCATCATCAGCGTCGCCAGCGCCGCGGCCAGCGCGGTGGCGACGGCGACGTCGGCCGCCGGCATGCCGGTCAGGCTGAGGATCTGCGGATTGACGAACAGGATGTAGGCCATGGTCAGGAAGGTGGTGAACCCGGCGCGCACCTCGGTGGCGACGGTGGTGCCGCGTTCCTCGAGCCTGAAGTGGCGGACGATCGCTTGCATGGCGGTTATTCCGTGATGGCACGTGCGACAGGCTGCCGCGACGCTGGTCCGGTGAGGCTAACCGGCACCCGCCGGACAGGCAAACGCCACGGCCGGCCGGGTTGATCCGGCGCAGTTGCGCCCCCGAGCGGGCCGGGGTTAGGTTAGCTGCAATGGGCACGCTGGACAGGGCATGATCGACAAGCATTACATCACGGCGCAGGAGCTGCTCGAGGACTCCTTCCGCCTCGCCCTGATGATCCTCAAGAGTGGCTTCCGCCCGAGTTTCATCGTCGGGGTCTGGCGTGGCGGTACGCCGGTCGGCATCGCCGTGCAGGAGCTGTTCGACGCCTTCGGGGTCGAGTCCGACCACATCGCTATCCGCACCTCCTCCTACACCGGCATCGCCGAGCGCAACCGCGAGGTGCGTGTCCACGGACTCGGCTACATCGTCGACAGCATCAACGCCAACGACCCGCTGCTGTTGGTCGACGACGTCTTCGACACCGGGCACAGCATCAAGGCGGTGGTCGACACGCTGCGCGAACAGGCGCGGCGCAACACCCCGGACGACATCCGTATCGCCACGCCGTGGTTCAAGCCGGCCAACAACGAAACCGACCTGGTACCGGACTACTTCGTCCACCAGACCGACGACTGGCTGATCTTCCCGCACGAGCTCGACGGCCTGACCCGCGAGGAGATCCTCGACAACAAGGCCGGCTTGCGTGACCTCTACGAGGAGTTCGGGGTTTAGCCGGCCATCTGCTACCCTGCCCACCCTTCGCGACTGACCCAACGGACCCCGAGATGAGCCAAGAATCCGCTGCCGACCTGAAAATGGACCCAACCTCGCTCTACAGCGAGGAGACATTCTCCGACCAGAAGGTCGGCACCATCCGCCGGATGACGCCGGTGGACAGCACGGGCGAGATCGATCCGTCGCGGGCGGTGCTCTACGTCGGCCAGGCTCAGCTGATGACGCCGATGGGCGCGATTCCGCTGGCATTCCAGATCGAGGCCGCGTCGTTGAGTGAAGCGGTCGAAAACTTCGCCGCCGCCGCCGAGGTGCAGCTCGAGCAGACCGCGCGCCAGATCGAGGAAGCGCGCCGCGAGCAGGCCTCGCAGATCGTCATCCCCAAGAGTGGCGGAGGCGGCATACCAGGTGGCGGCATCCAGATGCCCTGAGCCCCCCGGGCCACACGCCTGAGCCAACAGGGACAGGCGTTAGATGTTTCTCGCCGCCAAGGACCGAAGGCCGATGCGCGGCATCCTTGCCCTCCTCTGTGCCGATTTCCCGACCGACGGCGCGGATCGGTATGCCTGACGGCCTAGATCTCAGTGGTGCGCACCGCTTCGCGAATGCGCCTGGTAACAGGTCTTCAGGATAGGCTGGCACTGGTGCGACAGCCGGTTGTGGCGCGGGCGGGCGACAATCGAAACGATACGCCTAGCCGGATCAGCCGGTCTTGTCTTCGTCGAGACTCAGGTGACTGGTGTCGGGTGGCGGTGGCGGTGGTTCGGGGGCGGTCTCGTCGAGAACGTCGGTACCGGTCTCGGCGGTACTCAGGTGGCTGGTGTCGGGCGCGGGCGGTGGCGGTTCCTCGGCGCCGCCATCGAGGACGTCGGTACCGGTTTCGGCCGCGCTGAGATGGCTGATGTCGGGCGGTGGTGGCGGCGGTTCACGCTCCACTCCCTCGAGCAGGTCCTCGACCTCTTCGCTGGCCGAAAGATGGCTGATATCGGGCGGAGGTGGCGGCGGTTCGGTCTCGACACCCTCGAGGACGTCGATGCCGGTCTCGGCCGCGCTGAGATGGCTGGTGTCGGGAGCCTGCGGTGGCGGCTCGGACTCCGGCGCCAGTCGGCTGCCCTCGGCGGCGATGGTGACGTCGCCCTCCCCGCCTTCGCCGTCACTCGCGACCCCGGCTGCCGGCGGCGGGGCGGCAGAAGAGTCGCGCAGCTGGCAGACCAGTCCAGCCTCGGCGAACGCGGCCTGGTAGCGCTTGGCGGTGGTCTCGTCGACCCCCCGCTTGATCACCACCTCATTGCCTGAGAAGAGTGCGTCGACCTTGGACCGGTCGGTCTTGAACAGGGCCGCGAGGTTGACGCGTGCCTGCTCCGGGTCATGCCCCGGCTTGACCACGCCGTAGAAGAGGATGTCGAAGGTACCGTCGCTCATCCGGCTCGCCCGTCGCGAAATCGTTGCTTCCAGCCTAAGCCATGGGCCAGGATTATCAAGCGTTTCCGGTTAATCTTCCTGGGCGAAGCTGCGGATGATGTAGCCACCGGATTTGTCGTCGTGCTCGAGTTCGAGCTGCTTGCGCGACTGCATCTCCTCGAGCAGGACGTTGAAGCTGCGAAAACCGTGGGCACCCTCGCTGAAGCCGGGGTGACGACGTTTCAGCGCCTGCTTGACCATGGAGCCCCAGATCTTCTCCTCGGGGCCGCGCTCCTCGAACAGCGCCTCGACCGTCTCCAGGACCAGGTCGAGCGCCTCCTGGCGGTTGTCGTCCTCGGATTTTGCCGCGGTGCCCTTGCGCCCGCCTTTCTCGGTCGGCGCCTTGCGTGGGCTGCGTTTTTTCTTGCCGGTCTCGCGTACCAGGTCGTCGTAGTAGATGAAGTCGTCGCAGGTGGAGGTCAGCAGGTCGGAGGTGGACTGCTTGACGCCGACGCCGATCACCAGCTTGTCGTTTTCGCGCAGTTTGCTGACCAGTGGCGAGAAGTCGGAATCGCCGCTGATGATCACGAAGGTGTCGACGTGGGCCTTGGTGTAGCAGAGGTCGAGGGCGTCGACGACCATGCGGATGTCGGCCGAGTTCTTGCCCGACTGGCGCACGTGCGGGATCTCGATCAGTTCGAACGACGCCTCGTGCATCGGCGCCTTGAACTGCTTGTAGCGGGCCCAGTCGCAGTAGGCCTTCTTGACCACGATGTTGCCCTTGAGCAGCAACCGTTCGAGGACACGACGGATGTCGAAGGCGGCGTACTTGGCGTCCTGGACACCGAGGGCGACGTTCTCGAAATCGCAGAACACCGCGAGGCTGCGGGTGGTGTGGCTGTCGTTCATGGGGGCGTGTGAACCTCGTCGGCGAGTATCAGGTGTGTGGGTGCTAGTGCTGGTGGCCGCCGGGACCGTGGGCGTGGCCGTGGGTCAGCTCCTCGGCGGTGGCGTCGCGAACGTCGAGCAACTCGACCTCGAACTGCAGCGTGCGGCCTGCCAGCGGGTGGTTGGGATCGACATCAACGTTGAACTTGCCGACCTTGACCACCGTCATCTGGCGCGTGCCGTCGTCGGCCTGGATGGCGACCACGTCGCCTGGGCGTGGGCGCTTGCTGCCGAGCAGGCGCTTGATCGGCACGCGCTGGGTCGGGAGGTCGCGGTGCAGACCGTAGCCCTGTTCGGGCGGCACGGTGACGGTGAAAGTGTCGCCGGTTTCCCGACCGCGCAGGCCGGACTCGAGTCCGGGCACCAGGTTGCCGTGACCGTGCAGGTAGGTGACCGGCTCGTGGTCACCGCTGTCGCCAAGCGCGACGCCCCCGGAATCGCTCAGGCGATAGTGAAAAGAGACCACCGTGTCCTTTTCTGCTTTCATCAGCTACTCCGTGCCGGTCCCGGCCTGAGTATGACTGCGCCACCCGGGAGTGACAACGCATGACGGCTGACCGCGAAGGCGCAGGTTGACGTCCGCAGGCGGTCGGTCAATACTTGCTTTACCCACCCCTCCCGGGGAGGGATAGAAAGAACGGAGACGACGATGATCAAGCTGAAGGTAACGGGCATGACCTGTGGCCACTGCGAGAACGCGGTGCGCAAGGCGCTGGCCGCAGTACCAGGTGTGACCGGGGTGGGCGCGGTCGACCGCAATCGTGAACTGGCGGAAGTCGAGGGCGCGGCCGAGGTCGCGGCACTGGTCGCTGCAGTGGTCGAGGAGGGCTACACGGCGGTGGCGACGTGAGCGATTCCTGCTGCGACGGCCTGCGTCTCGATCCGGCGACCCGTGAATCGGCGCGTCGCCGGCTGCTGTCGATCAAGGGCCATGTCGAGGGCGTGCTGCGGATGTGCGAGGACGAGACCATCTACTGTGTCGACGTGCTCAAGCAGATCAAGGCGGTCCAGGGGGCGCTGGACAAGGTCGGTGGCCTGGTGCTGCAGAGCCACTTGCGCGATCACGTCGTCTCGGCCGCAGAGCGCGGCGACACCGAGGCGATCGTTACCGAGTTGATGGAGGTCCTGAAGTACCGCTGAGCCCTTTGGTGGGCTCCGGCGCTGGCAGGTTGAAGGTGTGACCATGGGCGAAGAGATCCGGTTCGCTGTCGGCGGCATGACCTGCGCGGCCTGCGTGGGGCGTGTCGAGCGCGTGCTGATGAAACAGCCCGGCGTGGTCGGCGCGACGGTCAACCTGGCGACCGAGCAGGCCAGCGTGGCGTTTGATCCGCAGGTCGGCGACGTGTCGGGAATGCTGGCGGCGGTCGACGACGCGGGCTACTCGGTCGACCGCACACGCCTGGAACTGCGCATCGAGGGTATGACCTGCGCGTCGTGCGTGGCCCGTGTCGAGCGGGTGCTGAAGAAGCAGTCGGGCGTGCTCGATGCCACGGTCAACCTGGCCACCGAACGGGCCGTCATCGACTACCTGCCGGCGACGGTTGATGCTGGCCAACTCAAGGCGGCGATCCGTGACGCCGGGTATGCCGCGGCAGAAGTGGTGCGGGGCGAGGACCGCGAGCGTGACGCCCGCGCCCGCGAGCTGGCCGGACTGGAGCGAGACCTGGCCGTGGCCGCGCTGTTTGCCGTGCCGGTGGTGCTGTTGGCAATGGGGCCGATGCTCTGGCCGGCATTCGGTGCCTGGCTCACCGGGCTTGCGCCTGCCGCGACCTGGCATATCGCCGAGTGGTTGCTGGCAACCCCGGTGCAGTTCTGGGCCGCGCGGCGCTTCTACCGTGCCGGCTGGGGTGAGCTGAGACACGCCAGTCCCGGCATGAACACCCTGGTGATGATGGGCAGCTCGGCTGCCTACGGGTACTCGGTGTTGGCCATCGTGGCGCCGGGGCTGTTCCCGGCCGGGACCGCCAACCTCTACTTCGAGGCGGCGGCGGTCATCATCACCCTGATCCTGCTCGGCAAGAGGCTCGAGGCCAAGGCCAAGGGGCGAACGTCGGAGGCGATCCGCAAGCTGGTGCAATTGCAGCCGAAGCACGCGCGCGTGCGTCGTGACGGCGAACTCATCGAACTGCCGATCGACGAGGTGGTCCCGGGTGATGTCGTCGTCGTGCGCCCGGGCGAGAAGATCCCGGTCGACGGCGTCGTGCTCGATGGAGAAAGTTTCGTCGACGAGGCGATGATCAGCGGTGAGCCGGTGCCGGTTGGCAAGGAGGCTGGCAGCGAGGTGACCGGCGGCACCCTCAACACCACCGGCTCGTTCACGTTCCGTGCCTCCCGGGTCGGAGCCGACACCGTGCTGGCGCAGATCATCCGCCTGGTCGAGAACGCCCAGGCCGCCAAGCCGCCGATCCAGGCGATCGCCGATCGCATTGCCGGCGTGTTCGTCCCGATAGTTCTCGTCCTGGCGGCACTGACGTTCGCCACCTGGCTCTGGCTCGGGCCGGCGCCGGCGCTGAGCTACGCCTTCGTCGCCGCCGTCTCGGTGTTGGTGGTCGCCTGCCCGTGCGCCATGGGGCTGGCGACACCGACGGCGATCATGGTCGGCACCGGCAAGGCGGCCGAGATGGGTACGCTGTTCCGCGATGGCAGCGCCCTCGAAGGCCTGGCGCGAACCGACACCGTCGTTCTCGACAAGACCGGCACCCTGACCCTCGGTCGTCCGGAGCTGACCGACATGGTCGTTCTGGCTGGCGACGAGACCGAGGTGTTGCGGCTGGTGGCGGCCGCCGAGTCACGCAGCGAGCACCCGATCGCGCGGGCCGTGGTCGCCGGCGCCGAGGCGCGTGGCCTCGATCTGCCGGAGCCGGAGACCTTCGAGGCCGTGCCCGGCTTCGGTCTCGAAGCCGTTGTCGAGGGGTGGCGCGTGCAGGTCGGTGCCGACCGCTATATGGCGCGGCTCGGCATCGATATCACGGCCCACGCGAAGACAGTCGAGGTGATGGCAGATGACGCCAAAACGCCGCTATTTGCAGCGATAGACGGCGATATTAGTGCGATCATAGGTGTATCTGACCCGATCAAGGAGGGTAGCGAGGCGGCTGTCGCCGCACTGCGGCGATTCGGTTACCGGGTGGCGATGGTGACCGGAGACAACGCGCGGACGGCGCGGGCGGTGGCACGCCAGGCCGGCATCGACGAGGTGCTCGCCGAGGTGCTGCCGGCGGACAAGGCAGCCGAGGTGGCGCGGTTGCAGCAGGCCGGTCGGCGAGTCGCATTCGTCGGTGACGGCATCAACGACGCCCCGGCACTGGCCGGAGCCGACGTCGGAGTGGCCATCGGTACCGGCACCGATATCGCCATCGAGGCCGGGGACGTGATCCTGATGCGCGGCGACCTGCGCGGCCTGGTCGACGCCATCGCCCTGTCACGGCGCACACTGGCGACCATCCGTGGCAACTTTTTCTGGGCCTACGCCTACAATGTGGCCCTGATCCCGGTCGCGGCCGGGGCACTCTACCCCTGGCTGCAACTGCTGCTGAATCCGATGCTGGCCGCCGCGGCGATGAGTGTCTCGAGCCTGTTCGTGGTCAGCAACAGCCTGCGACTGCGTCGCTTCGTACCTTCCGCTGGCGGCCGCTGAGCCGCGACCAAACGTTCAATCACAAGGAGAGAGACATCATGGACTACGGATTCTGGACCCCGTTCGCCGGCGATTTCGACCAGGCCATTGCGCGTGTCACCGAGGAGTTGCAGAAGGAGGGCTTCGGCATCCTGACCGAGATCGACGTCCAGGCGACGCTTAAGAAGAAGATCGACGTCGACCGCCGCCCCTACACCATCCTCGGCGCCTGCAACCCGCAGCTGGCCAACCGCGCGCTCAACACGGTGCCCGACATCGGCCTGCTGCTGCCGTGCAACGTGGTCGTGCGTGAGAACGACGACGGGAGCATCGAAGTCGGTTTTCTCGACCCGGGCATGATGTCGACCGTGGTCAAGGGTGATATCGAGGACATCGCCAACGACGCCCGAGCCCGCCTCGAGCGGGTCAGCGCCGCCCTCGCCGCCTAGAGCCCCATCGCCCGCCGCATCACGGCCTGCTTCAGCGGGCCGGAGCGGTCGGCGGCGTCCAGGCCGAGGTTGCGCAGCCAGCGCAGTGGCGTGGCCGTGGTGCCGAACCCCTTCTTGAAGGCGTCCATCGCCAGCAGCATGGCGCCGTTGTCGGGCTGTCGCTGACGTTCGTATTGGCGCAGGCGGTCGACATCGCCCGGGTCGTCGTCGGCGTTGTCGAGCAGCAGCATGCCGAGTGCGCGCACGTCGCGGAAACCGAGGTTGACCCCCTGGCCGGCGAGGGGGTGGATGGCATGGGCGGCATCGCCGACCAGCGCCACGCGCGGGTTTACGTAGCTGAGCGCATGCTGCAGCCGCAGCGGGAAGGCGCCACGTGGACCCATTTCGACAATGGCACCGAGCGCACCGCCACTGGCCACCTCGAGTTCGGCGGCGAAGCTGGTGTCATCGAGGCCGAGCAGCTGGTCGGCATAGCCGGTGGTGGCGTGCCAGGCCAGCGAGCAACGACCGTCGGCCAGCGGCAGGAAAGCGATCGGCCCGGTCGGCAGGAAGCGCTGCCAGCAGGTGGCCTGGTGGTCATCGGCAGTGCGCAGGTTGCCGACGATGGTCTTCTGGCCGTAGCCCCAGCCGACGGTCTCCAGCCCGGCCCACTGGCGAATGCGCGAGTTGGCACCGTCGGCGCCGACCACCAGCCGTGCCTCGACCAGCCGGCCGTCGTCCAGTTCCAGCTGGGCGGTTTCCCTGGCAACCAGCAGGCCGGCGACCCGAGCCGGGCAGAACCGATGCAGGTTGGTGCGGTCGGCACAGCGCTGCCACAGGGCGTGCTGGATGGCGCGGTTTTCGACGATGTGTCCGAGTTCGACGACCCCGGCCTCGTCGGCACTGAAGCGGGTGTGGCCATCGCCGGTAGCGTCCCACACAGCCATCGCCTGGTAGGCGCAGGCATCTGCTGCGAGATCCGGCCAGGCGCCGAGCAGGGCAAGCAGCTCGCGTGATGCCGGAGCGATGGCCGAGACGCGCAGGTCGATCTGTTCGGGGTCGGGGGCCAGTGGCGGTAGCGTCTCGATGACGGCCACCTCGAGGCCGCCGTCGGCGAGCAACGCGGCCAGTGCGGCACCAACCATGCCACCGCCAACGACCGCGACATCGACCCGGATCACAATCCCGTCTCCGGGCGCCCGGCACGACCGGCCAGCCCCATGGTCTCGTCGGCCAGGCGGCGGCGTAGTGGCCATGCCAGGTTGAAGCCGGCCAGGCCGGCGCCCTTGACCGCGCGCCAGGGCAGGGCCTGTCCGGAAAAGAGGCCGAGCAGGCCATCGGTGAAGGTGAACGCGCGGCCGTGTTCGGCGCCGCGGTCGGCCGCATAGCAGCCGAGACGGCGCGAGTCGCCCGGATCCTCACCGGCGTCGAGGGCGTCGCCAAGCAGTTGAACCAGGCGGACGACGTCGCGCAGGCCGAGGTTCAGCCCCTGACCGGCGATCGGGTGCAGAGCGTGGGCCGCGTTGCCAGCTAGCACCACCCGGTCTTGGACCAGCCGTTCGACCCGCAGGCCATGCAGTGGATAGCCACGACGGCCGCTGACCGTGCGGAAGGTACCCAGTTCGCTGCCGAACGCCGCCCGCAGGCTGGTCAGGAAAGCTTCCTCGTCGAGGGCGCAGAGCCGTGTCGCCTGTTCATGGCTCACGGTCCAGACCAGCCGGCAGCTGGCCGGTCCGGGAAGCAGCGCCAGCGGCCCGGTGGGAGTGAAGCGCTCGAAGGCGGTGTTGGCGTGGCTGATACCCGGGACCACCTCGGCGACCAGGGCGCTGTGGCCGTAGTCGATGGTGTGGGCAGCCAGGCCGGCCTGCGCGCGGGTCGCCGAGGTGGCACCGTCGGCGGCGACTATCACTCGCGCCGTCACTTCGCGTTCAGCGTCTCCGGTCTGGAGTGTCAGCCGACAGGCGCCGCGTATGTGGGTGAGCGAGGTGATGCTGGCGGGGCGTAGCAGCTCTACATCACCTGCGGCGAGTTGCTGGTAGAGCGCCTGGCCGAGGTCGCGGGCGATGACGACGTAGCCGAGTGCAGGCACCTGCTCGGCCGCACTGTCGAGCACGGTGCGTCCAGGAAAGTGCTGCTGGGCGATGTCGATGCGGGAGATCGGCGTCGTTGCCACGTCGTCCGGCCAGCCTCCTGTGGCCTCGAGCAGCTGTCGCGAGCCTAGCGCCAGCGCGTAGGCCCGGCCGTCATAGCCCGGAGGAAGCGGCGACGTGGAATCCGCCGCCTCGATCACGGCCACGCGTCCGCCGCGGTTGGCCAGGCCGCAGGCCAGCGCGGCCCCGACCGGGCCTCCACCGACGATCACCACCTCGTAATCGACTTTCGTCACGCCATGTTCCGATGCATGTTCCGATGGCTGCATGATGCCATTCTAGTAATGAACGGCGCCCGGGCTGCTGACCTGGATCACAGCCAGAAGATCATTCAATTTCACTGAACGATTTGGCCAGAATATTTCTCTATCACCCGGGAGGCGGCTCGCTACCATGAGTTCGTAGGGACGCGCGATGTGGAAGAACAGCAGCGCGGGTTACGGCTGGATCAGCATCGTCCTCCACTGGGCGGTCGCGGTGCTGATGATGGCCCTCTTTGCCCTCGGCCTGTGGATGGTCGAGCTCGGTTACTACGACGCCTGGTACCAGCGCGCACCCTAGTGGCACAAGGGGCTCGGCGTACTGTTGCTTGCCGCCATCGCATTCCGCCTGGTCTGGCACTGGGCCAATCCACGGCCGCGGCCGGAGCCGGGGCACGCCCCGTGGGAGGTCATCCTGGCCCGGTGGGTCCACGCGCTCTTCTACCTGCTGCCGTTGCTGCTCGCGCTGACCGGCTACCTGGTCGTGACCGCCGCCGGTCAGGCCCTTGAGGTCTTCGACTGGTTCGTCATTCCGGCGACCGTCAGCGATATCGAAGGACAGGAGGACCGTGCCGGTGATCTGCACCGCTGGCTCGCCTGGACCACCGTCGGCCTGCATGCGGCCGGCGCGCTGAAGCATCACTTCCTCGACCGTGACACGACGCTGCGGCGCATGTTGTACCCGACGTCGCCCGGCACCTGACCCGCACCGTCAACACCCCAAGGAGATCGCCTTGATCCGTCGCCTCCCGCTCCTGCTGCTCGGCCTGCTGTTCGCGGCCCCGGTCTGGTCGGCCGATTACGTCATCGACAGCGCCAAGTCCCACGCCTTCGTGCAGTTCCGCATCAAGCACCTCGGCTTCAGCTGGCTCCACGGCCGCTTCAATCGCTTCGAGGGCACTTTCAGCTACGACGAGGCGGCGCCACAGGCGAGCCGTGTCAGCGTGACCATCGACACCGCAAGCCTCGACACCAACCATGCCGAGCGCGACAAGCCCCTGCGCAGCGACGACTTTTTCGATGTCGGCAAGTACCCGCAGGCGACGTTCACCAGCACCGCCTACCGGCCGGATGGCAACGGCGGCGGTTCCCTGGTGGGCAACCTGACGCTGCGTGGCGTCACCCGACCGGTGGAGATCGCCGTCCTGGAGATCGGTGCCGGCAAGGATCCGTGGGGGAACTACCGGCGCGGTTTCGAGGGCAGCACGACGTTGGTGTTGCGTGATTTCGGGATCGACTACGATCTCGGTCCCGCCTCGCAGCAGGCCGAGCTATCGCTGTCGATCGAGGGCATCCGCAAGTAGCCCGGACTCGGACGGTCGGTGGGGGTTTCAGTCCAGGTCGAACCCGCAGCCACGGAGCGTCCGGTCGCCGAGGGTGACAGTCACCTGGAGCGGGGAGCGCCGGTCGCTCATGGTGTCGCTGCACGATGCCGTGATGAAGCTGGCGCGTAGCGGCAGGCCGTCGACAGACGCGGTGAATTCGGTGCCATCCGCGTTGGCACTGACGATGAAGTCCCGGCGCCAGGTCCCGTAATCGGTCTTGAGCAGGGCGCGACCGTCCCCGTTAAGCTCCAACAGCCAACCGGGCTCGTTGCCGACGGCGCGCAGGACCACACCGCGTTCACGAGCCTGTTGCCAGACTTGTGGCAACGGCTCCTCGCCGGCCGACGCCATGCCCAGCCAAGGAAGCAGCAGGGCGACCAAGGGTAGACGTGTCCGGCCGCTCATGGCCTGAATCCGTGCACGGCGCGACGCAACGCGGCTAGGCCGGTGTCAGGCGGTGTCGGGGCATAGCGCAGGCCGACGTAGAGATCGGTGATCCGGACGACCGCGGCGGCCAGCTCGGGTCGCGCTGACGTGACCCGGGCCGCGTAGCTGCGTGGTCCCTCGTGGGCCTCGCGACCGAGCCCGTGCCGGGCGAGACGGGCACAGAAACGGCGGTAGAGGGTCGCGGCCGGGTCGCGGGCGTGCCCTGCCGGGCGCATGATCGACCAGCCGATCAGCGGCAGCATGATGCCGACCACGATAGCCAGAGCCATGGTGACGGCGTGCCAGTCGTCGATGCCGAACCCGAGCTGTGACAGCACCTCGAGCTGGCGTGCGGCACCGTAGCCGAGGACCCACAGGTCCCAGGTGGCGTTGAGGGAGTCGATCGCGAACTGGAACTGTTCGGCCAGGCTGACAGTGAAACTGCCGCCGAGACCACGGAACTGCACCGCGCCGTCGAGGCCGAACTCGGCGTCGGCGTCGATCGCGCGCTCGATCCGTTCCGGCGCCACCGCCGCGGTCGGGTCGATCCGGGTCCAGCCGCTGCCGGGCAACCACACCTCGGCCCAGGCGTGAGCGTCGGATTGGCGGACGATCAGGTAGCCGCCGAAGGGATTACGCTGGCCGCCCTGGTAGCCGGTCACCACCCGCGCCGGGATGCCGGCCAGGCGCATCAGCAGCGTAAACGAGGTGGCGTAGTGCTCGCAGAAACCGCGCCGGGTCTCGAACAGGAAGCCGTCGATAGGGTCGCGCCCGAGCAGGGGTGGGTTCAGGGTGTAGACGAACGGCTGTTCGCGGAAGTGGGCCAGCGCCCGGTCGACCACCTGGCGGTCGCTTCCTGCCTCCAGGCGCCATTCGTCGGCCAACCGCCGCACCCGGTCGCTGACCACCCCCGGCAGCTGCAACCCGGAGCGGCGTTGGGCCGGGCTCAACCCGTCGGCACGGTAGCGGGTGTACGAACTCGCCTGGTAGCGGCGACGCTCGGTGATCGGCAGCGTGGTGACCACCTGGAAGTCGGTCGTCAGCCGGGCGTCGTCGGGCACGTTGGCCGGCAGGTCGAGGGCGAACAGCCAGCGCTGGCGGCTCGGTTCCAGGGTGACGGTGTAGCTGACCAGGTCGCCTAAGCCACGGTACCCGGTCGATTCCGACGGCAACGAACCGGCGCGCCAGCGGCGGCCGTTGGTGAACCACATCACCGGCCCACGCCAGTAGCGCTCTACCGGCGGTGGCAGGGCGCCGTCGAACTCGACACGGAAGGCCACCGAGTCGTCGCGTACCAGGCGACTGATGTCGCCGGGGCTCATTTCGTCGCTGATCCCGGTCGTGGCCTGGTCGCGCTGCTCGGGCATGTGCCAGAGCGGTCCGTCGATGCGCGGGAACAGGAAGAACAGCACCAGCATGATCGGCAGCCCCTGCAGCAGCAGCTTCCCTGCCAGCCGAGTCTCGCCGGCGGTGCTGGTGCGTCCGGGGCCGCGGTTGGCGGCGATCAGGGTCATGGTCAGGACCATGACGCTGATAAGCAGGTAGCCGGCCATCGGCAGTTCCTGCGAATAGAGCAGGTTGGCCATCACCAGGAAGTAACCGAGGAAAACGGCGACGTAGAGGTCGCGCAGGCTGCGCAGTTCGAGCAGCTTGAGCGCGATCATGGTCGTCAGCAAGGCGACACCGGGGTCACGACCGGCGATGCCACCGTAGGTCGCCAGGACGGCGAGGAATCCGGCCAGCGCCAGGGGGATGCGCAGCCATGGCCCGGGCAGCGGTCGGCCGCGACGCAGGCGCCACAGCGGCAACAGGGCGATCGCCAGCCAGCCGAGGCTGAGCCATGGCGGCTGGTGCAGCGCCAGGGGTGCACCGACCAGGAGCAAGCCGACCAGCAGCCGGGGGTAGAGCTCCGAGGTTCTCACCGTGACCGTTCCCGCGGCTGGAACAGGGCCAGCTCGGTCAGGCAGCGCTCCAGGTGGGCCTCGCCGTGACCGGGATCGATGGTCGTGCCGGGAAGGCGCAGGCCGTAGGCGACACCTGCCGCCTCGGCATCAAGGGCCCAGCGGCAGAGTCGGCCCAGGCGGGCTTCGACATCGTGTTCGGATGCTGCCTCCCAGTCGAGCCAGAGCTCCTCGCTTTCGTCGCCGCCGAACTGCTTGGTCAGGAGGGTGAAGGTGCGCGCGACCCCTTTCCAGTAGACGTGGCGTGGCGCGTCGCCTGGCTGGTAGCCACGGAAGCCGCTGAAGTCATCGCCGCCGTGGCCGCGCATGCCGGAGCGATCAGCCTCGGCGGTTCCCGGGGGTGGCGGACCTCCGGGCGGAGCCGGACGGGGAAAGACCAGGCAACGCTGGCCGAGGTCGACGTGTGCCCAGGCACGGAACAGCCCCAGCGGGTAGAGCGTGTCGATAGTGAAGCGGCCCAGGGTCAGCCAGCCGCGGCGCTCGGCCGGCCGGGTCAGGATGGCACGGTCACGGGCCGCGACATCGAGGCAGACCGGCGCGCCGTCGGGCAGTTGCACGCGCAACGCGCGGCGCGGGGTGCCGGTGGCGTCATCGAGGTCGACGACGAAGCGCGCCTGGGTCCCGGCGAACACCGGCGTGGCCGGTCCGGCCTGGATCCGCAGCTTCACCAGGTTGCGGTAGGTGTGATGCATCGCCGCCCAGGCCATGCCAAACAGCAGGAAGGTGAGCATGAAGCCGAGGCTGTTGCCGTAGTTGGTCGAGCCGAGCAGCAGCAGGGCGAGCAGCAGCGCAAAACCGAGACCGGCCTTCGACGGCAGGATGTAAACCCGGCGGCGGTGCAACTCGATCGGTCCCGGTTGTGGGCCGTCGCCGACCAGGAAACGCTCCAGCTTCAGCGCACGGACCAGGCGGTCGGTCAGTTTCATCGGGTTAGCCCGGGCTAGGGGATGGCGACCGCCTGCAGGAGGGTCTCGGCGAGTTCGGCCGCTGTGGTGCCGCGGTCGTCGTCGGCCGGGTGCAGGCGGTGGCCGACCACCGCCGGCAACACGGTCTGCAGGTCCTCGGGCAGGACGTGGTCGCGCCCCTCGAGCGCCGCCCACGCCTGGGCGCCGCGCAGCAGTGCCAGGCCGGCGCGTGGTGACAGGCCGCCGCGGAAGGCGATGCCGCGCCGGGTCTTGTCGAGCAGCGCCTGAACGTAGTCGAGCAGCGCCTCGGAGACATGCACCCTGGGTACTGCATGCTGCATCTCGACCAGCGTCGCCGGTTCCATCGCTGGGGCAAGGTTCTCGAGCAGGTCACGGCGGTCGGCGCCGCGCAGCAGTTCGCGCTCGGCGGCGGCGTCCGGGTAGCCCATCTCCAGGCGCATCAGGAAACGGTCGAGCTGTGACTCCGGTAGCGGGAAAGTGCCCACCTGCTGCAGCGGGTTCTGGGTGGCGATGACGAAAAACGGCTGCGGCAGCGGCCGGGTCTCGCCCTCGACGGTGACCTGGCGCTCCTCCATCGCCTCGAGCAGGGCGCTCTGTGCCTTGGGCGTGGCGCGGTTGATCTCGTCGGCGAGCACCACCTGGGCGAACACCGGGCCCGGGTGGAAGCGGAACTCGCCGGTGGAACGTTCGTAGACTGCGACGCCGAGGATGTCGGCCGGCAAAAGATCGCTGGTAAACTGGATCCGGTTGAAGCGCAGTCCGAGCAGCTGCGCCAGGACGTGGGCGAGCATGGTCTTGCCCACCCCGGGTAGGTCCTCGATCAGCAGGTGGCCGCGTGCGATAAGGCACGCCAGCGCCAGCCGGATCGTGTGCCGCTTGCCGAGGACGATCTCCCCGGCGCGACGTGTAACCTCTTCGAGTACTTCCTTCATGTGCCTGCCGTTCGATCCCTCAAGCATTGCATGGTTCCACCGGGTCCCGGCCGGGATGTCATCCGAGGCAAGCGTAGCAGCCCGACCTGGCGGCACGGATTGATGGACGACAATTCCCTCTTCTTCGCCACCTTTCTTATCTTCACCGGGGCGGCGCTGTTCGCCACGGCGGCGATGTTCGCCCGCCAGGCGCTGCCGCTCGCCTACATCCTGCTCGGCGTGGTCGTCGGGCCGTGGGGGCTCGGCCTGGTGCCCAGCCCCGAGACCATCAGCGACATCGCCCAGATCGGCATCGTCTTCCTGCTGTTCCTCCTCGGTCTGAACCTGAAGCCGCAGGACCTGCTGCACATGTTCGGCGAGGCGAGCTTGGTGACACTGGTCAGTTCGATGGTGTTTGCCCTGATCGGGCTGACTGTCGGGCTGCTGTTCGGCTTCAGCATGGTCGAGGCGCTGGTGATCGGCGCGGCGATGATGTTCTCGAGCACCATCATCGGCCTCAAGCTGCTGCCGACGACCATGCTCCACCACCAGCATATCGGTGAGATCGTCATCTCCATCCTGCTGCTGCAGGACATGATCGCCATCCTGATCCTGATGCTGGTGCAGGGCGGCAGCCTGCCGCTGGGCGAACTGGTGCTGGCCGTGCTCGGACTGCCGCTGCTCGGTGCGGTGGCCTACTTCGGCGATCGTTACGTGCTGTTTCCGTTGATTGCCCGCTTCGACACCATCCAGGAGTACGTGTTCCTGGTCGCCATCGGCTGGTGCCTCGGCCTGGCCGAGCTGGCCGGGCTGTTCGGGCTGTCGCACGAGATCGGTGCCTTCATCGCCGGGGTGGCGATGGCGACCAGCCCGATCGCACTGTTCATCGCCGACAGCCTGCGGCCGCTGCGCGACTTCTTCCTGGTGATGTTCTTCTTTTCTCTCGGCGCCGGATTCGCGCTGCCGGCGATCGGCATCGTCTTCTGGCCGGCGCTGCTGCTGGCCGTACTGAGCCTGGCGGTCAAGCCGACAATCTTCCGCCTGTTGCTGGTACGCGCCGGCGAGACCGAGCGGCGCTCGCATGAGGTCGGCGTGCGCCTGGCGCAGATCAGTGAGTTCTCGCTGCTGATCGCGCTGGCGGCGCTGAACGCCGGTGTCATCGCCGAGCGCGCCTCCTACCTGATCCAGCTGGCGGTGCTGTTGAGCTTCGCGCTGTCGTCGTTCTACGTCGTGCGCAAGTACCCGACGCCGATCGCGGTCAGCGACAGTCTGCGGCGCGACTGAGCCGTTACCAGATACCCAAGGGAGATATTGATGAGCGATCAGGACGAGATCGGCCCGGCCCAGGCACTGGTCGAGCAGGGCATGGAACACCATCGAAACGGCGACCTGATGGAAGCGGGCCGCAGTTACGCGACCGCGCTGGCTATGGACCCCGACCACGCCGATGCTCATAACCTGCTCGGGTTGGCACAGCTGCAGGCCGGCGATACCGACGGCGCGGTAACGTCGATCGACCGGGCGGTCGCTTTGCGCCCGGATGTCGCCCACTACCAGCTGAGCCTGGGCAAGGTGCGGCAGGGTGCCGGAGACCTCGACGCGGCGATCACCGCCTACGAGGTGGCCACCCGCCTCGACCCTGGCCTGGTCGAGGCCCTGAACGATCTCGGCAACGCGCTGCTCGCGTCCGGTGACGCCAAGCGCGCCATCGTCAACTATGAGCAGGCGGTCGAGATCGATCCTGCCTATACCCTTGCCGGCGCCAACCTGGCCAATGCGCTGCACGGTCAGGGGCGTTACCGCGAGGCGGAACGCTGCTACCACCGGCTGCTCGAAGGCGAACCGGGTAACGTCGAGTGGCTGGGCGGACTGGCAATGGTGCTCGGTGAGACCGAGCGCTACGCCGACGCGATCGAGCAATGCGAGCGTGCCCGGGTGCAGGCACCGGACGATCCGGTGCTGGTGCAGCGGCTGCTCTACTTCGCCGCCATCGACGGTCGCTGGGCCGATTTCCGCTCGGCATTGACGCGGCTCCTCCCCGAGCAGCGCGAGGAACTGGCCGAGGTGCTGGATGGTCGCGGGCTGGCGGCGGAGGCGCAGGCCTGTCGCGGACCGCTGCCGGGGAGCTGAACCGGGCTCAGCGTGCGGCCTGGACCCGGGTCGGAGTGAGGACCCGGACCAGCTCGGCGGGATCCATCTCCACCAGCAGGCCGCGGCGCCCACCGTTGATGTAGATCCGCGGCAGCGCGTCGATCGACCCTTCCATGCAGACCGACAACGGCCGGCGGGTACCGAACGGGCTGATGCCGCCCACCTGGTAGCCGGTCAGGCGGGACGCCGTGGCCGCGTCGACTGGCTGCACTGACTTGACCCCCAGGGCGCGGGCCAACGCCTTGGTCGACACTTCGCGGTCACCGTGCATCAGCACCAGCAGGCCGTCACCACGCTCGTCGGTCATCACCAGCGTCTTGATCACCGCGTGCTCGTCGACCCCGACCTGTTCGGCAAAGCGCGAGGTACCACCGCCGTCGACGTAATCGTAGGTGTGTTCGGTGAAATCGATGCCGGCATCACGCAGGGCGTGGATCGCGCGGGTCACCGGCTGCTTGCGTCCCATCTGCTCAAGTGCCCGGACGTAATAAGGCCCGAGTGCCAAGCGGCACCCGGGCCCCGGGTCGAAACATCGCCGGCATCAGCCGTTGATGAAGGCGATGCCCTTGTCGATGTTGCCCTTGAGCTCATCGAGCATGGCCTTCTTGAGGCCCTGCTCGCGGTCGCTCAGCGGTCCGTAGGAGAGGATCTCCTCGACGCCGTTGGGGCCGAGGCGAACCGGTTGGGCGAAGTAGTCGGTCTCTTCGCCGTCGACGGCGACGTAGCAGCACTCGACGTTCATGTCACCGGCCAGGCCGCGGGCCAGCGCCACGGTGAAGCGGGCGCCGGCTTCGGCCATCGACAGCGTCGCTGAGCCACCACCGGCCTTGGCCTCGACCACCTCGGTGCCGGCGTTCTGGATCTTCGGCACCAGCGCGTCGAGCTCGGCGTCGCTGAACTCGACCTGCTGCTGTGACAACAGCGGCAGGATGGTGTTGCCGGAGTGACCGCCGACGACGGTGACGTCGACATCGTCAGGGTTGATGCCCTTGAGCTCACCGACGAAGGTGTTGGAGCGGATGACGTCGAGCATGGTCACGCCGAAGACCCGGCGCGCATCGTAGGCACCGGCCTTCTTCAGCGTCTCGGCAGCAATCGGCACGGTCGAGTTGACCGGGTTGGTGATGATCGCGTAGCAAGCATTCGGCGCCGCCTTGGCGGCGGTCTCGATCAGCGTCTTGACGATGCCGGCGTTGACGTTGAACAGGTCGTCGCGGGTCATGCCGGGCTTGCGTGGCACGCCGGCCGGGATAACGATGATGTCGGCGTCGGCGACCGCCGCCTCGAGGTCGTCGGCACCGTGACCGGTGACCTTGACCGGGGTCGGGATGTGACTCAGGTCAACGGCCACGCCCGGCACCACCGGGGCGACGTCGTAGAGCGCGAGGTGCGAGCCTGCGGGCAGCCGGTTCTTCAACTGCAGAGACAGGGGCTGGCCGATGCCGCCGGCCGCGCCGAGTACCGATACCTTCATCTTGATCGTCCTCTAGGCTGAGGCGCCCGCCTGGCGCCGGTAAAGAGGACAAATTCTACGCAATACGGGCTCTTAAGCACAAGGTTTATGGCCCTATAACGATTCGTTAGAACCGTTCCAGAAGTCTTTTGGCCGCTATACTCCACTCCACATTTCGTCACCCCTAAGCGCCACGACATGCCCAGGAAACGCAACGAATTCAACGCCGCCAGCCTCGCAATCCGCTTCGCCATCGCCCTGGTGCTGGTGTTCGGCACTTACAACCCGTCGGGCTGGTCCTACGTCCACTGGGCGATCATGCCGCTGCCTGAATTCAGTCCGGTCAAGGCGGTAGCCGGCATCGTGCTGGTGATCGGTTACACGATGTTCCTGCGCGCGACCGCCCGCTCGCTGGGCATGATAGGCGTGCTCCTCGCCGTCACTTTCTTCGCGGTGCTGATCTGGCTGATCGTCGATGTCGGCATTCTGCCGCTCGACAGCGTCACGGCGGTCACCTGGGTCGTGCTGTTCGTTTTCGCCTGCGTGCTGGCCATCGGCATGTCCTGGTCGCACGTGCGTCGCCGACTGGCGGGGCAGTTCGACACCGACGACGTGGAAATCGACGAATGAGCCGCCATGCATCGGCCAGTCCATTCCTGCCCTGGGTTGCGCTGGCAATGCTGATCGGGTGCCTGTCCACGGTCCAGGCGGCCAGCTGGGGCGATATAGGCAGCAGCCTGCTCAAGGGGCTCGGCGACACTTCAGGGGGCAACACCGGTTCCACTGTGAGTGGCCTGAGCCAGGCCGACGTCGTTGCCGGTCTCAAGGAGGCGCTGGTCAAGGGCAGCGAGATCGTCGTCGACGATCTCGGCCGTCCGGACGGTTTCCTCGGTAATACCGAGGTGCGCATCCCGTTACCCGCCACCCTGCAGTCGGTTGGTCAGGGAATGCGCTCGTTCGGCCTCGGCAGCTATGTCGACAGTTTCGAGACCAGCCTCAATCGCGCCGCCGAAAAGGCGGTGCCGGAGGCGCTCGACCTGCTGCTGGCAACCGTTCGCCGCATGAGCATCGATGACGCCATGGGCCTCCTGAACGGACCCGACGACGCCGCAACCACCTACTTCCGCGAGCGTAATGAGGATCGGTTGACCAAGCGGTTCCTGCCGCTGGTGCGTGAGGCGACCGCCAGTGTCGGGGTCACCCAGGCCTACAAGGCGATGCTCGGCCAGGCGGGCATGGCGGCGCAGTTCTTCGATCCCGCGTCGGTCGATATCGACCGTTACGTCACCGACCAGGCGATCGACGGCCTGTTCCTCCTGCTTGCCCAGGAAGAGAAGCGTATCCGCGAGGATCCCCTGGCGCGCAGCAGTGAGTTGTTGCAGCGGGTTTTCGGCAGTCGCTGAATCGATTTATTACAAGGAGGCTGTGCCGCCGCCGCCGTTTGCGTAAGATAACCGGCCATGGACGACGGCATCACCGACGTCGTATCGACCACCGGGGTCGCTCCCCGGGTCAAGGTGCTGCGCCTCGATCACACCGGCCAACCCGCGGCGTGGCTAAGCTGGCAGCAGGCCGCGGTGCTCTACAGCCTCGACAAGGTGGCCTGGACCGCCGGTGAGCAGGTGATCCGCCTGCACGGCGGCATTAACCGCTGCAGCGGCGAGCGCAGCATCCTCGACATCCACACCATCGTCGCCACCCGTGGCCGGATCCGGCGCGAGGCGCGTCGGCGCAAGGTGCCCCCGCTGAGCAACCGCGCCCTGTTCCTGCGCGACAGCCATCTCTGCCTCTACTGCGGTAGCGATTTTTCCGACGGCATGCTGACACGCGATCACGTCACCCCGCTGTCGCGCGGTGGTCGCGACTGCTGGTCGAACGTGCTTACCGCCTGCCATGCCTGCAATACCCACAAGGGCGGCCGGACGCCGGAAGAGGCGGGCATGCCACTGCTGGCCGTGCCGTTCGTGCCCAATTACGCCGAGTACCTGGTGCTGTCTAACCGGCGCATCCTCGCCGACCAGATGACCTTCCTCAAGGCGCGCTTCCGCAAAGGCAGCCGCCTGCTGCGCCCCTGATTCCGCTCAGTCGCCGACCAGCAGCAACGGAACCAGTACCGCCCAAACGTTGTCGACGATCAGGGGCTGGGCTTCGACCCGGGGGTGGATACCGTCGTCTTGCATCATCTCGAGATGACCACCGACCCCGGCGAGCAGTGCTGGCACCAGTGCCGCACCGTTGATTTCGGCTACTTCGCGGTAGACCGCGGCGAAGCCTTCGGCATAGCGCGGGCCGTAGTTCGGCGGCATGCGCACCCCGACCAGCACCACGGCCCGGGCCGTATCCTGGGCCTGCCGCACCATCGCCTCGAGGTTGGTGCGGAAGGTTGCGAGCGGCAATCCGCGCAGACCGTCGTTGCCACCGAGTTCGATCAACACGATCTCCGGGCGGTGGGTTGCGAGCAGGCCGGGCAGACGCCGCAGGCCACCGGCGGTGGTGTCGCCACTGATGCTGGCGTTGACTACGGTGTGGGGGTGGCCGCCGTCGGCCAGGCGACGGGCGAGAAGGGCGACCCAGCCATGAGCCGGGTCGATGCCATAGCCGGCGGCGAGGCTGTCGCCGACGATCAACAGAGACGGTGTCGCGGCGCCTACCGCGGGCGGCATGATGGTGACGGCCAGTAACAGGAGGGTTGGGACAAGGATGCGCACGGCGGAAGGCACGGTGGCCATCGAGGCCAGGAAGGTTAGCAAACGGGTTGCAGCGCCGGAAGGGACACTGCAGCTGCTCGACGGCATCGACATCACCGTGGCTGCTGGCGAGAGCATGGCCGTGGTCGGTCCCTCGGGTGCTGGCAAGTCGACCCTGCTCGGGCTGCTGGCCGGGCTCGACCTGCCGACTTCGGGCGAGATCTGGCTCGATGGCAGCGAGCTGACCGCCCTCGACGAGGACGGCCGTGCCGCCCTGCGCGCCGGCCGGGTCGGCTTCGTCTTCCAGTCGTTCCAGCTGCTGTCCAACCTGACGGCACGCGAGAACGTGATGCTGCCGCTCGAGCTGGCGGCCGCGCCCGATGCCGGCATTCGTGCCGACGAAGTGCTGGCACGGGTCGGTCTCGGGCGGCGTGGGGCCCACTACCCGCACCAGCTCTCCGGTGGCGAGCAGCAACGGGTGGCGTTGGCGCGGGCGTTCGCGCCCGGACCGCGCATCCTGTTTGCCGACGAGCCGACCGGCAACCTCGACCAGCGCACCGGTGCTGTGGTCGGCGACCTGCTGTTCACCCTCAATCGCGAGTTCGACACCACGCTGGTCCTGGTCACTCACGACCACGACCTCGCCGGACGCTGCGTGCGCACGGTCAGCCTGGACGAAGGGCGCGTAGTGCCGGGATGATGACCCTGCTGCGGTTCGCCTGGCGCACCCTGCTTCGCGACCTGCGAGCGGGTGAACTGCACGTGCTGGCGCTCGCCCTGGCGATTGCCGCCGGGGCGGTCAGTACCGTCGGTTTTTTCACCGACCGCGTGGAGCGGGCGTTGGCCGGACAGGCGGCCGAGGTGCTGGCCGCCGACCTGCTGGTCGAGTCGAGCCGCGAGACACCGGCCGCCTGGCGCGACGAGGCTGTCAGGCGCGGTTTGAGCAGCGCACGCACTGTCAGCCTGCGCAGTGTCGCCGTGGTTGGCGACCGGACCCAGCTGATTGAGGTCAAGGCGGCCGATCCGGGTTACCCGCTGCGTGGCAGGTTGCGCACCGCGCCGGCACCCGGGGCCGTGGACCGGGAGGAGGGCGGCCTGCCGGAACCGGGCTCGGTCTGGGTCGACGTCCGCCTGTTGCACCTGCTCGATCTCGGGATCGGTGACCGCATCGGCCTCGGTGCACGCGAGTTCACCATCACCCGCGTACTGACCTTCGAGCCCGATCGCGGGCTCAACGTATTCAGTCTCGGTCCACGGGTGCTGTTGCGCTGGGATGATCTCGGCAGCACCGGACTGGTGCTGCCGGCCAGCCGGGTCCACCATCACCTGCTGCTGGCCGGTGATGAGCCTTTACTGACGGACCTCGTCGCCTGGCTCCAACCGCGTCTCGGTAGCGACTACGCGCTGGAAGGGATCGAACAGGCCCGGCCCGAGTTGCGTTCGGCGTTGGAACGGGCCGGCGCCTTCCTCAACCTTGCCGCCCTGGTCAGCGTGCTCCTGGCCGGGGTCGCGGTGGCGATGGCGGCCCAGCGCCATGCCACGCGCCAGGCTGACTGCAGTGCCGTGCTGCGCTGTCTCGGGGCCTCGCGCCGCTTCGTGCTCGGTGCCTACGCAACCGAGCTGGTGCTGCTCGGCCTGCTGGCCGGGCTGATCGGCGTTCTCGCCGGTTACGCCGGCCAGGCCCTGATCGGTAGCCTGGTGGCGGGGCTGATGGGCGGGTTGCTACCGCCGCCGGCGCTTACCCCGGCCCTGGTCGGCCTGCTGGTGGCGCTGGCCACGCTGCTCGGTTTCGCCCTGCCGCCGCTGCTGCGTCTCGGTCGCGTCTCGCCGTTGCGGGTACTGCGCCGCGACCTCGACCTGCCGCCGTTGCCCGGCGTGGCGGTCTACCTGGTCGGCGGATGTGCGATGGTCACGCTGATGCTCTGGCTGAGTCGCGACGCCCTGCTTACCGGCTGGGTCCTGGTCGGGGTGGCCGGCACATTGCTGGCGCTGACCGCGGCCGCCGGTCTGCTGGTACTCGCCCTCGGCCGGTTGCGCCGCAGATCGGGAATCGCGTGGCGCTTCGGCCTGCTCAACCTGGCACGCCGCGCCCGTGGCAGCATCGCCCAGCTGCTCGCTTTCGGCCTGGCGCTGACCGTGCTGTTGCTGTTGACCGTGGTCCGTGCCGACCTGCTCGATGCCTGGCGCGCCAACATCCCGCCCGACGCCCCGAACCTGTTCCTGGTCAACATCCAGCCGGATGA
>CAXMPC010000035.1:0-42018 GCA_964195335.1 uncultured Gammaproteobacteria bacterium | reverse complement strand
GGGCGACCTTCAACGCCACCAAGAGCGGCAAGGACAACCTGCTCGGCGAAGGCGAGCTGGTCGACGAGGTGATGAGCGGTCGGGTCGACCTCGACGCCATCGCCCCGGAGGCGCTGCCGGCGCCGATGCAGGCGATGGCTCCGGCCGAGATCAAGGCCGAGATTGCCAGGAAGGCCGAGCAGCGCAGCGAACTGCAGCAGAAGATCGGCAAATTGGCCGATCAGCGTGCGGCCTACATGCGCGACAAGGTCGAGGAGGCGGGCGGTGCCGAGGCGTCGCTCGACGACAAGATCTACCGCACCATCAAGGAACAGGCGGCGGCCAGCGGCCTGCGCTACGACGCCGCGTCGCCGGCCTATTGAGCTAATTGGGCACGGCCCGGCAAGGACACCGGGCCGTCACTACAGTAAAAGGGGACAGATTTATCTGAATCTGTCCCCTTTCCATTTCTAGGTGTCGCCCCGGCGCAACGGCAGTGCGGTCTGGTACTTGACCTGTTTCAGGGCCAGGCTCGAGCGGATGTTGGCGACATGCGGTACGCGGGCCAGGCGGTCGGTGATGAACGTCTGCAGCGATTTCAGGTCGGGTGCGACCACACGCAGCAGGTAGTCGGAATCCCCGGTCATCAGGTAGCACTCCATCACCTCCGGGTAGTCGTGGATGGTTGCCTCGAAGGCGCGCAACGCGCTGTCGACCTGCCGTTCCAGGCTGACCGAGATGAAGACGCTGACCTCGAGGCCGACGGCGTCGGGATCGAGCAGCGTGACATAACCGCGGATCACGCCACCGTTTTCCAGTTCACGCACACGGCGCAGGCACGGTGCCGGCGACAGGTGAGCCTCCTCGGCCAGCGCGACGTTGGTCACCCGTGCGTCGGACTGAAGGCGCTCGAGGATGCGCAGGTCGATGTCGTCGAGGGACATGGAATTCATAAGATTGCCTTTGATGCGCTATTAAATTATGAATATTGCTTAAAGTAGCCTCATAACGTTGCAATAAGCAACTTTTGGAGGGCGCTTCCCGGCTATAGTGGGTGTGATGCAGGACTTCCTGCACCCTCCCGCCCCGCTGGAGCCGGACATGAACAGCGCGACATCCCTGCCGAGCGTGATGCAGCACGACGGCGATCCTGATGAGACCGGTGACTGGCTCGAGAGCCTGGACGATGTGATCGAGCGCGACGGCATGGCGCGCGCCGAGTACCTCGTCGATTGCCTGATCGAGGCAGGCCGACGCGCCGGTGGGCGCTTCCACACACGCCACACCACCCCGTACCGCAATACCATCCCGGTCGACGCGCAGCCGCCCTACCCGGGTGATCTCGACCTCGAGGCCCGGATCACCGCGATTCATCGCTGGAATGCGCTGGCCATGGTGTCGCGCGCCAACCGGGCGCACCCTGAGCTGGGCGGCCACATCGCCACGTACGCGTCGATCGCCGACCTGTTCGAGGTCGGTTTCAACCATTTCTTCCGCGCGACTTCTGCCGAACATCCCGGCGACCTGGTCTACTTCCAGCCGCACGCGGCGCCCGGCATCTACGCGCGTGCCTTCCTCGAGGGGCGGTTCGACGCGCGTCGCCTGGACCATTTCCGCCGCGAGGTCGGCGGCGGTCACGGGCAGGGCCTCTCCTCCTACCCGCACCCGACGCTGATGCCGGAGTTCTGGCAGTTCCCGACCGGGTCGATGGGCCTCGGCCTGCTCACCGCGATCTACCAGGCACGTTTTCAGCGCTACCTGCAGCACCGCGGGTTGACCGCCGCCAGTGACCGCCGCGTCTGGGCCTTCGTCGGCGACGGTGAGATGGATGAACCGGAGTCGTTGGCCGGCATCTCGCTCGCCGCCCGCGAGCAGCTCGACAACCTGGTGCTGGTGGTCAACTGCAACCTGCAGCGGCTCGACGGCCCGGTGCGCGGCAACGGCAACATCGTTCAGGAACTCGAGACGCTGTTCGCCGGCGCCGGCTGGAACGTGCTGAAGTGCCTGTGGGGTTCGAACTGGGACGTGCTCTTCGCCCGCGACCGCGACGGCCTGATCCTCGAGCGCATGGCCGATGCGGTCGACGGCGAGTTCCAGAAGCTCTCCGCCACCGACGGTCACTACAACCGGGAGCACTTTTTCTCGCGCTCCCCCGAGCTGGCGGCGCTGGTGGCCAACATGTCGGATGCCGACATCGATGCGCTGCGTCGCGGTGGGCATGACCCGATCAAGATCTACGCGGCCTACGCCGCCGCGGTGGCCCATCGCGGCCAGCCGACAGTGATCCTGGCGCAGACCACCAAGGGCTACGGCATGGGCGCTTCAGGGCAAGGGACAAACGCCTCGCACCAGACCAAGAAGCTGGCGCAGCAGGACCTCGCCCGCTTCCGCGAACGCTTCGACCTGCCACTGAGCGACCAGGACCTGGCCGAACTGCGCTATTACCACCCGGGGCCGGAGAGCGCGGAGGTGCGCTACCTGCAGGCCCGGCGCGTAGCACTCGGCGGCTTCGTGCCGCAGCGCCGGTGCGTAGCACGGCCGGTCAAGGTGGCCCAGCCGGAGTTCTACAGCGCGTTCCACGCCGGTTCCGGCGAGCGCGTGCAGTCGACCACGATGGCCTTCGTGCGCCTGCTGACCCGGCTGCTGCGCGAGGGCGAGCTCGGTCCGCGCCTGGTGCCAATCGTCGCCGACGAGGCACGTACCTTCGGCATGCAGGACATGTTCCGCCAGTTCGGCATCTACTCGCCCTGGGGCCAGCGCTACACGCCGCAGGACAGCGGCCAGCTCGCCTTCTACCGCGAGGACGTCAACGGTCAGATCCTCGAGGAGGGCATCACCGAGGCCGGCTCGCTCAGTTCGTGGATTGCGGCCGGGACCGCCTACTCGCACAGCGGCGAACCGATGCTGCCGTGCTACATCTTCTACTCGATGTTCGGCTTCCAGCGCGTGGCCGACCTGATCTGGAACGCCGCCGACAGCCAGGCGCGCGGTTTCCTGCTCGGCGCCACCGCCGGGCGCACCACGCTCTCCGGCGAGGGGCTGCAGCACGAGGACGGCCAGAGCCACGTCTACGCCGCGACGATACCCACCTGCCGGGCCTACGATCCGGCGTTCGGTTACGAGGTGGCGGTGATCGTCGAGGACGGTATCCGGCGGATGATGGCCGAGGGCGACAACGGCTTCTACTACATCACGCTGTACAACGAGAACTACCCGCAGCCGGCGCTGCCGGACGGTGCCGTGGAGGGGATCCGCCGGGGTATTTACCTGCTCAGGCCAGGCACCCTCGACGCCCCGGCGCCCCGCGTGCAGCTGCTCGGCAGCGGCAGCCTGGTGCGCGAGGTGCTCGCCGCCGCCGACCGGCTCGAGCGGGAGTTCGGTGTCAGCGCCGACGTCTGGAGCGTGACCAGCTACGGTGAGCTGCGCAAGGACGGCATCGCCTGCGACCGCTGGAACCTGCTGCATCCCGAGGAATCACCACGCCGGCCCTACGTCACCGCGCAGCTCGCCGCACGTTCCGGGCCGGTGATCGCCGTCTCCGACTTCGTGCGTGCCTACCCCGACCTGGTGCGGCCCTGGGTGCCCGGCCGCTACACGGTGCTCGGTACCGACGGCTTCGGCCGTTCCGACACCCGCGTCGCGCTGCGCGACTTTTTCGAGGTCGACGCGCGTTACGTGGTCCTCGCCGCACTGCATGCACTGGTCGAGCAGGGCGAATTGCCGCGTGAGCGCCTCGCGGGCGTGCTGCAACGGCTGGGCATCGATCCCGGAAAGATGGACCCGCTGGCAACCTGAGCACCCGGATTACTTCGGTCCGGATCGTCCGGGAGGGTCGGCGGATCGGAAGCCATCACTGTCTAAAGGCAAACTGGGTCAGATTCCGCATTCTGAGCATTGGTAACTCATGGTCTGGATCCAGCAGGGCGTCCGGCGCGTAATTTGCTATGTTTGGCGGGTCACCCTGTCTCGGACACGGTGATCCTGCAGCGACCCGACTCGGGTTAAACCAACACGGGGTATGGCGATGAACAATCCAATAATCAGGGCGTCATTGGCGATTTTTCTCATGATTCTGCTGCCGGCACTGGCCGTCGCGCAGGACGAGGTCAAAATCACCTCCCAGCAAGTGGCTGCCAACATCCACATGCTCGAGGGCAAGGGCGGCAACATCGGGCTGTTTACCGGTCCTGAGGCGACGTTTCTGGTCGATGACCAGTTCGCGCCGATGACCGAAAAGATCCTTGCAGCCGTGAAAGCGGCCGGTGGCAAATCGCCTGACTTCCTGCTCAACACCCACTACCACGGCGACCACACCGGCGGGAATGAGAACCTCGGCAAGGGCGGCACGCTGATATTCTCCCACGACAATGTCCGTGAACGGCTGGCCGCCGGTTCGTTCATCGCCGCGTTCAAGATGAAGGCGCCACCGCAATCGGGGGCCGCCCTGCCGGTGGTCACCTTCAACGACGAGCTGACCCTGCACATCAACGGTGAGACGGTGCGCGCCTTCCACGTGGCCCACGCCCACACCGACGGCGACAGTTTCGTTCAGTTCATCGACGCCAACGTCATCCACGCGGGCGACCTGTTCTTCAACGGCTTCTACCCGTTTATCGACGTCCAGCACGGCGGCAGCCTGCGCGGCATGATCGACGGTGCCGACCGCATCCTTGCGCTCAGCAACGACGACACCAGGATCATCCCTGGCCACGGACCGCTTGCCTCGCGGGCCGACCTGGTCTCCTACCGGGACATGCTGGTGACGGTGCTGCAACGGCTGCGCGCGCTTAAAGCGGACGGCAAGACGGCCGCCGAGGCGGTGGCAGCAAAACCGCTGGCCGATCTCGAGACGGAGTGGGGCGATGGCTTCATGCCGGGCGACAAGTGGATCGGGATCGTCTACCCGGGCGTCTACTGAGTCGTTCGGCCTTGAGGACTTTCGATGACCGGGCCTGACTGACGCAGGGCTCAGTCGGTCTTGTTATTCGAGTCGCTGACGACGGTGATGGTAATGCGCTCGGACACCAGCTGCTCGTCCCAGGGCACGTGTTCCTCGTCTCCGAGCACCAGTTGCAGCGTGCGCTCCCCTGGCGTCAGCACGATCTCGGCCTCGGTTTCGCCTTTGACGTAGTGAACGTGCTGCTTGTCCATGGCGATGACCTCGTCCCACGAGGTCGGGTGGTCATGATCGATCAACAGGATGAAGTGGCCCGAGCGGTGCTTGTTGACGCCGACCGCGGCGACTGGATCTTCTGCGCACCGAACTTGAGCTGCACCGGGCTGGTTACCACGTCACCGTTGGCGGGGCCTCGAAGAAGACCCGTGCCTGATCCTTGAACTTGTGGGCATGCGCAAGTGGCAGGAATGCAATGAATGCAATGAGCAGGAGAGTCCGGCGGCGATGCATCGGCGGGCTCCGGTCAGGGGCCTGCCAGAACCATAGCAAAGTGACTAGGTCAGTCAATCGGCCTGGTTGTTGCGCTCGGCCAATACCCGCTCGACCGTCTCGACGATCGCCTGGGTCTGCGGGTCGATCTCAATGTTGATCCGGTCGCCGGGACGACGCGTGGCGAGGTTGGTGCGCGCCAGCGTCTCCGGGATCAGGTGGACGCTGAACTCGGGTCCGCCAACCTCCCCGAGGGTCAGGCTGATGCCGTCGATACCGATGTAACCCTTGGTGAACAGGTAACGGGCGTGCTGTTCCGGCAGGCGGAAGCGGATCTCGCGGTTGTCCTCACTGGCGACGACGTCAACCACTTCGGCGGTGCAGAGGATGTGACCCGACATGGCATGGCCGCCGATTTCATCGCCGAAGCGGGCGGCACGTTCGACATTGACCCGGTCGCCGACGGCGAGCTCACCGAGGTTGGTCACGCGCAGTGTCTCCTCCATCAGGTCGAAGGCGATCTCGGAACCATCGATCCGGGTCACCGTCAGGCAGCAGCCGTTGTGGGCTACCGATGCGCCGGGTTCGAGGCCGTCGAGCAGGGTCTCGGGGAGGCGGACGACGTGGGTGCGGAAGCGCTCGCGCACCTCGATCGATGTCACCTCGGCGGTGCCCTGGATGATGCCGGTGAACATGGCTTGCCTCGTACTGAACAGGGACTCAGTTTACCCCGAGCGCCCGTTCGGCCTCGCGTAGGCCGTCGCGGGCCCCGGTGGACGCGAAGTCGGTCATGAAACGGAACAACTGGAATACGCGGGATGGACGCTTGGCCACGTGGACCAGCGTCATCGGCACTGCGGTGACTCCCGGTCCCGGTCCGTCGTGGCGGATGTTGCTGGCATCGATATGGAAGGTACGCTGTTCGAGCCGGATGTCGCGATCGATCGAGGCGAACACCTCGATCGTCATGTCGAGGAAGTCGTCGAGATCGGCCGCGCTCTGCTGCAGTTCGTCCAGCTCACCGTCCATCTCTGCCAGTTTCTGGCGCAACTCGACGGCGTGGCGGTCGATCACCTCCTCTTCGTGCCAGAAGGTATCCAGTCCGTCGGCCTGCTGTTCGTAGAGCCGCAGTCGCATCATGATCTTGGTGCGCTCCTCGGTCAGTGACTCCTTGCGCGTGCGGGCGCTAAAAGCCGCCTGGGTGGAGCGCATCGCCAGGTCCTGCAGGACCCGTTCGCGCACCCCCGACAGCAGGGCGTCCGGGGTGGGTGCAAACGCGCTGAGGCGATAATCACCCAACGACACCACTTCCTGGGCCACGTCGCGCTGGACCATGTCGCCCTGCAGAGCGTGACCGAAACGTTGCGTGACCTTCAGGCTCATGCCGAGCCCGCCGTAGATGGCGGTGGCGTGTCGCGCCTCGTCGCTTGCCAGGTAGCGCCCAAGTGCCTTGTTGCCGTCAAACAGCTTCTGCATGGCGTCGGGCGTCGTGAAGCAGGCGCGCAGAAACGGATCGCGCGACCACTGTGCGCGCGCGATCTCCAGCGGTGGCGGCAGGTCAGCTAACAGTTTGTCGATCACCTGGTTGGCGTGGCGCAGGGCCGGTCCGAACCGGTGCCGGTAACCGGTCAGCATGCGCAGCCGCGGATCGACGGCATCGATCACGGTGTCGATCTGCTGCTCCAGGCGTGCCTGGTCCTGGCGTTCGTTCAGTCGCCGTTCGCGTCGCTTCATGAGCCAGTCGCCGAGTGTCATGGCGGCATCCCTCGCTGTGCCTGTGGTGCTCTCGTCAGTTGGATACGTCAAATTGTCAGTCGGGCTGAAGTCCGACTCACGAAAGCCAATTTAATTGTCGATGTAGTAAGAACATTGCACGGATTTCCCATTGCGCAAGGTAATAGCGACCGGACGCGGGCACGGCAAGACGGGCTGCTAAGCTGCAAAGCGCGCCCAGCCGGCAGGACATCCCTGTTGGCGACCCTTAACAACCGATCTTCAGCGGAGGGAAAAAAGATGAGCAACGACCTCTACGACCAGGGCATGGACGTACGCCGTACCGTCCTCGGCGACGGCTACGTCGACAAGGCGCTCGATGCCGCCACCGATTTCACCCGCACGATGCAGGACCACGTCACGGCCCATTGTTGGGGCACGGTCTGGCAACGCGAGGCGCTGCCGCGACAGACGCGCAGCCTGGTCACCATCGCGCTCCTGACCTCGCTCAGGGCGACGACCGAGTTGCAGGGGCACGTCCGCGGTGCACTGCGCAACGGCTGCACGGTCGACGAGATCCGCGAGGTGCTGCTGCATGCCTCGGTCTACTGCGGCATGCCGGCGGGTATCGAGGCGTTCCGCGCCGCCCGTCCGGTGATCGAGGCCTGGGAGAATGGTGAGCGCGATTGAGCCGGAAGTTACATCGGGGCGTGGCGGAATCAGTGATCCGGTAGCGTCGAGGGTCAGACTTCAGTTCGACATGTCGAACTGAAGTCTGACCTACAAGTCGACAAACGGGCTGTCTCCTGGTTAGAGGGTCAGCGGGAAACCGTCGACCAGGATACCGGGCAGCCGTTGGGCCGAGGTGGAGCGTTGGCCGTAGCTGCTGGCGTCGACCAGCCACTCGCGTTCGCGAGTGACCCCTTCGAGGCCACCTCCGAGCAGATCGTAGACACTGGCATCGAAGCGCATCGGCGCCAGCGGCGCGACCAGTTCACCACCCGCGACGACGAAACAGGCGTAGCGGCTCATGCCGGTGATGCGGCAGCTGTTGCGGTCGGAGTAGTTGCAGTACCAGAGATCCGAGAGGTAGAGGCCGTCGCCAAGCGTGGCCAGCACGTCGGCCTCGGGCAGTTCGCCTGGAGCCATCGCCAGCGCTTCCGGCATCTCCATGCGGGCGTTGACCGGCATGCCGTACTCTCTGCCGCTGCGCGGTCCGGTCAGGGCGTCGCCGAAACGACCGCCATCGACCAGCGTCACTGAAGGCGGCAGCAGGTAGCCGACGCCGGAGAAACCGGGTGCCGGGCTGCCTTGGCGGGCCTCCTCGAGGCTGACGTTTGAACTAAGCGTCAGCTTGCCGTCGGCGAGACGCTGTAATGGGCTCTGGCCGGTACGCAGCGCCTTCAGGCTGAAGCCGCCCCAGCCCAGCAGGCCCATGATCTCACCGAGTGCGGACGGGGCCAGGTAGGCGCGGTGGTTTCCTGTGACCGGGGTGACCGGGGGACGGGCGAGGGCGTCGAGCCGGGCCCGTGCCACGGCGATCCGCGCTGCCAGCTCGGCCGGTTGCCAGTCGCTACCGGCGTAACGGCCCTTGACCGCCCGGTTGTCCGCGCCGTGCAGGCTCCAGTCGAAGTTGAACGAGTCTGCCGCGTGCCAGTTGCGCTGGCCGAGGGAATTGGCGAAGCCGTGCGCCTGGGTGCCGCTGGCCAGCAGGCCGACCAGGTCGAGATCACCAGCGCAGTCGGCAACGCTGTCGAGCCAGTTGACGCGATCGCCGAGTGTGCCGATGATCACGCTTTCGCTGTCGTTCACTGTCTCCGCGTAGTCGAGGTAAGGGTCCTCGGGTAATTCGGGCAGCAGCGTGCGCAGCGCTGCCAGCTCGCCGCGTGCCATAGCCAGGTCGGCCTCGAGATCGCCCTGCAACTGGAGGTCGGTACTGGCGTGACGCGCGCCGGTCACTAACTCCAGGCGCAGCTCGCGCTGACTGACGTGACCGGCCTGGCGTACCCGGGCGTGGTTCAGGCGGACGAAATCGGAGGCTTCGGCGTAGTAGCCGAGCATCAGTACTTCGTCAGTAGGAGTCTCAGCCAGCAGCGCGTCGGCGAGGGCGTCGAAACGGGTGCGCGCGTTCATGACGTTTCGCTGAACACATCCACGCCGCTGAACAGGCAGGCCGGCGAGGCGTGGCCGACGAACACGGCCTGGTTCGGTTCGCCCTTGCCGCAGTTGAGCACGCCGAGTATTTCGAAGTTGTCAGCGTCGCCGACCGCGGCGAGGTTGCGCCAGAAGTCGGCCGAGACACCGCGATAGTTACAGTCGCGTACCACCTCGCCGACCTCGCCGTCGCGGATGACGCGACCGAATTCGCAGCCGAACTGGAACTTGTTGCGGGAATCGTCGATGGACCACGAGCGGTTGGTGTCCATCAGCACGCCGTACTCGATGCCTTTGACCAACTCGCTGAACGGAGTCGTTCCCGGTTCGACGTTGAGGTTGGCCATGCGATCGATAGGTGGCCGGTTCCAGTCGCAGGCGCGACTGTTGGCGGTGCCGGGCAGGCCGCTGCGGGCCTGTGACAGGGTCCCGCCGAGCGGGCGCTGGAGGATGCCGTCACGGATCAGGTGAAGGCGCTCGGCCGGTGTGCCATCGTCGTCCCAGCCGTAGCTGATCGCCTGCTCCGGACGCTGTGGGTCGAATGTGACGTTGAGCAGTTCCGAGCCGTAACGATAGCTACCGAACATCTCCGGGGTGACGAAGCTGGTGCCGGCGTAGTTGCGTTCGTCACCGAGGATGCGATCGAGTTCCAGCGGGTGGCCGATGCTTTCGTGAATCTGCAGCACCATCTGACTCGGCATCAGCAGCAGGTCGGTGACGCCGTTCGGGCAGGGCGGGGCGGCGAGCAGCGCCAGCGCTTCCTCGCCGACGCGGTCGGCCTGGTCGGGGAAGCCGAGGGCATCGAGCTGTTCCAGCCCGCCCTGGCGGACCGCGTTGGCACCGCCGACGGTGCGCGACTCGGCCATGGTGCCGTCGCTGGCAACCGCCCGCAGGGTCGGTGCGATCCAGCTGAACTGCTGTTCGATGGCGTGGCCGTCAGCGTCCGCCAGCAACACCTGCTGGGCGCGGTGGTAGAGCGCGGTGGCCCAGTCGACAATCTGTTCGCCGGCGCGTAATCGCGATGCGGTCGCCGCCAGCCAGGCGAGCATGTCGGCTGCCGGCACATCGTCCCACGGGTCGGCAACCGGGCTGGCGTAATGGCCGCTTCCACCCAGGCGCGGCAGCGGGGCGCTGTCGGCCAGCGGCAGCCGGGCGCTGAGCCGGGCCCAGTCGCGGGCCTCGCCGGCCGCATGGCGCAGGCCGTCAGCGGTCAGATCGCTGGTCGCGCCGTAACCGACCCCACCGTCGACGACGACGGTGATCATGGCGCCGAGGCCCTGGCTGCGCGCCACGGGTTCGGGTACGTCCTGGCGCACGGCCAGGCGCTCCTCGCGGGTGGCGACGACGCGCAGGGTCCAGTAGTCGCAGGCCGGCGAGACGGAGCGGAAGCGGGTGAGGATCGGATCGAGCGCGGCATCCATGGCACCGAGCGTAGCGCTGTCACGGCGGCATTGCATCCGGGTCACCGCCGGCGTTCTACACTGTCGAGGGGCACCCGTCGCGACGGGCGGCCTGAAGAGGAGCCGCAGGAGAGACCGCGATGAAGGAGTTCGTCTGGGACCGGACGCTGAGTGTCGAAGTCGAGGAGATCGACGAGGATCACCGCCGGCTGATTGAACTGTTCAACCTGCTTGTCCGAGCCGTGGCGGAGGAGGAGGACGCTGCGTACGTGGCGGCCCTGCTTGAGGAGCTGGTCAGCTGCACTGCCTGGCACTTCCGTCACGAGGAGAGACTGATGTTGAAACACGGCTATGCAGAACGCGCTGCGCACGAGCAGGAACACCGCGAGCTGATCGACGGCGTCCGCGAGCTGCAGCGGAACTTCCTCGCCACGGGCAAGCGCCTCGCGGACGCAGACATCGAGTACCTCGAGCGCTGGCTGGCCGAGCATATCCTTGTCGCGGACATGCCGCTTGGGGCGCACCTCGCCGGTCTGGTCTAGCGCCCCGCCGGGCGTGCAGGCCCGCGGGGTCAGCCGTAGCGCGGCAGCACGTAGGCCAGGGTCAGTGGGATGGAGATCATCGCGAACAGGTTGCCGATGATGACGATCGACGCCACTTTGGACGGCTCCTGATGATATTTCTCGCTGATGATGTAGTTCAGCACGGCTGGCGGCAGGGCGCCAAACAGCAGGATGATCCCGGCGTAGGCGCCTTCGAGTCCGAGCAGGGTGACGACGATCAGTGCCAGAATTACGCCGGTGACCGGTGCGGCGACCGCCGCGGCCAACCCGATGCGCCACTCGCCGAGGTCGGCTGTCGACAGGCGCACGCCCAGCGAGAAAAGCATCAGCGGGATCGAGATCTGGCCGAGCATCTCGATCGGAAGCGCCGCCATCTTCGGTAGCTGCAGCCCCGAGAAGCTGACGGTGAGGCCGGCGATAGCGGCGAGCACGATCGGTTGGCGAAACACCACCAGCAGCCTGGCGCGGTGGTCGAGCAGCCAGATGCCGACGGTGAAGTGCAGTAGGTTCTCTACCAGGAAGACCACCAGCGCTGCTGGCAGCATCTCCTGGCCAAACGCCAACAGTATCAGCGGCAGCCCCATGTTGCCGGCGTTGCTGAACATCAGCGGCGGGACGAAGGTCTTCGGCTGGAACGGCGTAAAGCGCACCAGTGGCCAGGCGAGCAGGCCGGAGCCGAGCACGATAAGGGTCGCCGCGATCACCAGCGGGCTGTAGGTCGGGATGTCGAAAGTCTGCTGGGAAAGGGCCGAGAAGATCAGCGCCGGGACGAAGAGTTCCAGGTTGAGCTTGTTGGCGACGTCCATCTCCGGTTTGTGCCGGCGGCCGTAGAGGAAGCCGATGCCGCCGATGGCCAGCAGCGGAAAGACGATCTCGAGGATACGCAGTGCGAGCACGCGGCTACATCCGTTCCATTACTTCGATCCCAAGCAGGTCGAGGCCGGTGCCCAAGGTGCGCGCGACGCCGTCACATAGCCGCAGACGGCTGCTGCGCAGGGCGTCGTCATCGGCCTTGAGTACCGGGCAGTGCTCGTAGAAGGCCATGTAGAGGCTGGCCAGCTCGTAGAGGTAACTGCAGAGCAGGTGCGGGTAGGCGTCGCGCGCTACCTGGTCGAGCACCTCGCCGAAGCGCAGCAAGTGCAGTGACAGCGCCTTCTCCTGCGCTGCCACGACGGTGACCGGGTCGGTCAGCGTCGCCGGGTCGATCCCGGCCTTGCGGAAGATGCTGCGGATGCGACTGTAGGCGTACTGCAGGTAGGGCGCGGTGTTGCCTTCGAAGCTGAGCATCGCATCCCAGCTGAAGATGTAGTCGCTGGTGCGGGTCCTGCTGAGGTCGGCGTACTTGACGGCGCCGATGCCGACTTTGCGCGCGACCGCGTTGCGCTCCTCCGTTGGCAACTCCGGGTCCTTGTCGGCGATCAGCTGCGCGGCACGGGTGACCGCCTCGTCGAGCAACTCGGCCAGCTTGACCGTGCCACCGGCACGCGTTTTGAACGGCTTGCCGTCCTCACCCATCATGGTGCCGAAGGGGTGGTGCTCGAGGCTGGCGTCGGGTACAGCGAAGCCGGCATGGCGGCCGACCGCGAACACCTGCTGCATGTGCAGCGACTGGCGGGCGTCGATGAAGTAGAGGATGCGCCCGACGCCGAGCTCGTGGCAGCGGTAGCGCAACGCGGCCAGGTCGGTGGTGGCGTAGAGGTAGCCGCCACCCGATTTCTGCACAATCACCGGTTGCGGCTTGCCCTCCTTGTCGGCCAGTTCATCGAGGAACACCACCTGGGCACCCTGGTCCTCGACCGCCAGCCCCCGCTCTCGCAACGCGTCGATGATCCCCGGAAGGTCGTCGTTGTAGGCGCTCTCGGCACGGATATCGGCGCGGGTCAGGGTCACGTTCAGGCGCTGGTAGATCGCCTCGCTGTGGCGGATGGAGATGTCGATGAATTCGTGCCACAGCGCCAGGCAACGGGCGTCGCCGGATTGCAGTTGGACGACGTAGTTGCGGGCGCGGTCGGCGAAACCGGGCTCGTCGTCGAAGCGGCCCTTGGCCTCGCGGTAGAAGAGTTCAAGATCGGCCAGCGCGACGTCGGCCGCAGTCTCGGTCTCGCGGTCCTCGAGATGGGCAAGCAGCATGCCGAACTGGGTGCCCCAGTCACCGACGTGATTCTGGCGAATCACCTTGTGGCCGAGGTGCTCGAGCAGCCGTGCCAGGGCGTCGCCGATGATGGTCGAACGCAGGTGGCCAACGTGCATCTCCTTGGCCAGGTTGGGCGAGGAGTAGTCGACGACCACGGTCTGCGCCGGGTCGGCCCTGCCGATGGCGAGCCGCGGGTCATCGATAACCGCGGTCAGCCGGTCGCCGAGCCAGGCCGGGGCGAGGTGGATGTTGATGAAGCCGGGGCCGGCGATCTCTACCTTCTCGATTTCGTCGCCTGGATCGAGCGTGGCGATGATGGCCTCGGCCAGTGCGCGCGGATTGGTGCGCATCTTCTTGGCCGCCCCCATGGCGCCGTTGGCCTGGTAGTCGCCGAACTGCGGGCGGGTGCTCAGGGTCACCAGCGGCTGGCAGTCGTCGGGGATGCCGGCAGCGAGCATCGCCGCCTGCAGGCGCTTAGAGAGGAAATCGCGGATGTTCATTCGGTTGGCCGGTCCGGGCGGCACGATGCCGTGGAAGCGCGGCATTTTACCCCAGGGCATGGTTCAGGGGGCGGTGGCGCAGACCGAATCGCGGCGTGGGCGCCGCTCCTACAGGGGATATGCGTGTAGGAGGGCCGCCCACGGCCCGATGGGGGTTCGGTACGGCACGGCCGAATCGCGGCGGGGAGCGCCGCTCCTGCAGGGGATATGCGTGTAGGAGGGCCGCCCACGGCCCGATGGGGATTCGGCATGGCACGGCCGATTCGCGGCGTGTACTTGGCCGGATTGCGCCGGGGTGGCGCTTCTACGAGGGAAGATGCATGTAGGAGGCTCACCTCGGGCCGATAGGGTGGTGTTGATACGAATCGCGGCGTAGGCGCCGCTCCTACAAGGTACGGGGTTGTAGGAGGCCCGCCCACGGGCCGATGGAGGTGCTGGCTGGCTGCTGTTCCTCAGCCAGGGTTGTCCCATGAGCGGAGCGGGATCACGGTTGATTCTGGCCAGGCCGCCACGCCGCCCAGGCCAGTGCCATCCAGCCGAGCATGAAGGCGATGCCACCGAACGGTGTCAGCCAGCCGAGGCCGTGCAAGCCGGTCAGTGCCAGCAGGTAGAGGCTGCCGCTGAACAGCAACGTGCCGGTGACCAGTAGCATGCCGGCCCAGCGTACAGCCCGGCTGGACCAGCGACCGGCGATCACGCCCACCAGTAGCAGCCCGAGGGCGTGAGCCATCTGGTAGTCGACCGCCTTGGCCCAGGTCGTTGCGCCGTCCGCGGGCAGGGCATGGGCGCCGTAGGCGCCGAGCGCGACGGCTGCAAGGGCGCTGAACGAACCCATACCGATGAACAGCCGTTCGGCGGTCATGGCGTCAGGCGCGCGGCATCGCGCAGGTCTTCAACGCGCAGGGTGTGGGCGTTGGCGAAACCGCCGACGTAGCGGGCCCGTGAGGCGGTGAATTGAAACAGGGTGAAGTCGGCGAAATCGAACCACTGCCTGGCGGCTGGGAAGCGTGCCAGGTAGCGGGAGCGGAGCTCATCCCAGTCTTTCGCCTCGCGTTCGATCGGCAGTGCCTGCCCTTCGAGAGTGACGCGGGCAAGGGTCTGCGGATCCTCGCGGCCGTCGTCGATCGTACTGAGCGACAGGGCGGCACGCGGGTCGGCGAGCAGGTGGCGGGTATGGGCGGCGAGACGGCTGAGATGGAGCAGGCCACCGGCGAGGTCGGGGTCGGGATCCCAGGCCACCTGGGTGGCCAGTGGCGTGTCGTTACCGACCGTGGCCAGCGCCACCCAGCGGCAACCGCGAACCAGGCCGGCGACGGCCTCCAGGACCTCTCGATCCATGGCTTCTCTCCCGTGGGACGGTGACGCCATTCTAGTCCCGTCGGCGTTGCTTGCGCGTGACGGCCACGCGGCATAGTCTGCGGGTCGTGCAGAGGCGACGGTCCAGGCGGGATGGTGAAGCGATGAGTGACGAACAGCAGCGCAACGAGGAGGCCCCGGGGCGTCTCTGTCCCCCCGGTTACGGCTACCGTGCTGACGACCTCGCCACGGCACCCGAACTGGTGGCCGACACGCTCTACGTGATCGGCGGTCTCTACGGCAACCTGCAGGCGCTCGATGCCATCGAGGCGATGGCGGCGCGCGAGCCGGGACCGGTGACCCTGGTCTTCAACGGTGACTTCCACTGGTTCGATGTCGACGAAAGCGCTTTTCGCCGGGTCGAGACGGTGGTCGCCGATCACACGGCGCTGCGCGGCAATGTCGAGACCGAGCTGGCCGGCGGCGTAGGTCCCGCCGGCTGCGGCTGCGCCTACCCGGAATGGGTCGACGATGCCGAGGTGGACCGTTCCAACACCATCCTCGAACGCCTTGCCGCAACCGCCGCCGGGATTCCCGGGGTGAGCGACCGGCTGGCGGCCCTGCCGATGTTCCTGCGTGCCCGGGTCGGCGGGCTGGCGCTCGCCGTGGTCCACGGCGATGCCGAGTCGCTGGCCGGCTGGGGATTCGCGCAGGAGGTGGTCGACGACCAGGATCAGCAGCGGCGCATCCGCGAGTGGTTCGCCGCCGCCCAGGTCGACCTGTTCGCCAGCAGCCACACCTGCCTGCCGGTGGCGCTCTGCCTCGACGACGGCAACGAGCATCGCGCCCTGCTCAACAACGGGGCGGCGGGGATGCCGAACTTCACCGGCGACCTGCGTGGCGTGATCACCCGCGTTGCCACGACGTTGCCTCCCGAGCCATCTCTCTACGGTGCGCGCCTGGGCGAGTCCTACGTCGACGCGCTGCCGATTGCCTACGACGTGGCGGCCTGGCATCGTGATTTCACCGCCAGCTGGCCGTCAGGATCGCCGGCCCATGAGAACTATTTCGGCCGCCTGACGCGCGGACCCGACTACCGGATCAACACGGCGGTACGCCACGGCGTCGACCAGAAGCAGAAGTGCTGGTACAGCCACCTGTCAGCGCGGGTGCGCAACGGCTGATCCGGCCGCTTTCGGGACGCCCGGTAACGGGCACACGCTCGGCGCCGGCAGGTAGCGTCAGTCGGTATTCACCGGGGCGGCCAGCGCACGCAGTTCGCGCATCGCGACCGAGAGCATGGTGAAATCCGGGCTGCTGCCACCGCGTAATTCACCGAGCAGCTGCTGCAGTCTTGCCAGCCGTGAGGCATTGCTCTCCAGCCAGCCGTCGACCCGGGCCGCGGCCTTGCCGCCCGGACCGTCCTGAAGCACGTCCGCGGTCAAAAGCCGTTGCTGCACCATCAGGTCGTCGCGCAGTGCCGCGCGGGCGAGCGACTGCCAGTTGTTGTCGCGGGGCAGGGCGGTGATCTGTTCCATCAGCCAGTACAGGCCGAGGCGGTCGCCGAGGGTGAAATGGATCGCTCCGGCGAGACCCAGGCCGACCTCCTGGTGGGCCACCACCTCGACGATGTCGAGCCCGGCATGCAGGGTGGAGAGGCTGACCACGTGCCGTGCGAGTTCGTCGTCAACGCCGGCACGGCGCAACTTGGTTGCCCGTGACCGGATTTTTTCGCGGGCCCCCTTCGACACCAGCCCGGGCAGGGCCTCCTCGAGTTCGACGATGCCACTGCCGAAGGTGTCGACGGTGGTGTCGATCGCCAACGGCCGCGGCCGCTGGCGCAGCAGCCAGCGGGTGCCCCGCTCGCCGAGCTTGCGCACCTCGAGCAGCATGTCGACCTGGATCTCGGTCGTCACACGGTTGTCGAGGGCCTCGATCCCGTTGTCGACCCCGCTCAGCCGGAAGATGCGGCCGGCGACGATCCAGGCACGTACCAGGTCGGCGGCACTGGCGCCGATCTCGCTGGTCAGCCGGTAGACGAAGGTCATGCCGGCGCGGTTGATGACGGCGTTGGCGAGTTGGGTGGCGATGATTTCACGCGACAGCCGGTGGCCGCCCATGGCCGTCACGAAACGCTCGCGCAACGGGGTCGGGAAGTAGTTGGTCAGCGTGGCGGCGAGCGCCGGGTCGTCTGGCAGGTCGCTGTCGAGCAGCGACTGGAACAGGTCGATCTTGACGTAAGCCAGCAGTACCGCCAGCTCGGGCCGGGTCAACCCGCGCCCCGCGGCACGACGCTCGTCGATCTCCTCATCGTCCGGTAGCGCCTCGATTGCACGGTCGAGCGTGCCGCTCTTCTCCATTTCACGCATTATTCGCGTGTGGACGTGGAACATGCCGGTTGATTGCGCTTCGGCCACGCTCAACGCCTGGGTCTGCAGGTAGTTGTTGTGCAGGACCAGGGTCCCGACCTCGTCGGTCATCTCTTCGAGCAGGCGGTCACGCTGCTTGCCGGTCATGTCGCCAGCGGTAACCACCCCGTTGAGCAGGATCTTGATGTTCACCTCGTGGTCGGAGCAGTCGACCCCGCCTGAGTTGTCGATGGCATCGGTGTTGATCCGGCCGCCGCCGAGCGCGTACTCGATGCGCCCGAGCTGGGTCAGGCCGAGGTTGCCGCCCTCGCCGACCATCCGGCAGCGCAATTCGTTGGCGTCGATCCGCAGCGTGTCGCTGGCGCGGTCACCGACGTCGGCATGGGTCTCGGAGCGGGCCTTGACGTAGGTGCCGATGCCACCGTTCCAGAGCAGGTCGATCGGGGCGCGCAGGATCACGCGGATCAGCTCGTTCGGAGTGAAACGGGCCTGTTCGACGCCGAGTGCCCGGCGTGCCTCGTCCGGTAGCTCGATTACCTTGACGTTGCGTGGCCAGATGCCGCCGCCTGCGGACATGGTGTCGCGATCGTAGTCGTCCCAGCTCGAGCGCGGCAACGCGAACAGCCGTTCGCGTTCGGTGTAGCCGCGGGCCGCGTCGGGTTCGGGATCGATGAAGATGTGGCGATGATCGAATGCCGCGACCAGGCGAGTGTGGCGCGACAGCAGCATGCCGTTGCCGAAGACGTCGCCGGACATGTCGCCGATGCCAGCGGCGGTGAAATCCTCTTCCTGGCAGTCGATGGCCATCTCGCGGAAGTGGCGCTTGACCGACTCCCAGCCGCCGCGGGCGGTGATGCCCATCTTCTTGTGGTCGTAGCCGGCGCTGCCACCCGAGGCGAAGGCGTCTCCGAGCCAGTAGCCGTAGTCGTTGGCGACGCCGTTGGCGATGTCGGAGAAGGTCGCCGTGCCCTTGTCGGCAGCGACCACCAGGTAGGGGTCGTCACCGTCGTGGCGAACCACGTCCGACGGCGGGACGACGCTGCCATCGACCAGGTTGTCGGTCAGGTCGAGCAGGCCGCTGATGAAGGTCTTGTAGCAGTCGATCACCTCGGTCTGGATGGCGTCACGGTCGCCGCCGGCCGGTAGCGCCTTGCAGACAAAGCCTCCCTTGGAGCCGACCGGAACGATGACCGCGTTCTTGACCATCTGCGCCTTGACCAGGCCGAGGATCTCGGTGCGAAAGTCCTCGCGCCGGTCGGACCAGCGCAGGCCGCCACGGGCGACCGGGCCGCCACGGAGGTGGACTCCCTCGACGCGCGGGCCGTAGACGAAGATTTCAAACCTCGGTCGCGGCTCCGGCATGTCCGGCACCATTTCCGGGTTGAGTTTGAACGAGACGAACGGCTTCGGCAGGCCATCGTCGCCACGCTGGTAGAAGTTGGTGCGCAACGTGGCGTGGATGGCGAGGAAGAAGCCGCGCAGGATGCGGTCCTCGTCGAGGTTGGTAACTTCGTCGAGAGCGGACTCGATCACCTCGTCGAGGGCGGCGCTCGCCTGCAACCGATTGTCGGCCTTGGCCGGGTTGAAGCGGGAGTCGAACAGGTCGACCAGCATCCGGGCCAGGTGTGGATTGGTGTCAAGAGCCCGTTCCATGTACTCCTGGCTGAATGTCGCCCGGACCTGGCGCAGATATTTGCAATAGGCCCGGAGGATGATGATTTCGCGCCAGTCGAGGTGGGCGCGCAGTACCAGCCGGTTGAAGCCGTCGTTCTCGGCCGAGCCGTGCCAGACTCGTGTGAAAGTCTGCTGGAACTTGTCGGCGATCTGCTCGAGTTCGAGGCCTTCCTCACGGTGCTCGAGTGTGAAATCGTGGATGAAAACAGGGCGCCCGTTCTGCGGGCGGATCACGCTCGGGCTCTCCTCGAGGACGCGCAGTCCCATGTTCTCCAGCATCGGCAGCGTTTCCGACAGCGCGGTCGACTGGTTCGGGTGAAACAGCTTGAAGCGCAGTTGTTCCGGGGGCAGGTCGGGCGGTCGGTAGAGGGTCATCGCCAGGTCGTCGCCGGCAGCCAGCTGTTCCATCTTGGCGATGTCGAAGCGTGCGACGCGGGGGGTGTAGCGCTCGCGGTAATCGGCACGGAAGGCGTCGGAGTAGCGATTGAACAGGCGCGTACCCTGTTCTTCGCCAAGCTGGGCCGGAAGCACCTCGAGCAACTCGTCACGCCAGTGACGGGTGGCGGCGGAGAGACGTTTCTCGATCGCCGTGACGTCGATCGATGGAGTGCCTTCACTGCCGATGGTGACGATGAAGTGGAGGCGTGCCAGCACCGAGTTGGAGACCTCGACGCTGTAGTCGAGGCAGTTTCCGTTGAGCGACTCCTCGAGTATCACGGTAATTTTTTTGCGTATCTCGGTCGTGAAGCGCTCGCGCGGGACGAAGACCAGGCAGGAGTAGAAGCGGCCAAACGGGTCGCGGCGCATCAGCAGCCGGATGCGTTGACGCTCCTGCAACTGCAGGATGCCGATGGCGATGGTGTAGAGCTCGTCCTCGCTGATCTGGAACAACTCGTCGCGCGGGTAGTTCTCGAGGATGTTGAGCAGCGCGCGGGCGGCGTGGCTGCCCTTCGGGTAACCGGCGCGCATGGCCACGTTGGCCACCTTCTGCCGCAGCAGCGGGATGACGCGCGTGTTGCGGTTGTAGGCGGCCGCAGAGTAGAGCCCGAGAAAACGGTATTCGCCGAGAACCTGGCCGGCCTCGTCGAAGCGCTTGATCCCGAGGTATTCCATGTAGGTCGCGCGGTGCACCTCGGCGCGACGGCTGGTCTTGTTGACGATCAGCAAACGCGGTGCCAGTGCCAGTGCGCGGCCGGCTTCATCAAGCTGGCTGAAGGCGCTGGTATCGCCCTCGCTGCCGGCCAGGATGCCGAGACCCGTGTCGGGCGCCGCCTGGAGACGGGTGGCCTCATCGACCAGCGTGTACTCGCGGTAGCCGATGAAGGTGAAGTGCCCGTTGGCCACCCAGCGCAGGAACTCGAGATCCTCGGCGAGTTCGTCGCTGTCTAGCGGTGGCGGGTTCTGCTCGCATTCGGCGACGATCTCGAGCATGCGGTCACGCATCGGTAGCCAGTCGGTCACGATGCTGCGCACCTGCGCCAACGCGGACTCGATCTCGGACTTGAGCTTTTCGAGCGTTGCGGGCTCGGTCTGGCGGCCGACCTCGAAGTGCATCACCGCCTCGGTCTGGCTGCCGTCGTCGTCGGGCACCGGGATCGATGCGCGTGTGGCGTTCCCCTTGGAATCGCGCTCGATGCGGAACACCGGATGGACGATAAGGTGGCTGGTCAGGTTATGGCGGTTGATCGCCATGCGTACCGAGTCGACCAGGAAGGGCATGTCGTCGCACACGATGTCGATGATGGTGTGAGTCGACTGCCAGCCGTGCTGCTCGAGTTGCGGGTTGTAGATGTGCAGCTTGCCGGTACCGCGCTTGCGGCGGCGCAGCAGATCGAAATGGGCCAGGGCGGCGCCATAGAGGTTGCCCGGATCACGTTCGGCGAGGTCGGCCGCCGACGTGCCGCTGAAGTAGTGACGGACGAAGTCGCAGACCAGATCGATTTCGGTCTTGGCGACATGCTCACGGACTCTCTCGACCAGCCGATCAAGGGTCTTGTCGCTGTCCTGGGTAGTTGCATCTGGCATCTGGACCGCCTCACTAACGCCTGACCGTACTGCCGGTCAGGTACGATGAAGCCTAGCCGCTGGCCCCGGACCGCGCTAGGAACGTCGGGCTGCTATCATCGGCGGCCCAACTTACGATGGAGCGCCCGATGCAGTCCGAAAACCCCAAGGTTCTCATGCGTACCTCGCATGGCGATATCACCATCGAGCTCGATGCCGGCAAGGCCCCGATCTCGGCCGAGAACTTCCTCGGCTACGTACGCGATGGATTCTACGACGGCACCATTTTTCACCGCGTGATCGAAAATTTCATGATCCAGGGCGGTGGCTTTACGCCGGAGATGCAGCAGAAGCCGTCGGGTGCGCCGATCGAGAACGAGGCCGGCAACGGGCTGCTGAACGAGCGTGGCACCCTTGCCATGGCGCGTACCCAGGTGGTCAACAGCGCCACCGCGCAGTTCTTTATCAACCCCGTCGACAACGACTTCCTGAATCACCGTGACACCTCGCCGGCGGGGTTCGGCTACGCGGTGTTCGGTCGCGTCGTCGAGGGCATGGACACCGTCGATGCCATCCGCAAGGTGCCAACCGGCAACCATGGTGGCCACGGTGACGTCCCGAACGAGACGGTCACCATCGAGCAGGCGACGGTTCTCTGATTCCGGCTACCGGTGGACCCGCCATCGGGCGGGTCTGTCCGCGAGGCCCCTTGCCTGGCTGAAGGGACGGGCCGCGACGCGTCACCGGAGCGCTCCCCGGTGTAGGAGCGGCCCCCAGGCCGCGATTTTCCGGCAGAGTTTGGATCGCGCCGTGTACCCGTCGGGCATAAAGGCGGCGCTCCTACAGGCCAACCCGGCCCCATCGCAGATACCGGTCCCCGGGTACGCGATGACTACGCGTTCCCGGCTCAGGCCGCCCCCTGCAGCACCTGGTGCAGGGCGAGGAATTCCCCGGTCAGCTTGTGACGTCGGTCGAGGTAGACCATCGGCCGTGACTGCTCGTGTGACTCGCGGATGCGCACCGAGCTGGAGAGGAAGGCGTCGAGCACCGGCAGTCCCTCATCGCGTAGCTGGTCGACCAGCTTGCGTGGCAGGCGTGCGCGAGACTGGAACTGGTTGACGACGATGCCCTCGACCTCGAGGTCGTCGTTGTGGTCGGCGCGGATCTCGGCCACGCTGTCGAGCAGGGCGTAGAGCGCCTGGCGCGAGAAATCGTCGCAGTCGAACGGAATCAGGCAGCGCTCCGCCGCGATCAGCGCCGAGCGGGTGTAGAAATTGAGTGCCGGCGGTGTGTCGATCCAGACCGCGTCGTAGTCATTGATCTGCCCTAGTGCCTCGCGCAGCTTGAACATCTTGTAGCGTGACTCGAGCTTGATCGCGAGGTCACCAAGTTCCGGAGAACTGCCGAGCAGGTCGAGGTTCTCGAACGGCGTCGGCTCGACGTAGTCGGCCAGCGTACGGCGGTTGAAGCTGAAACCGAGGGTGTCGCGGTAGAAGGCGGCCATGCCACCCGCGAGCTCTTCATCGTCGGTGCGGGATCGCAGGTAGCGGGTCGCGTTGGCCTGCGGGTCGAGATCGATGACCAGCGTGCGCTTGCCTTCGCTGGCGCCAATCGCCGCCAGGTTGCAGGTGATGGTCGACTTGCCGACGCCGCCCTTCTGGTTGAAAACGACACGCGTGATCATGGGTTCCTCCATCGCTGGCGGCCGGCGGGGCCGCGGGGTTTTGACGCGAAAGGCGGAAGGGTAGTGCGCGGCGCGGTGTTTGGCCACCGCTTTCGCCCGGTCGAGGCCGGATTGGCGTCACGCCGGTCCGGTCTGCATCGCGTGAACCTGGTCCGAATCTGCCAAACGACGGCTACGGTCAGTGACGGGTTGCCGCGGCATCCGCGCCCGGTCCCGTGGCGCACGGCCCGGCCTGGTGGTGCAGCAACCGCAGCCCACCGTCCTCACGCCGGAACACGTTGGTCGCTGCCAGCAGTTGATCGCCGACCGCCTCATAGCAGACTACCAGGCCGCCATCGGCCGACGGTATGGCCTGTGGCTGGCGGCAGGTGACGGTCGGCGTGGTGCCGGCGGCAAAAATCTCGCGCCAGCTCGACAGCACCTGTTCACGACCGGACAGGACGGACCACCCCGGGTGGATGCAGCAGATGTTGTCGTCCGTGGCCCACAGGTCGGCCATGGCCCCGGCATCGCGGGCATTGAAGGCGGCGTAGAAGGCGGCGTTGGCTGCCAGCAGTGCGTCCGCGTCGCCCACGCCCCGGTTCAGCTCCAGACGCCAGGCGGCGGCGTGTAGCTGTCGAGCACTTTCATGTAGTTGGCGCGCTCGAAGGCGGCCGGATCGCTGGTCTTCTGCTGGCTGACGCTACCGATCAGCTGGCGCAGCGAATCGTACTCGTGCTCATCCAGCCAGGAGGTCAATTCGTGAAGGACATCGGTCAATCGGCCGGGGCCGTGCTGCAGCAGCGCGCTGCACATCTGTGCCACGTCGGCTCCGGCGAGCAGTACCTTGAGCACCTGCTCGGTACCGTGCACGCCACCGGTCGCCGCCAGCGACAGGTCGACGCGGCCGCGCAACATGGCGATCCAGCGCATCCGCAGCAGCAGGTCGTCCGGGGTCGACAGCTGCAGGCTCGGAATCACTTCGAGGGTCTCGAGGTCTATGTCGGGCTGGTAGAAACGGTTGAACAGCACCAGGCCGTCGGCTCCGGCCGTGGCCAGGCGCTGTGCCAGTTCGGCCAGGGAGCTGAACTGCGGTGACAGCTTGACCGCAATCGGGATCGTGACGTGCTGGCGCAGTTCGGTCAGCAGGTCGATGTAGCGGGCTTCGACCTCGGCGCCACTCTCCGCGATGTCGGCGGCGATGTAGTAGGTGTTCAGCTCCAGTGCGTCGGCACCGGCCTCCTGCAACTGACGGCCGTTCTCTACCCAGCCACCGGCGGAGATGCCGTTGAGGCTGGCGATCACCGGGACATTGAGAGCCTGCTTGAGCCGGTGCAGGTGCTCGAGGTAATCGTCCAGACCGCTGTGGTAGCCGCCGGGTACCTCCAGTGGCGAGGTCGCCTCGGGATTGCCGATGTCGTGGCCGTGCATGAAGTGCTCGAGAGCCTGCTGCTCGTTGAGCAACTCCTCCTCGAACAGCGAGTACATCACCAGGGCGGCCATACCGGCATCCTCGAGGCGTCGCGCACTGTCCAGTGAGCGGGACAGCGGCGAGGCGGAGGCCACCAGCGGATTTTTCAATTCCAGGCCGAGATAGGTCGTGCTCAGGTCCATTACTGTCTCCTCCGCGCCGTCAGCCGGCGCTTTCCTCTTCGTCCGTCTCGGTTTCCGGGAAGCTGATTCCCGCCAGCTGCTCGTAGTGGAAAAAGCGGTCGTGGTTGCGCTTCTCGGATTTCTGCAGCAGGTGCCGCGCCTTGGCTGAGTCGGTACGGAACAGCATGCTGAAGCGGGTCTCGGTGGCGAGGAAATCCTTGTACGGTACCGAGGGCCGCTTGGAGTCGATCTGCAGCGGGTTCTTGTTCTCGGCCAGTCGCCGCGGGTCGTGGCGCAACAGGTTCCAGTGGCCGCTGTCGACCGCCAGGTTCTGCTGGCGCAGGTTCTGTGACAGGTGCACGCCGTGCTCGATGCACGGGGCGTAGGCGACGATCAACGACGGACCGTCGTAGCTGTCGGCCTCGAGGAACGCCTTCAGGGTGTGCGTGTCCTTGGCGCCGAACGCCACCTGGGCGACGTATACGTGGCCGTAGCTCATGGCGATCTGCACGATGTCCTTCTTGCCTAGCTCCTTGCCGCCGGTGGCGAACTTGGCCACCGCGCCGGTCGGCGTCGCCTTGCTCGCCTGGCCACCGGTGTTGGAGTAGACCTCGGTGTCGAGGACCAGGATGTTGACGTTGCGGCCCGACGCCAGGGTGTGGTCGACGCCGTTGAAACCGATGTCGTAGGCCCAGCCGTCACCGCCGATGATCCAGACGCTTTTCCTGACCAGGGTGTCGGCGACCGACTCGAGCTCGCGTGCCTCGGCGCTGTCGATGCCGACGAGTTTTGTCTTCAGCTCGGTCACCCGCTCGCGCTGCTCGTGGATACCGGCCTCATCGTCCTGGACGGCTTCACGCAGTGCGCCGACCAGCTCCTTGCCCAGGTCGTCGGCGAGGCGGCTAAGCAGTTCGCGGGCGTACTCGCGTTGCTTGTCGATGGTAAGGCGGAAGCCGAGTCCGAATTCGGCGTTGTCCTCGAACAGCGAGTTCGACCAGGCGACGCCACGACCGTCGGCATTTTTTGACCACGGTGTGCTCGGCAGGTTGCCGCCGTAGATCGACGAGCAGCCGGTGGCATTGGCGACCAGGGCGCGGTCGCCGAACAGTTGCGAGACCAGCTTGACGTAGGGCGTTTCGCCGCAGCCGACGCAGGCGCCGGAGGCGTCGAACAGCGTTTCGAGCAGCATGGCGCTTTTCATCGTCCCGGTACGCACCTGGGTGCGGTCGAACTCGGGCAGGCCGTAGAAGAATTCGAGGTTGATGTTCTCCTGCTCGCGCAATGGTGGCTGTAGCGCCATGTTCAGCGCCTTGTGGCTGGAGTCGCTCTTGCTCTTGGCCGGGCAGACGTCGACGCATAGGGTGCAGCCGGTGCAGTCCTCCGGGAACACCTGGTAGGAGATCAGCGTCCCGGACTCGAACTCCTTGCCCTTGACCGGGATGTGCTTGAACGTCGGCGGTGCGTCGGCGACGGCACTCTCGGGGAACACCTTGCAGCGGATCGCCGAGTGCGGGCAGACGAAGACGCACTTGCCGCAGAAGATGCACAGCTCGGCATCCCACACCGGGATCTCCAGCGCCAGGTTGCGCTTGTCCCAGCGTGCGGTGCCGACCGGGAAGGTGCCGTCGCACGGCATCAGGCTGACCGGCAGGGAGTCGCCGTGGCCGGCGATCAGTTCGCCGGTGATCTTGCGAACGAATTCCGGCGCCTCGGCGGCCACCGGTAGCAGTTTCGACAGGTCGCTGCTGACCGCGTCCGGCACTGCCACTTCGTGCAACTGCGCCAGCGTGGTGTCGATGGCGGCGAAGTTGCGCTCGACGATGCTCTTGCCCTTGGCCCCGTAGGTCTTCTCCACCGCGCGCTTGATCGAGGCGATCGCCTGGTCGCGCGGCAGGATGCCGGAGATGGCGAAGAAGCAGGTCTGCATCACCGTGTTGATGCGTGCTCCCATGCCGGTCTCGCGCGCCACGGCGATGGCGTCGATGGTGTAGAAGCGCAGCTTCTTGTCGATCACATGCTTCTGCATGCGCTGCGTCAGTGTCCCCCAGACGGCGTCGGGTGCGGTCGGCGAGTTGAGCAGGAACACGGCGCCGTCGGCCGCCTTGTCGAGCATGTCGTAGCGCTCGATAAAGCCGACCTGGTGGCAGGCGACGAAGTTGGCCTCGTCGTCACCGATCAGGTACGAGGAACGGATCGGCTGCGGGCTGAAGCGCAGGTGGGAGACGGTCGCCGCGCCGGCTTTCTTGGAGTCGTAGACGAAGTAGGCCTGGGCGTGGAGATCGGTCTCCTCACCGATGATCTTTATGGTGTTCTTGTTGGCGCTGACCGTGCCGTCGCTGCCGAGGCCGTAGAACATCGCCTGCGTCAGCCCCTCGACCTTGGTGATCTCGAAGGCTTCGTCGATATCGAGGTTGCTGTGGCCGACGTCGTCAATGATGCCGACGGTGAAGTCGTTCTTCGGCGTGGCTTTGTCGAGCTCGTCGAAGATGCCCTTGATCATGCCCGGGTTGAATTCTTTCGATGCCAGGCCGTAGCGGCCACCGACGATGCGCGGCATGCGTTCGAAGTGCGGATTGGCCGACTGCTGGTCGTTGACCAGTGCGGTGATCACATCCTTGTAGAGCGGTTCGCCATCGGAGCCGGGCTCCTTGGTGCGGTCGAGCACGGAGAGGCGCCGGGTCGATGTCGGCAGGGCGTCGATGAACGCACTGGCGGCGAACGGGCGATAGAGGCGTACCTTGAGCAGGCCGACCTTCTCACCCTGCGTGGCGAGGGTCTCGACGACCTCCTCGACCGCGTCGGCGCCGGAGCCGATGATGACCACGACGCGTTCGGCATCGGCCGCGCCGACGTAGTCGAACAGCCGGTACTGGCGTCCGGTCAGTTCGGCGAAACGATCCATCGCCGTCTGCACCACGTCCGGCATGCGCTTGTAGAACGGGTTCACCGCCTCGCGTGACTGGAAGTAGACGTCGGGGTTCTGCGATGTGCCGCGTACCACCGGGCGGTCGGGGGAGAGCGCCCGGGCGCGGTGCGCCTGCACCAGCTCGTCGGAGATCATTGTGCGCACCGTCGCGGCATCAACCAACTCGATCTTGCCGACCTCGTGCGAGGTGCGGAAGCCGTCGAAAAAGTGCAGCAGCGGCACCCGGCCCTCGAGGGTGGCGGCGTGGCTTATCAGCGCCATGTCCATCACTTCCTGGATCGAGTTCGAGGCGAGCATGGCCCAGCCGGTCTGGCGCACTGACATGACGTCGCTGTGGTCGCCGAAGATCGACAAGGCATGAGTCGCGAGCGCACGTGCCGAGACATGGAACACCGCCGAGGTCAACTCGCCGGCGATCTTGTACATGTTGGGGATCATCAGCAACAGGCCCTGTGACGCGGTGAACGTCGTTGCCAGCGCACCGGTCTGCAGCGCCCCGTGGACCGCGCCGGCGGCACCGGCCTCGCTTTGCATCTCGATCACCTCGGGGACGCTGCCCCAGAGGTTGGGCCGCTCGTGGGCGGACCAGGCGTCGCAGTACTCGCCCATCGGTGAGGACGGTGTGATCGGATAGATCGCGATGACGTCGCTGCAGAGATGCGCGACGTAGGCGGCGGCTTCGTTACCCTCGAGCGTAACCGCATTGGTCAGTGCCATGAGACTCCCCCTGTATCGGTCAAGGCCGGCGTCCCGGCTTTGCCGGAAAACGCTTGGGCCCGGTGGCGGGTGCAACGCGGGAGAGGCCGGTGGATCACCGACCTGCATGGTTCCGTAGACCTTCCGTGGGCGGATGTGCTCCTGCTTGCCGATCGCCCGGTACACCCCGTCGCCGAGATGCACTCAATCGGTGCACAACAGCGCGGTCAGTCTAGCATGGAGAATATTGCGCCGCAACAAACGTCGGCGCCATAATAACTAGTAAAAACAATGATGTATGCGATATATCCCGTCGGGGATGGGTGCCGGCTGGGAGTGGCCCACGGGCTGGGCTCCATGACCTGGAAGAGGAACTCAGACCTCGAGAAAGCGGGGCATGATCTCGACCAGGTTGCATGGCCGGGTGCGGGCGTCGAGCTGGTGCACGATGATCTTGTCCCAGCCGTCGCGGCAGGCGCCGGAGGAGCCGGGGAGGCAGAAGACGATGGTGCCGTTGGCGACACCGCCGATGGCGCGCGACTGCAGTGTCGAGGTACCGATGTCTTGGTAGGAGAGGGTGCGGAACAACTCGCCGAAGCCTTCGATGACCTTGTCGAGCAGGGGCTCGACCGCCTCGGGGGTGCCATCGCGGCCGGTCAGGCCGGTGCCCCCGGTGGTGATCACCGCCTGCACATCCGGGTCGGCGATCCAGCGCGACAGGGTCGCCCGTATGCGGTAGCGGTCGTCGGGTTCGATCGCCTTTTCAGCCAGTTGATGTCCGGCCGCGGTGAGCCGTTCGACCAGCGCCTTGCCCGACTTGTCGTCGGCCTCGGTGCGGCTGTCGGAGACTGTCAGTACGGCGATGTTCAGGGGCATGAATTCGCGGTCTCCACCGCCGTGGGCCATCTCCATCATGTCGTCTCCTCAGGCGCTCGCCGCGTCTACGGCGGGCGGCGCGGCTACGTGTTGTGGTTCGGTCTCGTCGCGCAGCAGAAGGTAGGTGATGCTGTCGTTGAGGGCATTGAACGAGGCATCGATGACGTTGGTCGAGACCCCGACCGTGGTCCAGTGCTCCGTGTGGCCGTCGGTGCTCTCGATCATGACCCGGGTCACCGCGCCGGTGCCCTGGTTGGGGGTCAGGATGCGTACCTTGTAGTCGACCAGTCGCAGCTTGGCGAGTTGCGGGTAGGCCGGGATCAGCACTTTGCGCAGTGCGGCGTCGAGGGCATTGACCGGGCCGTTGCCCTCTGACACCGCCATGGTGCGCTGGCCGCTGACCTCGAGCTTGACCGTCGCCTCGGAGAGGGTCACCAGGTCGCCCTGGGCATTCCAGCGGCGCTCATCGAAAACGCGGAAGCTGTCGAGCCGGAAGTACTCCGGCACCTCGCCGAGGGCGCGGCGGGCGAGCAACTCGAAACTGGCCTCGGCGCCGTCGTAGGCGTAGCCGTCGTACTCGCGCTCCTTGACCGTGTTGACCAGGCCGCTGATCTGCGGGTCGCTCGGGCTGACGTCGAGCCCGATTTCGCGCAACCGGGCAATGATGTTCGAGCGGCCGGCCTGGTCGGAGACGACGATGTGGCGCCGGTTGCCGACCAGGTCGGGGACGACGTGCTCATAACAGCGCGGATCCTTCTCGACCGCCGAAACGTGCAGGCCGCCCTTGTGGCTGAAGGCCGATTCGCCAACATAGGCGGCATTGCGCTCTGGGAAACGGTTGAGCCGCTCGTCGAGCAGCCGCGAGACGTGGGTCAGCCGGGTCAGGTCATTGGCCGTGGTGCCGGTGGTGTAACCCATTTTCAGGATCAGCGACGGGATCACCGCGATCAGGTTGGCGTTGCCGCAGCGTTCGCCGAGGCCGTTCAGCGAGCCCTGCACCTGGCGCACACCGGCCTCGACCGCCAGCAGGCTGTTGGCGATGGCATTGCCGGTGTCGTTGTGGCAGTGGATGCCGAGGTGGTCTCCGGGGATGGTCTCGGCGACCTTGCCGACGATGCGCTCGACGTCTTTCGGCAAGGAGCCGCCGTTGGTGTCGCAGAGCACGGTCCAGCGCGCCCCGGCGGCATGGGCCCGTTCGAGGCAGGCGAGGGCATAGCCCGGGTCGGAATGGTAGCCGTCGAAGAAGTGTTCGGCGTCGAACAGCACCTCGTCGACCTGGCCGGTGAGGTAGCGGATGCTCTCCTCGATCATCGCCAGGTTCTCGTCGCGATCGATACCGAGCGCGACGTCGACGTGAAAGTCCCAGGTCTTGCCGACCAGGGTGATGACGTGGGTGTTGGCAGCGAGCAGTTTGGCCAGTCCGGCGTCCTGCGCTACCTCAACGCCATTGCGCCGGGTCATACCGAACGCGGCCAGACGTGAACGGTGCAGCACCGGGGCGTCGGCGAAGAAGGCGTCGTCGGTCGGGTTGGCGCCGGGCCACCCGCCCTCGATGTAGTCGATGCCGAGCTGGTCCAGCTCCTTGGCGATCACCGCCTTGTCGGCACTGGTGAAATCGATGCCCTCGGTCTGGGCGCCGTCACGGAGGGTGCTGTCGTAGATCGATACGCGGTCGCTGCTCATAGGCTCGTTCTGCTGTCTGCGCGATCGTCGCGGGTGGGCGCGATCATCGGGAAAGATTCAGGTTAACCGGATCACGACGGCAGGAAAAGCGGACTGTATCAATTGGAAACGGCTAGCCGGGCGTAGTACACAAAGGATCGCCTCACCTGCAGGAGGGCCGTCTCCGGCTCGATGGGCCTTTGTTATTGACGTTCCCATGCACGCAAAAAAAAGACCCCGCAGGGGTGTGCGGGGTCACCAGGGGTATCTGGGAGGCTTCAGGAACTGCTTCCTTTTTATTCCTCAGGCCAATGTCACATGGCCATGTAACGGAGGGAGGGCCATCCTTGGCAGGTCAGTCCTTCGACCTGCCGCCGGCGTGCTGTCCTTGCCCTTGCGGTTGCCGGCGCTATCCTCCCTCGCTTGTAACCCTATTGCATTCAAGCGTATTAGAAAATTCGTAGGAATACGTATTTTGTGGCTATTTGCCGTCAGCCGCCCTGACCGGGTTGGCCAGCCGGCCGATGTCGTCGATCTCGATCACGATCTCGTCACCCGGCTGCAGGAAGACCGGCGGATTGCGGGTGAAACCGACCCCTTCGGGGGTGCCGGTCAGGATCAACGTGCCCGGCAGCAGGGTCAGGTCACGGCTCAGTTCGGCGATCAGCCGGCGCACCGGGAACAGCATGTTCTCGCTGCCCTGCTCCTGCATCACTTGTCCGTTGAGGCGGCTGCGCACCGTCAGGTCCTGGGGGTCGGTCACCTCGTCGGCGGTGACAAGCTCCGGGCCGAGTGGACAGAAACCGTTGAAGCTCTTGCCACGTACCCACTGGCCGCCGCCACCACGTTTCTGCCAACGGCGGGCGGAGACGTCGTTGGCGCAGGTGTAACCGAGAACGTGGTCGAGGGCTTCCGCTTCGCTGACGTTGAGTGCCGTGCGTCCGATGACGACGCCGAGCTCGGCCTCGTAATCGACTTCTGGGCCGCTCTCGCAGGCGGCCGGAAGGACGATCGGCGCCCCGGGATGATTCAGCGCGGTGGTCGGCTTCATGAACACCACCGGGCTGGTGGGCACCTCGGCCCCGGTCTCGTCGGCGTGGGCCCGGTAGTTGAGGCCGATGCCGAAGATGTTGACCGGTTCGATCGGGGCGAGCAGGCGGTCGATGGTGGCGTGTTCGCCGGTCGGTGTGAGGCCGGTGAAGGGATCTCCGGCAAGCCGTTCGGCGGAGTCGCCGTCGCCGCGGAGGCCGTAGTGGGTGGCGCCGTCGGCGTCGATGAAGCGGATGAAGCGCATGGTGGTCTCCGTGGAAGGTGGCGGCGCTAGCCTAGCATGTGACCGGGCCAGTTAACGCGCCGCGGCAATAGCCTTGGCGACAGCCTCGACCAGCCCGGGCAGGGCGGCCTCGGTGACGCCGTGGAAGAAGGCGCCACCGGGGGCCAGGCGCACGTTGGGTCCGTGCTGGCAGGAGCCGAAACAGAGGATGGTTTCGATCGGCAGTTCCAGGCCGTGCTGCGCCAGCAGCCGCTCCAGCGGTGCCACCAGTTCCTCCGAACCGCGTCCTGCGCAGGATGGGGTGTCGGCGCCGAGGCGGCGGTTGACGCAGACCAGGAGTCGCCACTCCTCGCGTACGCTCATGCCGGCGAGCCGTCCGCGCCAGTGAGCAGGTCGGGACCCTCGTTGGCCGCTGAATTGACCCGACGCGAGACACGTCGTGCCGCTACCAGTCGACCCGACTCGCCATCGAGTAGCGTCGGGGCTGGCGGCTGCGCCAGGTCGAGCCAGCCGTCGTAGTCTTTCGGGTCGATGACCACCGGCATACGGTCGTGGATCGAGGCGAGCGGCTCATGAGCCGCGCGGGTCAGGATGGCCGCGCTTTCGCGTACCTTGCCGTCGGGCCCGTTCCAGGTCGCCCACAGCCCGGCAAGGCCGAGCAGGCCACCATCGGGCAGGGTGAAAAACCAGGGGTCCTTGCCGTCGGCGCCTGCGGTCCACTCGTACCAGCCGTCGGCCGGCACCAGGCAGCGACGGCGGCGCCAGGCGTCGCGGAACATCGGTCTCTGGGCGGCGGTCTCGGCGCGGGCGTTGATTGGCCTCGGACCCGACTTCTCGGGGTCGGCCCAGGACGGCAGCAGGCCCCACTCGACCCTGGTCGCCGTGCGCTGGCTGCCATCCGCTGATCGGCGGACAATGCAGAGCGGTTGTCGCGGCGCGACATTCCAGCGCGGATCCAGCGAAGGGCTGCCGGCCAGGCCAAAGTGACGGGCCACACTGGTAGAATCGCTGAACAGGGCCAGCCGTCCACACATGGTCTGCACCTCAACTTAACTAATGGCCCGGGGATGGCAACCACATTGATAGAGGTCATTTCGGCCCCGGGGGCCGGTCACTACACTCGCCGGCAAAGCTTGACCCGGCAGTGTGGTCAATGCAATCATAAACCCGACCAAAACGCTTGGATTTAAGCGCTTTCGTTCTTGAGGGCGTAAAACACATGAATATCATAGGCTTGCCATGAACGCCGCGACCGATCCTTACGACGCGATAGTCAACCGGGAATACAGCGAAGGCTTCGTCACCGACATCGAGTCGGACACCCTGCCGCCCGGCCTGGACGAGGACGTCATCCGCGTGATCTCGGCCAAGAAAAACGAGCCCGAATTCCTGCTCAATTGGCGTCTGGAGGCGTTCCGCCACTGGCAGACCATGACCGCGCCGCACTGGGCCTCGGTCCATCACGCGCCCATCGACTTCCAGGCGCTGAGTTACTACTCGGCACCGAAGTCCGACGCCGATCGGCCCAAGAGCCTCGACGAGGTTGATCCCGAGCTGCTGCGCACCTACGAGAAGCTTGGCATCCCGCTACGCGAGCAGGAGATGCTCGCCGGGGTCGCCGGGGTTGCCGGCTCCGGTGTCGCCGTCGACGCCGTGTTCGACAGCGTCTCGGTCGCCACCACCTTCAAGAAGAGCCTGGCCGAGAAGGGGATCATCTTCGGCTCCTTCTCCGAGGCGGTGCAGAACCACCCGGAACTGATCGAGCAGTATCTCGGTAGCGTGGTGCCGACGGGCGACAACTTTTTCGCCGCGCTCAACTCCGCGGTCTTCAGCGACGGCTCTTTCTGCTACGTGCCCAAGGGGGTGCGCTGCCCGATGGAACTGTCGACCTACTTCCGCATCAATGCCGCCAACACCGGCCAGTTCGAGCGCACCCTCCTGATCGCCGACGAGGGCAGCTACGTCAGCTACCTCGAGGGCTGCACCGCGCCGCAGCGCGACGAGAACCAGCTGCATGCCGCGGTGGTCGAACTGGTCGCCATGGAAGGGGCGCAGATCAAGTACTCGACGGTGCAGAACTGGTACCCGGGCGACAAGGATGGCAAGGGCGGCATCTACAACTTCGTCACCAAGCGCGGCGACTGCCGCGGCGATCGCTCGAAAATCTCCTGGACCCAGGTCGAGACCGGCTCGGCGATCACCTGGAAGTACCCGAGTTGCGTGCTGCGTGGCAACGACACTATCGGCGAGTTCTACTCGGTGGCGGTGACCAACAATTACCAGCAGGCCGACACCGGGACCAAGATGATCCACCTCGGGCGCAACACCTCGAGCACCATCATCTCCAAGGGCATCTCCGCCGGGCGCGGCCACAACGCCTACCGCGGCCTGGTCAAGGTCGGCAAGGGCGCCGAGAACGCACGCAACTACACCCAGTGCGACTCGCTGCTTATCGGCGATCGCTGCTCCGCCCACACCTTCCCCTACATCGAGGTGCAGAACCCGAGTGCCAACGTCGAGCACGAGGCGACCACCTCCAAAATCAGTGACGACCAGCTTTTCTATTGCCTGCAGCGCGGGCTCTCTGCCGAGGACGCGGTGTCGATGATCGTCAACGGCTTCTGCAAGGAAGTGTTCCGCGAACTGCCGATGGAGTTCGCCGTCGAGGCACAGAAACTGCTCGGCATCAGCCTCGAGGGCAGCGTCGGCTGACACCCTCCGGACCACCCTCCGAACACCCCAATCAACGATTCCTGGAAACCAACATGCTGGACATCCGTAACCTCTGCGTCGAGACCGAAGGCAAGCCGATCCTCAAGGGCATCAATCTCCACGTCAAACCGGGCGAAGTGCACGCCATCATGGGGCCCAACGGTTCCGGCAAGAGCACCCTGGCCCACGTCCTCTCCGGTCGCGAAGGCTACGAGGTGACGGCAGGCGAAGTCAGCTACCAGGGCAGTGATCTGCTGGACATGGCGCCCGAGGAGCGGGCACGCGACGGCATCTTCCTCGCCTTCCAGTACCCGGTCGAGATCCCCGGTGTGAGCAATATCTATCTGCTCAAGGCGGCGCTGAACGCGGTGCGCCAGCAGCGCGGTGAAGAGGAGCTCGACGCCATGGACTTCATGGCGTTGGTGCGGGACAAGCTGAAACTGGTCGAGATGGACGAGGCGTTCCTGTCACGCGCCGTCAACCATGGCTTCTCCGGTGGTGAGAAGAAGCGCAACGAGATCCTGCAGATGGCGGTGCTCGAACCGCGCCTGGCGATTCTCGATGAGACCGACTCCGGCCTCGACATCGATGCCCTGCGGATCGTCGCCGGCGGCGTCAACAGCATGCGCAGTCCGGACCGGGCGATGATCCTGGTTACCCACTACCAGCGGCTGCTCGACTACATCGTGCCGGATTATGTCCACGTCCTCGCCAACGGCCAGATCGTCCGCTCCGGCGGCCGCGAACTGGCCCTGGAACTCGAGGAGAAGGGCTACAGCTGGATCAACGAGGGCGGGGCCACCGCGGCCGAGGCGCGGCCGTGAGCGGAACCGCTGCCGAACGTTTTGTCGACGGCTTCGCCGAGGCCCGCGACGCGCTGCCGGGCGGTACGCGCGACTGGGTCGCGACGGTGCGCCAGTCGGGGATCGACCGCTTCGCCGGCCTGGGACTGCCGACCGCACGGCAGGAGAACTGGAAGTACACCCGACTGACGGCGCTGGAGAAACGCGAATTTGCGCTGCCGACAGTCGATGACTCCGCCCTGGATCTCGACGGCTTGGTGCTGGCCGATGCCCATCGCATGGTGTTCGTCAACGGCCGCTTCCGCGCCGACCTCTCCGACCTTTCCCGGCTGCCCGCGGGCGCCCGCATCGTCTCGTTGGCCGCGGCCCTGGAAGAGGGCGATCCGGCACTGCAGCCGGCGTTCGCCGCCACAGCCAAAGAGGACGACCCGTTCGTCGCGCTGAACACCGCCTACATGGGTGACGGCGTGCTGATCGAACTGGCCGACGGCTGTGTCCTCGATGCCCCGTTGCAACTGCTGTTTGTTGCCGGCGCCGGCGAGAACTATGTCACCCACGTCCGTAATGTCGTCGTCGCAGGCGCCAACAGCCAGGCGACCCTGGTCGAGGCCTACGTCGCACCCCAAGGCGGAAGCTATTTCACCAACGCCTGCACCGACCTCTGTCTCGCCGCCGGGAGCCGTGTCGACCACGTCCGCTTGCAGGACGAGGACGAGAGTGCTTTCCACATCGGCCGTGTGCGCGCTGATGTCGGCCGTGACGCCAGCTACCGCTCGCAGGTGTTCAGCCTCGGGGCCCAACTCGGGCGCGCCGATATCGACGTGCGCCTGGCCACCGGTGCCGAGTGCGATCTCGACGGCCTCTACCTGGTAGGAAAGCGTCAGCACGTCGACCATCAGACCAGGATCGATCACGCCGAGCCGCAGGCAAACAGCAACCAGCTTTACAAGGGCATCCTCGACGGTGCCGCGCGTGCCGTCTTCTGCGGCACCGTGATGGTGCGCGAGGATGCGCAGAAGACCGACGCCAAGCAGATGAACCGCAACCTGCTGTTGTCGCCGCGCGCCGAGGTCGATTCCCGGCCGCAGCTGGTGATCTACGCCGACGACGTCAAGTGCACCCACGGCGCCACTGTAGGTCAGCTCGACCCGGTTGAGATGTTCTACTTGCGCTCGCGCGGCCTGGATGAGAACGAGGCACGTGAGTTGCTGATCCATGCCTTCGCCAACGACCTGGTCGACCGCGTGGCCGACGACGCGGTGCGCGGCTTCATCTACCATGCCCTCGACGCCCGTATGCCCGGGCGCATGACCGAGGCTGAATCCAGAGCATGAATGCGGTGCAGCAGGCGGTATCGACCGCGCCCGGCTTCGACGTCGAGCGGGTTCGCGCCGACTTCCCGATCCTGCGCCAGCAGGTGCATGGCAAGCCGCTGGTCTATTTCGACAACGGCGCCTCGACCCAGAAACCGCAGGTGGTGATCGACGCCGTCAGCGATTTCTACGCCCACGACTACGCTAACATCCATCGCGGTGTACATACCCTGAGCGAGCGGGCGACGGCGGCCTACGAAGGTACCCGTGACCGGGTAAGGCGGTTTCTCAATGCCGCCGACAAGAGCGAGATCATCTTCACCTGCGGCACTACCGAAGCGATCAACCTGGTGGCGCAGAGTTTCGGTGGTCAGAAGGTCGGAGCCGGCGACGAGATCATCCTGACCGGGATGGAACACCACTCCAACATCGTGCCGTGGCAGCTGCTGGCCGAGCGTGTCGGCGCGACCATCAAGGTGGTGCCGATCACCGACGACGGCGCACTCGATCTCGACGCCTACGCCGGGCTGTTCGGTCCGCGTACCCGGATGGTCGGCCTGGTCCATGTCTCCAACGCCCTCGGCACCGTCAACCCGGTGCAGTCGATGATCGAGACGGCCCACGCCCACGACGTCCCGGTGCTGCTCGACGGTGCCCAGGCGGTGGCCCACACGCCGGTCGACGTGCAGGCCCTCGGCTGCGATTTCTACGCCTTCTCCGGGCACAAGATCTACGGTCCAAGTGGCATCGGCATACTCTACGGTCGCCGCGAACTGCTCGAGGCGATGCCGCCGTGGCAGGGCGGTGGCGACATGATCACGACGGTGGCCTTCGAGGAATCGACCTACGCTGCGCCACCGTACCGTTTCGAAGCGGGCACACCGCATATCGCCGGTGCCATCGGCCTGACCGCGGCGCTCGATTACGTCGATGCCATCGGCCTGCCGGCGATCGCCGCCTACGAGCACGAACTGCTCGCCTACGCCACGGCGGCCGTCAGTGAGTTGCCCGGCCTGCGCCTGATCGGTACCGCGCCGGAGAAGGCCTCGATCCTGTCGTTCGTGCTCGACGGTATTCACCCTCACGACATCGGCACCGTGCTCGACTTCGACGGCATCGCCATCCGCGCCGGCCATCACTGCGCGATGCCGGTGATGACCCGCTTCGGAGTCGCCGCCACCGCGCGCGCCTCGATCGGGATCTACAACACGCGGGCCGAGGTCGACGCCCTGGTAGTTGGCCTGCGCAAGGTCCAGGAGATGTTCGGCTGATGTCAGACGACCTGCGCGAGCTCTACCAGGAGGTGATCCTCGATCACGGTCGTAAGCCGCGCAATTTCGGCCCGCTGGAAGAGGCCAATCGCCATGCCGACGGCTACAACCCGTTGTGTGGTGACCAGGTCCAGGTGCATGTCCAGGTCGAGGACGGTATCGTTCGCGCGGTCCGTTTCGAGGGTGCCGGTTGCGCCATCTCGACCGCATCGGCTTCGCTGATGACCCAGGCACTGACCGGCAAGCCAGCAGACGAGGCCAAAGAGCTGTTCGAGGAGTTTCATGAGCTGGTGGTCGGCGACGGCCACTGCGGCGACAAGCTCGGCAAGCTGGTGGTGTTCGCCGGGGTTCGCCAGTACCCGTCACGGGTGAAGTGCGCGACTCTTGCCTGGCACACGGTGCAGGCGGCCCTCGACGATGACGGCCAGGAGGTAACGACAGAATGAACCAGTCAACGGATCCAGGCATGGCCACGCCAGTGGCGGCCGACACGGCCGTAACAGCTGCGGAACAGGCCCCGGCCATCAAGCCTGACCAGCTGCGCGACCATGTGATCGACGCCCTGCGCGAAGTCTACGATCCCGAGTTGCCGGTCAATATCTACGATCTCGGCCTGATCTACACCTGCGATGTCGACGAGCAGGGCCGTGTCGGTGTCGAAATGACCCTGACCGCTCCGGGCTGCCCGGTGGCGCAGACTTTCCCCTACGCGGTGGAGTGTGCGGTGCGTGCCGTGCCCGGCGTCAGTCAGGCCCATGTCGAGCTGGTCTGGGAGCCGCCGTGGACCCAGGAACGGATGAGCGAGACAGCCAGGTTGCAACTCGGCTTCTTCTGACACGGGACGTTATGGCTGACTGGATCGACGTCGCCCCGGCCGACGAATTCACCCCTGGAACCTGGCACGTCGTCGATTGTGATGGCGCCCAGATCGCCGTGTTCAACATCGATGGCAACTACTACGCCGTCGAGGATCTCTGCACCCACGACGGCGGCGAACTGGCCGGCGGTGAGGTCGAAGGCACCGAGGTGGTCTGCCCGCGCCACGGCGCCCGCTTCTGCCTGCGCACCGGCAGCGCATTGACGCCACCCGCCTACGACCCCATCGACATCTTTCCAATCCGGATCGAGGGCGGAATAGTCCAGGTTCGAGACGACCGCTGGGACTGAATCGGGGCTCGACGCCCAATCGGTATAATCGCCCCCGGCGGCAGGATGTCGCCGCCAGGGATCTCATCATGCCCCTACCGAGAATCGCCACCGGCTACCTGTCGGCCCTTTTGGCTGCCCTGCTGGTGGCCGGCTGCACTACGACGCCACCCGCGCCACCCGACCCGCTGATTGGCAGGGTCGTCGAGGGTGTGACTGGCGCGGAGGTGGACCGTGACGCCCTGTTCGCGCGCATGGCTGTCGCCGACGTGGTCTACCTCGGCGAGGTCCACGACAACCCTCATCACCAGGCGCGACAGCTGGATGCGGTCGCGGCCCTGCTTGCGGCTGGACGTGAACCGACGCTGGCGATCGAGTTTTTCGGCACCGAGCAGACCGGTTGGCTGATGGACTACGCCCAGCCGAAGGCCCAGGGCAAGATGGCCCGTCCCGGACCGGTGTCCGAGCGTCAGCTACGCCGCCGTGTCGGCTGGGACGGCGATGGTGACGACCGCTGGGCACGCTACGGTCCATTGTTGGAGCTGGCGCGCGACAACCGCCTGCCGGTGATCGGTATCGACCTGCCACCGGCGTTGCGGCTGCGGTTGCAGCGCATCGGTCGCGACGGCCTGTCGCCGGCCGAAGCGGCCCAGCTACCAGCGGAGGCGCCTGATTCCGCGGCCTATGCCGGCCTGATGCTCGAGCGCCTCGGCCAGGCCCACTGCGGCTACGGATCGCCCGAGAGTACCGGACGTCTCTACGACACCTGGCTGGCACGTAACGACGCCATGGCCTCCGCGATTGTGGCGGCGCTCGATGATGCCGAGCACCGTCCGGTCGTCGTGATCGTCGGCGCCGGTCACATCGAACACGGCCAGAGCCTGGTGTCTCGGGTGGAAGGACTGCGCCCAGGGTCGGTGCAACTCGCCGTCGGCCTGCGCCCGGTCACGGTGCCGCCCCGACCTATGGCGGACCATCTGGCGCCGACCGTGCGTGACGGCGTCGATTTAGGACCTGACTACGAGCTGTTCTGGTTCACGCCGCTGCAGGAACGGGAAGACCCGTGCGAGGCCTACCGTGAAATCCTGAAAAAGCGCCACGGCGACAAGAAGCCGCATACGGAGGCCAAAAAGTGACCCAGGCCTTGCCGCCGACACGTAGTTTTTTCGCCTTCCTGCTGCTCACCGCCGTGCTTTGCGGTGGCCTGGTGATGGTGATCGAGGTGCTCGGTTCGCGGGTCATCGGTCCGTTCTTCGGCGTCAGCCTGTTCGTCTGGACTTCGCTGATCAGCGTCACCCTGATCGCGCTGGCGTTCGGCTACGCCATCGGGGGCTGGCTCGCCGACCGCCGCGACCGGCCCGGGTGGCTCTACGCCATCATTGCCCTGGCCGGGCTGGCGACACTGCTGGTTCCGGTGCTGCGTGGTGCGGTGCTCGAACTGACGGTGCCGCTCGGTCTGCGTGCCGGCAGCTTCGCCGCCACCCTTCTGTTGTTCGGTCCGGCACTCGGCCTGCTCGGTATGGTCTCGCCCTACCTGGTGAAACTGGCACGGCGCGAGAGCGCCGACCTTGGATTCACGGTCGGTGGGTTCTACGCCCTGTCGACACTGGGCAGTGTCGCCGGCACGGTGCTGACCGGTTTTGTGCTGATCGCGCTGCTCGGCGTCGATCGCATTTTCCAGCTGACCGGGACACTGCTGCTGCTGCTGGCTGCGAGCTATTTCGTGCTGTTCGCCCGGCGACCGGCAGCCGTGGCGTTGCTGCTGCTGGCGGTCCCGGGCTGGTTCGGCTCGCACGCCCTGGTTGACCGGATGATGGCCAACGGCACCCGGGTGACCGAACTCGAGACCCGAGACAGCCACTACGGGCGGGTGCAGGTGCTCGACTACACCGGGGTTTCGGTGCGCAGTCGGGAACTGTCGATCGACGGCCTGATCCAGGGTGGCATCGATCTCAACAGCGGCCTGACGATCTACGAATATCCCTATTTCCTGCAGTTCGTGCCGACCGCGCTGCAGCCGGCCGGTAAGCGGGCGCTGGTGATCGGACTCGGTGCCGGCATGGTGCCGGGCTGGTACGTGCAGCGTGGCGTCACCGTGGACGTGGTCGATATCGACCCGGACGTGGTCGACATGGCGCGGCATTATTTCGGTTTCCGGACCAACGGCGTCATCCACGTCGAGGACGCGCGCACCTATCTCGCCCGACCCGGGGTGCCGTACGACTACATCCTGCTCGATGTCTTCAGCGGTGACGTCACCCCCGGCCACCTGCTCAGCCGCGAGGCGGTGGCGCTGCTGGCCGGGAGGCTGGCGGAAGGCGGGGTGCTGGCGATGAACCTGATCGGCAGCATCGGCCGCGACAATTACATGACAGCGTCGGTGGTCGAGACCTTCCGCACCGCCTTCGATACCGTCGAGGTGGTGCCGACCTTCGACCCGGCGCGCAACAACGGCGAGGGCAACCTGATCGTGACCGCCTACCAGGGGCCGAGGCGTGAGGTGACCCCTCGGGTGCTGTCAACGGTTCACCCGATGGCGGCCGAGGCGGTGTCACGCAATCTCGTGCGTCGTGTCACATTTCCGCCAGAGACGCCGGCCATGGTGCTGACCGACAACTACAACCCGATCGACGTCTTCGACGCACCGCTGCGCGAGCGCGTACGGCGCTCCATCCTGGCCAACACCGAACCGGAGCTGCTCGGCGGCAGTGGTTGAGCATCAGGCGATTCCTGGATTGCCTTCGACGTTGATCAGTTTCGGGTCGTTGACTGAGTCGACGCGCACCGTCTTCTGGTCCTTGAGGTAGTCGGCGACCGGCTCCCAAATCGGGGTGCCCTCGAGTGGCTGGGCGACGCTGGCCCAGCCGGCGACCTTGTAGGTTTTCGTGGCATTGATTGGCTTGCCATCGAGT
>CAXMPC010000034.1:0-1503 GCA_964195335.1 uncultured Gammaproteobacteria bacterium | reverse complement strand
GAGTCGACGCGCACCGTCTTCTGGTCCTTGAGGTAGTCGGCGACCGGCTCCCAAATCGGGGTGCCCTCGAGTGGCTGGGCGACGCTGGCCCAGCCGGCGACCTTGTAGGTTTTCGTGGCATTGATTGGCTTGCCATCGAGTTCCATCGCCGTCACCCGTGAGCCTATTTTCTCGGTCGGGTCGAGGGTGTAGCGCAGACCGCCGACGCGGACCATGTCACCACCCTGCTGGTAGTAGGGGTCGATGTTGAACAGGTTGTCGGCGACATCCTCGAGAATGGCTTTCAGGAACTCGCCGGTGAGCTCGTTGACGGTCACTGTCGGGTAGGTGATCGCCGTTTGCGTCATCAGGTCCTCGAAGGTGATGGTCTGCCCCGGCAGCAGCGTGGTGCCCCAGCGGAAGCCCGGTGACAGCGCAATGGGCGCATCCTGGGTTGCCATCAGGGCGTCGCATATCACCTGGTCGAAGGTGCCGTTGAAGTTGCCGCGCCGGTAGAGAAGCGAGTCGGTCACCGCCAGCGGCTCGGCCAGCTTCTCCTTGTACGGCGCCCGGTGGCGTTCGATCACCGCCGTCATTTCCGGGTCGGCCGGAAGCAGGTTGGAGAAGATCGGCAGCTGGTGGAAGCGATAGTCACGCACCTTGCCGTTGCGGACATCGAAGTCGAGCACCGACAGGAACTTGGCATTCGAACCGGAGTTGATCACCAACGTTCTGCCGCCGGAGTTGGTCACCTCGATCGGTTTGGGGATGGCGTCGTGGGTGTGACCGCCCATGATGGCGTCGATGCCTGTGACCCGGCTGGCCAGCTTGAGGTCGGGATCGGTACCGTTGTGCGACAGCAACGCAACCACCTGCGCGCCGCCGTCACGTGCCTCATCGACGGTCTGCTGCATGCGCTCCTCGCGGATGCCGAAACTCCAGTCGGGCACCATGTAACGCGGATTGGCGATCGGCGTGTAGGGGAACGCCTGGCCGATGATCGCGACCGGCACGCCGTTGATCTCGCGCGTGGTGAAGGCAGGAAAGACCGGCTCCTCCCAGGTGGTGTCGAGGACATTCTGGGCGACGAAATCGATCTTGCCGGCGAAATCGTTTTCGATGATCTCGGTGACCCGGTCGGCTCCGTAAGTCATCTCCCAGTGCGAGGTCATGATGTCGACGCCGAGGGCGAGTTGAGCGTCGACCATGTCCTGGGCATTGCTCCACAGTGCAGTCGCCGACCCCTGCCAGGTGTCGCCACCGTCGAGCAGCACGCTGCCGGGTCGCTCGGCGCGCAGCCGCTTGACCAGCGTCGCCAGATAAGCGAAACCGCCGACCTTGCCGAAGCGCTGGGCCGCCTCTGGAAAGTCGAGGAAGGTGAAGGCGTGTGCCTCGGCCGAGCCGGGGGCGATACCGAAGTGTTTCAGGAGGTGACTGCCAACCAGGTGCGGTGGCCGGCCTTTCATTTCGCCAATACCCAGGTTGACGTTCGGCTCGCGGTAGTGGATCGGCATCAGCTGGGCG
>CAXMPC010000033.1:0-11940 GCA_964195335.1 uncultured Gammaproteobacteria bacterium | reverse complement strand
TGCGGGCGCAGACGGCGGCGCAGTTTGTCCATGAGGCGTCTGATTTCACGCCTGTCGCGGGTCAGGCCGATGCGTATGGCGTCTTCGAGCATCAACGGTAGCAACACGGCTGTCGGTTCGCTGCACAAGATCGGTCCGTCGAAACCTGCAGCCCACAGGTGCGGGATGCGGCCGCAATGGTCGAGATGGGCGTGTGTAATGACCAATGCCGAGACGTGATCGACAGGGAAATCGATGGCGTGGTCGTTTCGGCCGCGGCTGCCGGTCTCGTCGCCCTGGAACAGGCCGCAGTCGACCAGCAGGGCGCCATGAGCGGTACGCAATTCATGGCAGGAGCCGGTGACGCCGGTGACGGCACCGTGATGGTGGAGAGTGAAGGCAGTCATGAGAGGCGCCCTTCGCAGGCTTGTTCTGGTTGTTGAGGCGAAGATTAACCTAAATTTATTGTGGATTTCTCTACTGGAGTGGTGATTTGATCATGAGTCGCCGCCAGCCACCGCCACTAACAGAGTGGGGAGCCGGTTTTCGCAGGCGCGGGCCCTGCCACGAAAGAGTTCCTGCTCAACTAATCGCGGTCATACCCGTAGAGATGAATGGACCGCCTTGTGTAAGAGCGCACTCGGTAAAACGTCCCGTGCCGTCATCAAATCGGGCGACGGTAACGCGCTAGGAGTCAGACCCACCATTCCGGCAGGCCGCGATCATGCGGCTTACCACGCCGGCCATCCGCGTTTGCGCCTGCCAGCCCAATTGCTCCCGGGCGCGCGTGGGATCTGCACGACTGACTTTCAGGTCGGCAGGCCGCATCAACGCGGGGTCCACGTCGACATGGTCATGCCAGTCCAGTTCCACGGCAGCAAACGCCTCGGCGACGAACGCCTCGAGAGAACAGGTCTCGCCTGTGGCGATGACGAAATCGTCAGGCGTATCGGTCTGCAGAATGCGCCACATCGCATCGACGTACTCGGGCGCCCAACCCCAGTCGCGCTGGATATCGAGGTTCCCGAGTTGCAATCGCTCGCTGCTGCCGGCGGCAATGCGGCATGCGGCACGGACGATCTTCTGGGTGACGAAACGCTCGGGCCGGAGTGGCGATTCGTGGTTGAACAGGATGCCGGAACTGGCGAACAGGCCGTAGGCTTCACGGTAGTTGGCCACCTGCCAGAAGGCCGCGGCCTTGGCGACCGCGTACGGGCTGCGAGGGCGGAACGGGGTCTCCTCAGTGGCCGGCTGACCGCCGGTATCGCCGAAGCTCTCACTCGAACCCGCGTTGTAGAGACGGGTTTCACGACCGAGAAACCGTATCACCTCGAGCAGGTTCAGGGTGGCAACGCTGACGCTCTCGAGCGTCTCGACGGGCTGCTCGAACGACAGCCCGACGGAGCTCTGCCCGGCCAGGTTGTAGACCTCGTCGGGTTCGTACTGCGCCAGTACCTGGAGCACGCTTCGGAAATCATTGGTCGCCATCGAGGCCACCTCGACCTGGTCGAAAATGCCGAGCGACCTGAGGTTGTTGAACCGGCTCATCTGGGCGTCGCGCGAGGTGCCGACGACGCGATAATCCTTCCCAAGCAGAAACTCGGCGAGATAGGCGCCGTCCTGGCCGGAGATGCCGCAAATGAGGGCGGTGCGCTGGTTCATGATCCGGTGACCACAGATTTTCTGCCATTCAACACTTTGCCTGATGTCATATCAATACTCCCTGACCGTACCTGGCTCATTAACCTATGCGTCAACATATCGCGCACCGCAAACACTGTGCAGGGTGAGCCGAGATTTCCTGTATTCAACGCCGATAAATCTCACGGTGGTGCCCAACCCGTATGACCAGGACGATGAGCTTACCAGCGTCGATTTCGTAGATGACACGGTAATCACCGACACGAATCCGACGCAGCCCGGTCAGTTCTCCTTTGAGTTGCTGACCACGGTGGGGATTCTCGGTGAGCCTGTCGATCGCCTCGACGAGGTGCATCCGCTGCGGCTTGTCGATGCGTGCCAGTGCGCGAGCCGCGCTGGTCTTAATCTGCAGCGAGAAGGTCACGCTTGACCTGCTCCCAGTCAAGCACCGCATCGGTGGGGTCGCGTAACCGCTGCACGGCGAGTTCAAGGTCCTCAAAATCGTCGAGGTAGTGTTCGATCGCCTGCCGCACCACCTCGGCACGAGAGCGATTCATGGTCTTCGCCGCCTGCTCAAGCTCTTGAACCAGTTCGTCTGGAAGCCGAGTGCTGATCTGGGCCATGGCACGCTCCTGGATTCAATGGGATGCAGTGAATCCCAATGTATTCATTTTAGTTCATCGTGGCCGACATGCCTAGCAACCCGGGGCGGCGCTTCTACAGGGGAACAACGCCCGGCGTAGGAGCGGCCCCTGGCCGCGATGGTTTTGTCCCGCGCCCGTCGCACCCCCCTTCCGGAGGCCGGCAGTCGTCGTGACTACAACAGCACCAGGTTGTCGCGATGGATCAGTTCCGGCTCGTCGATGTAACCGAGCAAGCTCTCGATCTCGTGGCTCGGGCGACCCATGATGCGGCGTGTCTCGTCGGCACCGTAGTTGACCAGGCCACGGGCGACCTCACGGCCGTCGGGGGCGACGCAAACCACCGGCTCGCCGCGCTGGAAGCGGCCCTCGACCTCCTTGACGCCAACGGCAAGCAAACTGCGGCCGTCCTGGGCCAGGACGCGGACGGCCCCGTCATCGAGCAGGAGTTTGCCGCGCACCTGGAGCTGGCCGGCGAGCCATTGCTTGCGCGCGGCGATCGGTTCGCGCTCGGTGTTGAGCAGGGTGCCGTGGGTCTCGCCATTGGCGATGCGACCGAGGATGTCGGGCTCGCGACCCCAGGCAATGATCGTCGGGCTGCCGGATCGGGCGGCGATGCCGGCGGCACGCACCTTGGTGACCATGCCACCGCGGCCGAAGGTGCCGCCTTCTCCGGCCATGGAAGCCAGGCGCGGGTCGTCGACCGAGGCCTCGGCAACCAGGGCGGCGTCGGGATGCTTGCGCGGATCCTGCTCGTAGAGTCCGGACTGGTCGGTGAGGATCACCAACAGTTCAGCCTCGACCAGGTTGGCGACCATGGCGGCCAGGGTGTCATTGTCGCCAAAACGCAGTTCGTCGCTGGCGACGGTATCGTTTTCGTTGATCACCGGCACGACGCGATGGCCGAGCAGCGTGCGCAGGGCGCTGCGCGCGTTGAGGTAGCGGCGACGGTTGGCGAGATCGTCATGGGTCAACAGCACCTGGGCGGTGGCGATGCCGTGCTGTCGGAAGGCCGACTCATACGCCTGCACCAGCCCGGACTGGCCGACGGCGGCGACCGCCTGCAGTTCGTGCAACTCACGAGGACGCTCGGTCCAGCCAAGGCGGTGCATGCCAGCCGCGACCGCGCCTGACGAAACCAGCAGCAGTTCACGGCCGTCATCGGCCAGCGCCGACAACTGCTCGGCCAGGCTGGCAATCAGCTCCTCGTTGAGGCCATGCCCGCCCGGCGCAGCGAGCAGCGCGCTGCCGACTTTGACCACCCAGCGACGGCTGCGTCCGAGTTGTTCACGATCCTTCATTGGCGTGGCGGGCGTGTGCCGGTCCCTGGTTGGTTGCGCGTGACGAAAGTTTACCGGTGGCGGGTCGGGTTTCACAGCCAATCGCGTCCCGTAGGCTGCTGCCGTGCGCCTGGTCCTGTCTTTGTGGGTCGGGCTTCAGCCCGACATGTGGAATCCTGGGAAGGTTGTTGTCGGGCTGAAGCCCGACCCACAAGTGAACCAGCGGCGGAGGTTCAACCGACCTGGCACCGGAATGGTTGCAGTCGGGCTGAAGTCGACCCATAGATGAGCAAGCGGGGGACGCTCAGTCGTTGGCCAGGGGGTCGTAGGGTGGGCTTTGGTCTGCGGCCTGCTCTGCTTTCGCGGCATCCTGATCTTCCAACTCGGGCACCGGCAATCCCGGCCCCAGCTCGTCGAACCGCGCCATGATCCGCCGCATCAATACGTCGGTGCCACGGTGCTCGACGGCGGAGACGGTGAATGCCGGCCCTTCCCAACCGAGACGGGTGACAATGTCGGCAGCCAATGCCTCGGCCTCGTCAGCCGGTAGCAGGTCGGCCTTGTTCAACACCAGCCAGCGCTCGCGACTGGCCAGGTCGGGGCTGAACTTGTCCAGTTCGGCGGCAATCGCCTTGACCGAATCGACCGGGTCGACGCCGTCTGGCGGGGCGAGGTCTACCAGGTGCAGCAGCAGCCGGGTGCGGGCGAGGTGCTTGAGGAAGCGGATGCCGAGCCCGGCACCGTCGGCCGCGCCCTCGATCAGGCCGGGGATGTCGGCGATGACGAAGCTGCGGTGGGTCTCGATACGCACCACCCCAAGGTTCGGGTATAGCGTCGTGAACGGGTAGTCGGCGACCTTCGGTCGCGCGGCCGAGACGGCCGTGATCAGGGTCGACTTGCCGGCATTGGGCAAGCCAAGCAGGCCGACGTCGGCAAGCAGCTTGAGCTCGAGATGCAGTTCGCGCTCCTCGCCCGGGGTGCCCGGCTTGACCTGGCGCGGCGCCCGGTTGGTGCTCGACTTGTAACGGAGGTTGCCAAGGCCGTGGAAACCGCCCTGGGCGACCTTGAGCCGCTGATCGGGACGCGTCAGGTCGCCGAGCAATTCGTCGGTATTGATGTCGCTGATGACGGTGCCGACCGGTACCGGGATCTCATTGTCGGCGCCACCCTTGCCGGTGCGCTGGCGGCCCATGCCGTCCTCGCCGCGCTCGGCCTTGTAATGACGCTGGTAGCGGAAGTCGACCAGGGTGTTGAGTTCGCTGTCGGCGACCAGCCAGACACTGCCGCCATCTCCGCCGTCGCCACCGTCGGGGCCGCCCTTGGGGATGTACTTCTCGCGCCGGAAACTGACGCAGCCGTTGCCGCCGTTGCCGGCCTTGACCGTGATGTTGACTTCGTCGACGAATTTCATGGCGGGGATGGGTGCCTAAAGCAGAAAGCCCCGTTGTGAACGGGGCTTTCTGTCGAGTATGGCGGCCGTCGCGCTCAGGCGGGGACGACGACGCTCACGACCCGGCGCTTTTTCAGGCCCTTGACCTCGAAAAGCACCTGCCCGTGAGCGGTGGCGAACAGAGTGTGGTCGCGACCGCAGCCGACGTTGGTGCCGGGATGGAACTGGTTGCCGCGCTGGCGAACGAGGATGTTGCCGGCCAGCACCTGCTCACCACCGTACTTCTTGACGCCGAGGCGTTTCGATTCCGAATCGCGACCGTTGCGAGTACTGCCGCCTGCCTTTTTATGTGCCATGGTGTCTGCTCCCGCGTCAGCCGGCCTGGATGCCGGTGATCGTCAACTCAGTGTACGCCTGGCGATGACCCTGGCGCTTCATGTGGTGCTTGCGGCGACGGAACTTGATGATCTTCACCTTCTTGCCACGGCCCTGCGCCTTGACGGTCGCCGAGACCTTGCCGCCGTCGAGGTAAGGGGCGCCGATCTTCACGTCGTCGCCATCGGCAACTAGCAGCACTTTGTCGAGTTCGACCGCAGCACCTTCATCGGCCACGAGTTTTTCGACACGGATGGTGTCGCCCTCGGCAACCTTGTACTGCTTGCCGCCGCTAAGGATCACAGCGTACATCACTAAACCTCTTACCTGATTCTGACGCCCTGCCCAAGGCAGTGCGCGTAAAGGCGGGAATTCTATCCCGCAGGACCGGTCACGGGCAAGTGCCGTGAGGCCCTGATTTCAATCCCGGGCACGGCGATCACCGCTCCCTATTAGGAGGGCCGCCCCGGCCCGATGGGCGGTCGGCTTCGGCACGGCTGCATCGCGGCGAGGCGCCGCTCCTACAAGACATCGCTCTCTGCAGGAGGGCCGCCCCGGCCCGATGGGCGTCGGTCTCGGCACGGCTGCATCGCGGCGAGGCGCCGCTCCTACACTGGCTCCGCTCACTTGTAGGAGGGCCACCTCGGCCCGATGGGCGTCGACTTCGGCACAGCCGTATCGCGGCGGGGCGCCGCTCTACAAGACATCGCTCTCTGCAGGGGGGCCGCCCCGGCCCGATGGGCGGTCGGCCTCGGCACGGCTGCATCGCGGCGAGGCGCCGCTCCTACAAGACATCGCTCTCTGCAGATGGATCGCCACCGGCACGGTTGGCGTTTGTCCCTCTGCCAGAGCCATCGGCAGCAACCCCAAAAGCCTTGCATGGACTGGGTTTCCTTGACACCCCCTGCCCCCCTCCCTAGCATGCGCGGATTCCTGTAACGGACCGCGAATGGATATCGAGCAGATCCGTACCCTGGTGGCCGACGACACCGCCGCCGTCGACGACCTCATCCGGCGCCGACTGCAATCCGACGTGGTGCTGATCAACCAGCTCGGGCACTACATCATCAACAGCGGCGGCAAGCGGTTGCGCCCGCTGCTGGTGCTGCTGTCGGCGCGGGCGCTCGGCTACTCCGGCCCACATCACCACACCCTGGCGGCGATCGTGGAGTTCATCCACACCGCGACCCTGCTCCACGACGACGTCGTCGACGCCTCTGACCTGCGCCGCGGGCGTGAAACCGCCAACGCCGTCTGGGGCAACGAAGCGAGCGTGCTGGTCGGCGATTTCCTCTATTCGCGCGCCTTTGAAATGATGGTCGAGGTCGACAGCATGCGGGTGATGAAGATCCTCGCCGAAGCGACCAACACCATCGCCGAGGGCGAGGTGCTGCAGTTGCTCAACTGCCACGAGCCCGACACCAGTGAGGAACAGTACCTCGAGGTGATCCTGCGCAAGACGGCGAAGCTGTTCGAAGCCGCGGCCGAACTCGGCGCGGTACTGGCCGGCGCCGGCGCTGATATCGAGGTGGCAATGGCGGCCTACGGCGTCCACCTCGGCACCGCCTTCCAGCTGATAGACGACGCTCTCGACTACAGCGGTGACGAGTCAACCATCGGCAAGCAGCTCGGCGACGACCTGGCCGAAGGCAAGCCGACGCTGCCCCTGATTTACGTCATGCGCACCGGCAACGAGGCCCAGGTCGAGACCGTTCGCAAGGCCATAACCGACGGCGGCCGCGAGCTGATTTGCGAAGTCACGGAGGCAATTGCGTCCACTGGGGCCATCGCGTACACTTCGCGGCTCGCCATGGACGAGGCCTTGAAGGCCCGCGCCGCGCTCGACGCATTCCCGGCTTCGGCGTACCGCGACGCGCTTACCGGCCTGGCGGATTACGCGGTTAGCCGCGTCTCCTGATCGGGGTGTAGCTCAGCTTGGTAGAGCACTGTCTTCGGGAGGCAGGGGTCGGAGGTTCGAATCCTCTCACCCCGACCAATCAGGAACTATCGATCTGGAAAGGCCCGCTTTTTGCGGGCCTTTTTTCGTTCTGGGCACGGCAGGCCAACTTGCGGCACCGGTGGCACCGGACCGGTGATCCTACATACATCTTGTAGGAGCGCCCCCCGGCCGCGATCAGATGCAGGACGAAAGCTTCATCGCGCCGATACCCATAGGGCATTTAAGGCGGCACTCCTGCGATATTGAGCCTATATCTAGCAGAGCCGTCCCTTTATGCCCTGCGGGCATGGCCGAGACAACCGGAGTCTGGTCTACAAATCAAGTGTTCTCACGCTTGCCGCGGTATATCCGCAAGCCTGCGCCGCAGAGCATCGACCAGACCCGCGGCGAGGTATTGCAACTCGGGATCGGCCGCCTCGCTGAGAAAAGCGACCTCGTCGAGAGCGCGCTCGATCTCGGCGGGTTCGCTGAGACCTCCGATGCGACTGGCGATCGCCTGCAGTGCCGCGGCGGGTTCGAAACCTGGTGTCACGGAGCTCCCCGAACAAATGGACCTGTGCCATCGAACGTAGACCATCGATCCGGATTCTGCCGCAACTCATGCGAAGAGGCTTGCCGGCGCGATAGAATACCTGCACATCCTCATGCCGAAGTGACGCCCATGTTCATGCCACGGACACCACGCCTCTCAGTTCCATCCTTGCTGATTGACGGCCTGCTGGCCTGCCTTCTGCTGGTCACGAGCACACCACCACTCCTGGCTCATGATCTCCCCGACAGTGAGGATGCCGTCATCCAGAAACTCCTCGATACCGACGCCGATGGCTACCGACTCTCGCACCAGGATGCGCGGAAGCTGATGGAGGGGATCGAATGGACCGGCGTCGACCGGTTACGGGTCGAGCTCGATGACAACCTGTTCGAGCCCGAGGACATCTATCTCAAGCTGAACCGCCCCTACCGGATCACGCTGGTTAACGTCGGCTTCGAATCACACGACTTCGCCGGGGAGGAACTCTTTTCGTCGTTCATCGTCAAGAAGGTGCGCAACCGGTCGTTGGAGATCGATGCCTACCATATCGAACGGCTGATGATCCGGCCCAAGGAAGAGCTGGAACTCTGGCTGGTCCCGACGCGGGTGGCCCTGATCGATTTCATCTGCACCCTCCCTGGCCACTACGAGGAAGGGATGGCGGGGCATATCTACATCCGCGAATAAACACCGCGAGGCCGGCGCCTCTCTGGCGTGACGGGCCTGCGCGATCCGCGCCATACAGGGCAGACCACGATCTCGGTGGCCATTCCCACAATAGATTGGGGCCTGTCCGGTAGGAGTGCCACCTTTATGCCCATAGGTACCCGCGCAGTGAAGCCTTTGATCACCGCCCTTCGCGGCCGGTGACCGCACCTACTAAAACGGGGTTCCGACCAGGCAGGTCAGGCGCCTAGCGCTGGAGAGCGATGACGGTCCAGCCGCGAACCTTCTTGTAGGCCCCTGCGTAACCGTCGAGTGGCTCGCCGGCATCGATCCGGGCCAGAACCTGCGCCGACGCCAGGCCACCGAGATCCTGCGGCAGGTCGGATTCACCGGAAAGTTTCAGAGTGTCGGGATCACGGCTGTCGAAAAGGAAACGCCCCGCCTCGTCCATCGCGATCAGTGCCTGGCTCGAGGCATCAATCTCCTCGGCGAGTTCCCTGGTTATCGCCGCGAGATCGTGCTCGTAGTGAAGCAGCGCGATGTTGGTCCCATTCATGGCGATCGGGGTGACGTAGGCGAGCACCCACTGGCTGGTGTCGGGAGAGCGGTAGACCGGCGAGACCAGCACGTCTCCCTCGGAGAGCGCAAAGGCCGGCTCGAAAAAGACGTTGGCGGCCTCGTCAGTGGAAAGATGCTCTTCCGGCTCGCCCTTGACCAGTCGCAGCAGTTCCCGGCCCGAGCGGTCGATCAGGCACATCTCCTCGATGTCGAAGTAACGCTGAACCTTGAGGGTGCTCTTCTCGATCGCCGCTAGCTCTGCCGTGCGCTGGGTGTCATCGGTCGCGGCGAAGTAACGCTTGAAGGAGGGGCCGCGCACCGTGGTCTCGAGGGCCTTGATGGCACGGCGATGCATCATGAAGAGCTGCCGGGCCTTGGCGCTCGCCAGGTCGCTTGCGCCGGCCTGCGCCACGGATTCTGCAGCCGGTGCCGGCAGGGTGAGAAACACCAGCACGACAGCGGGAAGGAGACGCGCCAACACGCCACCAGGTTGATGATTCATAGAGACCCGCCCCCCAAGCGAGGCCGTCATGCCCATCCCAGGACGACCTCGTTGCTCGCAGCTTACCGGTCCATCGGCCGTTGCGTCCATCTCAAGCAGGAGCAGGGTCTTTTAGCCAATGGAGGCAGTCAGGAACTCCCGCGCGGCGGCTCGGAGCCGCTCGACGATGGCGTAGACGCCGACGTGGCGGGTCGGGCTCAGGTGATCGAACAGGTCAAGCTTGGCAAACAGGTTGTCAGCATCGAGGTCTATTGCCTCCTGCGGGGTGAGGTCGTTGTAGACCTTGAGCAGGATAGCGATGACGCCGCTGATGATGGCGGTGTCGCACTCGGCATGGAAGCGGATCCTGCCGTTGGTCCCGGCCGGTTCGGCGATGATGTAGACGTTGCTCATGCAACCGTGGACCTTGGTCGCGTCGGTCCGGTGCTCGGCCTCGAGCACGCCCAGCCTGGCGCCAATGTCGGCGAGGTACTCGTAGCGCTGGTCCCAGTCGCCGAGCCGTTCGAAGTTGCGTGCCAGCTGGTCGATATCCATGAGCAAAAGAGGCCGATCCGGAGAGTGGGCGGGCATTCTACTCGGCGCCTGCAGATGGGTCACGCGGCTCCCGGCTGGATGAGCCAATAGGCTACCTGCAATCGAGTCGACCCCAGTCGGCGCCCATACTGTTGCGGGTCAGACTTCAAACCAACATCGGCGCCCATATATGTAGGTCGGACTTCAGTCCGACATCAGCGCCTCGGCGAAAAGTTCTGTCGGGCTAACGCCCGACCTACACATGCGACCAGCCAGCATTACTGTATTGCTCCAGGCTGGACGCCGCCCGCATCACGCGGAGAGAGTCATCAATCCGGTCGACTCGGCTAGGTCCTCATCTTGTCTGCCAACTCGACCATGCTGTCGGCGACATAATCCCAGTCACCCTCGGCGGCAAGGTCATCCTTCTGCCCCGGCCCATACTCGGTCGGGCGGCAGACGAACGCCGTGCCAAAACCGAGCCCTTGGGCGATACGCAGGTCATCGTTATGGGCGGCGACCATGACGCACTGGGCCGGGGCCAGGCCAAGCTGGTCGGCGGTGCGCAGGTAGGCCTTGGGCAGCGGCTTGTAGCAGCCGGCGGTCTCGGCCCCGAGGATGGCGTCCCAGGGCAGGCCGGCGCGCTTGGCCATGTTGACCAGCAAGGCGGTGTTGCCGTTCGACAACGTGGCGAGGGTGTACCTCCGACGCAACCGGGTCAGCCCGGGGACGCTGTCTGGCCAAGGATCCAGCCGGTGCCAAGCGCGGTTGAGCTCGTCGACCTGGGAGACGGAGAAACCGCGGATCCCGAACCGTTCGAGGAGAGTGAGCAGGCTCTCGTGATGGAGGTCATCGAGCCGGCACCAGGGCTTCTGACCGCTGCGCACCGCCTCCATCGATGGCTGGTAGAGGCCGCGCCAAGCGTCGGCGAAGACGGTCCAGTCGATGTCGAGACCGAAATGGGCGCCGACCGCCTCGCCCTCGTGGATCACGCTGCTGCGCCAGTCGACCACCGTACCGAAGACATCGAACAGCAGTGCCCTGAAATCCTTTCCGTGCATGATCGGCGATCCCCGTGGCTGTGAAAGATCAGCTGCCCGGCAGGTAAGGTTGCAACCGATCGAACGCGGCGCCAAGTTGCCGGTCGTTCCAGCACTTGGCATTGAGCTTCGGCAGCGACTCGTTCTTGAGCCGGGCCACCTGGCGATTGAGGCGACTGCGCATGGCCTCGAGTTCCTTCTGCTTCAGTGTCAGTTTTTCGTACTTGATGTCGTTCCAGTCGGCGTACAACTCGCGGGTCTCGTTGCCGTGGCGCTTAATCCAGGTGTTGATCCCGGTGGTAGCGCGCTTGCAGTCGTCGCCGACACTGTTGAGCGTGGCCAGCAACTGGTTGAGCAGGAAATCGAGCCGGCGTATGCGTGGCGCACGCACGTCCTCCTGCGGTTCCTCCTCAGCGTCCTTCGCGGGTTTCTCCTTGCCCACGGCCTTCGAATCGGCGGACTCATCAGGACCGCTGCCCGGCCCGCCGATCAGCGGCTGGCCGTGGATGTCGACCTCGCCACCCTCCTCATTGGCTGCACATGGCTGGTCCGAGTAGGTGGCCTTGCCGGTCGGACTGATGCACTTGTTGATGGTCGCGGCCAGGCTGGATCCGCCGACCCAGGTGAACAGGAGCCAGAACAGCCCGGCCGCTGCCAATGATCGGCAGGAATGTATGGTGTTGTTCCCGTCCATGTCGACACCCCCAAGCCTGGCAACGCTCCGATCCACGGAGCGGATACGGCCCCGGCAGGAACCGGTAACCACATCGCCATTCTGCCAATAAACAGCCCACCGTGGGTACCCGGTGCCACCCGGGAGGCAGAACGACGTGCCCCGGCGCATGGCCGGGGCACGGATTCAG
>CAXMPC010000032.1:0-6310 GCA_964195335.1 uncultured Gammaproteobacteria bacterium | reverse complement strand
GCGGCGAAGAACCCCTGCGCGGCCAAGGCCGGGCAGAGTTTCAACCGGCCGAAAGGCACTTCGCTCTACACTGCGGGCAGCAAGAAAGATCTGACCGCAATGGGCAAGAAGCTCTGGAGTGATGCTTCGCTCGGCACCAGCGGCCTGGCCTGCGGTTCCTGCCATGCCAACAACCTGAACTTCAGCGCCAGCTTCACCAAGCCTTACCCGCACAAGGTCGCGATGACCAACTCTTCGGGCATCGGCAAGGTGGATCTCGACCAGATGGTGCAGTTCTGCATCGCTACCCCGATGGCCGGCAAGATCCTGCCATGGGAATCGAAGGAACTTGGTGCACTGACTGCCTACACCGCTGAAGTACAGAAGGGGTTCGTGAAGATGGTCGCGGCCAATCCGTGCGCACTGAAGAAGAACCCATGTGCGGCCAAGAATCCGTGTGCGGCGAATCCCTGTGCAGCCAAGAACCCGTGCGCGGCCAATCCATGCGCAGCGAAGAACCCCTGTGCGGCAAATCCATGTGCGGCGAAAAATCCGTGCGCAGCGAAGAACCCGTGCGCAGCTAATCCATGCGCAGCCAAGAATCCCTGCGCCGCGAAGAAAGGGTACTGATACCGCGTAACGGTCAATGGCATTGTACTGGCCTGTGACTGTCCCAAGGCGAGGGCGGCGGTGGAGAGCCGCCGCCCTCGTTGTACTTCTGCCGGGGGTGATGGCCACGGCACATGCCGACAAGGTCGATGATTTTCTTGCCCGTCACTGGACCCGGCCGCTGCCATCCCAGGGAGAACCACCACCGACCTGGACTGATCTCGAAGCCTCCCTGGCGCCGGCCGACTGCGGTCAGTGCCACCCCGACCAGTACGCGCAGTGGCGAACATCGTTTCATGCCCACGCAATGGGACCTGGCATGCTGGGCCAGTTGCGAGACTACGCGGCCACCGACCGTGAAGGGCACCAGGCCTGCCTGCGCTGTCACGCCCCGCTCGCTGAGCAGGCCGACGCCCTGGTCACCGAAATCGAGGGGCAGGATCCGGAGGGCAAGGGCCTGCATCGCCAGGGCCTGGTTTGCGCCGGTTGCCATGTGCGTCAGCACACGCTCTACGGACCGCCAAGGCGCGACGGCAGCGCACAGCAGCCCGGTGAGGTCTTGCCCCATGCTGGCTGGAAGTCGACCACCGCCTTCCAGGACGCCCGCTTCTGCGGTGCCTGCCACCAGTTCGACGAGGACGGTTACGCCCTCGAAGGGAAGCTGCTGGAAAACACCGTTGCCGAGTGGCAGGCGAGCCGCTACGCCCGCGAGGGGATCTCCTGCCAGCAATGCCACATGCCGGATCGTCAGCACCTCTGGCGCGGCATCCATGATCCGGAGACGACCCGGCAGGGGATCACCGTCGAACTCCTCGGCTCGACTTTCGATGGTGACGACATCGGCAGCGGCCTGGTGGTCCGCAATACTGGCACCGGGCATCACTTTCCTACCTACCTGACGCCCAGGGTCGTATTCGAGGGCTACCAGGTCGATGCCGACGGCCGCGAGATCGCAGACACCCGGGTCGAGTGGTGGATCGCACGTGCGGTGGCGCTCGACCTGTCGGAAGAGCTGTTCGACTCGCGCATCCCGGCCGATGGCGAAATGGAGCTCGCCTACGGCATGCCGCGCTCGGCCGGTGCCGTGGCGCTGCAGTTGCGGCTTCGGGTCGAACCCGACGCCTTCTACACTGATTTTTACCGCTCCGTGCTCGAGTTCGGGAACGGGAGTGAGCTAGGCAGGGTCGAACTCCAGGAGGCGCTTGATGCCTCGCTTGCTTCGCATTACACGCTGTTTGAGACCCGGCTGGCGCTACCGCGCTGAAACCGGGTGGTGAGGAAACCATCATGACCCCGTCACGATTCACGCCCGTCCACCTGGTTCTCGCACTGCTGGCGCTGGTCACCGGGCCTTCGTTCGCCGCCCCGACGGTGATCGAACTGAACCAGGTGCCGTGCCAGTTTCTCGAACCGGAGGGTGACGTCGACCACGGCTACCAGAGCCGCAAGGCAGACGACTGTATCGCCATTAACGACCGCACCGGCGACGACCGCCTGGCCAAGGCCGAACCGATGGTGCTCGCGCCCGGCGAGTACATCTTCCGGGTCAGCAACCGGAACGTCTCATACCCACTCGGATTCTGGCTGCGTGGCGACGGCCTGGTCGCACGAGCGACCCTGCCGAGCGTCTCGGGCGGCGGCCTGACCACCGGCGAGACCCAGGACTACCGCGTCACCCTCGAGCCCGGTGAGTATGTCTACTCCTGCCCGCTGAACCCGACCCCGGACTACCCGGTGATCGTGCGCTAGCAGGGCCTGTGCGCAGCCAGGCATGATCGACACCACTATCGGCGCACTGCCTGCCCCGTGGCGTCGTCAACGCGGTGTGCTGGCGGCCGCGGCCGTTGTCGCCCTGTTCGGGCTCGTTGGCCTGCAGGAGTTCGGTGCCCGACTGCCGTGGTTGTGGCTGCTCGGGATCGCGCTTGGCTTTACCCTCTACCACGCCGCGTTCGGCTTTACCGGCGCCTACCGGAACCTGTTCCTCGGTCGTGGCACAGTCGGTGTCCAGGCGCAGCTGGTGATGGTGGCGTTGGCCACACTCATGTTCGCGCCGCTGTTCGCCAACGGTGACGCTCTCGGGTTCGATCTCTACGGCGCCTGGGCGCCGGTCGGCTGGCAAGTCGCGATCGGAGCTTTCGTTTTCGGTATCGGCATGCAACTCGGTGGCGGCTGCGGCTCGGGCACCCTGTTCGGTGCCGGGGGCGGCGACGCCCGCACCGCGGTGACGCTGCTCTTCTTCTGTGTCGGCGCCTTCTGGGCCAGCCTGCACATGGGATTCTGGCAGTCGTTGCCGGGCATCGACGCGGTGGTGATCGGCCGGGAACTTGGCTGGGGTGTTGGCGCACTGCTCCAGGTGGCGGTCCTCGTTGGGCTGCTGCTGTTGTTGCGGAGGCGGGGCGGCGGGCCGGCGCCGGTCGCCTACCCGCCGGTTCCACTCGGACAACGCCTGGTCTCCGGTCCCTGGAGCCCATGGGCCGGGGCCGTGACGCTGGCGCTGCTGGCGGTCGTGACCCTGCTGCTTGCGGGCCACCCCTGGACCATCACTTGGGCCTTTTCGCTGTGGGGCGCCAAGGCGGCCCTACTGTTCGGCTGGGATCCCGCCAGCAGCAGTTTCTGGACCGCGCCGTTCCAGAGCGCGGCACTTGCCTCCAGCATCCTCAAGGACACCACCTCGGTGATGAACCTGGGCATCGTGCTCGGTGCGTTCGGCGCCGCGGCACTGGCTGGGCGCTTCGCGCCGAGCCTGCGTATCGGCAGCCGCCCGCTCGCCGCCGCCGTACTCGGCGGCCTGATGCTCGGTTACGGTGCCCGTATTGCCTTCGGCTGCAACATTGGTGCTTTTTTTTCCGGCGTCGCCTCGACCAGCCTTCACGGTTGGCTCTGGATCGCCTGCGCGCTTCCCGGCAACTGGATCGGGGTCTGGTTGCGACCGCGCTTCGGCCTGGTTGACTGACCTGCATCGATCGAACGAGGAGAGATCACTATGCGAACCATCCCAGCCGGTATCCTGGTCTTCCTGTTGCTACTGGCGGTCGCTGTCGGTAGCGCCCACGCCGCCGGCGCGTCGTTGCCGGGAACGGTCACGGTCGCCACGCCGCACCCGTTTGATCGCCTGCTGCAGCGCCTGGAGCAGGCGATTGCCAACCAGAAGATGGGACTGGTCGCGATGGCGAGTGCCAGTCGCGGTGCCGCCGGCCGCGGGGTGACCATCCCCGGCAACGCGGTCGTGATGGTCTACCGCAACGACTACGCAGTACGCATGCTCACGGCCAGCGTGCCGGCCGGGATCGAGGCACCGCTGCGCATCTACGTCACCGAGGAAGGCGACGGCACCGCAAGCCTCACCTACCGTCACCCGACCGCCGTGTTCGCGCCCTATGCCAACGCCGAGATCGACACCATGGCGCGGGAACTCGATCCCATCCTTGCCGCCATCGTCGCCGACGCAGCCGCTCCCTGAAGGAACACTTCCTCATGTAGCCCCGACCGGTCGATGGCGCCCGCCATGCCGAGGCTCGTCTAGACTTGAGGTATGACCATGGAGGGCGCCGAGGCCCCCAGAGGAGACGGATGGCCGGTTGCCTGCGCACCCTGCGCTGGACGTTTTTGCTGCTGGTCGCGCTACCGTGCCTGGCGCAGCCGGGACAGGTGCGGCTGCTCGATGTAAGCGACGCCATCGGCCCGGCCGTGGCCGACTACATCGTGCGCGGGATCGACGCGGCGGAGGAGGCCGGTGAACCGCTGGTGATCCTCAGGCTCGACACCCCGGGCGGACTCGACGCCTCGATGCGGGTGATCATTCAGCGCATCCTCGCCGCCGAGATCCCGGTGGTGACCTGGGTCGCCCCCAGCGGGTCACGCGCGGCGAGTGCCGGCACCTTCATCCTCTACGCCAGCCACGTCGCCGCGATGGCGCCGGCGACCAACCTCGGTGCGGCGACCCCGGTCTCGATCGGCCCGAACGGCCCGGCACCCGGCAAGCCCGCGAGTTCGCCTGACGACAAGGACGAGGAGAAGGCGGATGCCAAGCCGGGTACCGCCATGGAACGCAAGGCCATCAACGACGCGATTGCCTACATCCACGGACTCGCCAAACTTCGTGGGCGCAATATCGAGTGGGCCGAGTCCGCGGTACGCGATGCCGCCAGTCTCAGTGCCGAGGAGGCGGTCCAGCAGAACGTCATCGACCTGGTCGTGGCCGACCTGCCGGGCCTGTTGGAGGCGCTTGACGGCCGTGTCGTCGAGGTCAAGTCGCGCGAGGTGACCCTGGACACCACGGACCTCGAGGTGGTCGTCACGGTGCCCGACTGGCGCAGCGAGTTCCTGGCCATCATCACCAATCCCAACGTCGCCTACATGCTGATGTTGCTCGGCATCTACGGCATCTTCTTCGAACTGGCCAACCCCGGCGCCATCGTCCCGGGCGTGGTCGGCGCCATCGCCATGGTGCTCGCCCTATACGCCTTCCACGTGCTGCCGGTGAATTACGCCGGGCTGGCGCTGGTGCTGATCGGCATGGCGTTCATGGTCGCGGAGATGTTCATGCCGAGTTTCGGTGCGCTCGGCATTGGCGGCCTGGCCGCGTTCATCGTCGGATCGATCATCCTGCTCGACACCGAACTCTCGGCCTTTTCGCTGTCACTGCCGCTGATCTTCGGCCTGTCACTGACCAGCGCGGCGTTCATGATGATGGTGACAGGCCTGGCGTTGCGCCAGCGACGCAAACCGGTGGTCAGCGGGCGCGAGCAGCTCGTCGGCAGCATCGGCGAGGCGCTGGAGTCATTCCACGGCGACGGCGCGGTGCACGTGCACGGAGAACGCTGGTCGGCCCATTGCGACACCCCGGTCGTCACCGGCCAGTCGGTGCGCGTGGTCGCTATCGACGGTCTGATACTCAAGATCGAACCACTGGACAAGGAGGATTGAAATGGGATTTGGAATCCAGGTTTTCACACTGTTCCTCGTACTGATACTGCTCTACGTCGTCTTCTCGATCCGCATTTTTCGTGAATATCAGCGCGGGGTGATCTTCTTCCTCGGCCGGTTCTACCACGTCACCGGTCCGGGGCTGCGCTTCGTCTGGTTGTGGCTGTTCCAGATGGTGCGTGTCGACTTGCGGACTATCGTGCTCGACGTGCCGACCCAGGACGTGATCTCGCGCGACAACGTCTCGGTCAAGGTCAACGCGGTGATCTACTTTCGCGTGCTCGACGCCGAGCGGGCGATCATCCAGGTTGAGAACTACCATATGGCGACCAGCCAGCTGGCGCAGACCACGCTGCGCTCGGTGCTCGGTCAGCACGAGCTCGACGAAATGCTCTCCGAGCGCGAGAAACTCAACAGCGACATCCAGAAGATCCTCGACAAGCAGTCCGACGCCTGGGGGATCAAGGTCAGCAACGTCGAGATCAAGCACGTCGACCTCGACGAGAGCATGATTCGCGCCATCGCCAAGCAGGCCGAGGCCGAACGCACGCGGCGGGCGAAGATCATCGCCGCCGAGGGCGAGTTGCAGGCGTCGGAGAAGCTGACCGAGGCGGCACGCATCCTCGGTGGCCAGGAACAGGCGATCACGCTGCGTTACCTGCAGACCATGCTCGACATGTCCAACGAGGGCAGCAGGACGATCTTCTTCCCGCTGCCGGTCGAACTTCTCGGGGCGCTGAAGGCGATAGCCAATGGAGGCGGGAAGCCAGAATCCGACAGCTGACCGATTGGTAGG
>CAXMPC010000031.1:0-9901 GCA_964195335.1 uncultured Gammaproteobacteria bacterium | reverse complement strand
CCGATCACCGGCGAAGTGGGGCGCTCCGGGCAGTGGCAACAGGTGGAGCATGCCGATCACCGGCAGCGACCGTTCTGACCAGGCTGGCAGCAGCGTTCGGATCACGCCGGCGGAGCTTCCAGGCCGTCGACGGCGACCAGGCGCGAGTCGGCCAGCCCCTGGCGCACCTCACGCCACGGCGCGTAGGCGTCAGAGTCGTACCAGGCGCGCAGGTCGGCCATGCTGGGAAACTCGATGATCACCATGCGCCGCGGTTCCCAGTCACCCTCGAGCCGTTGCATGTCGCCACCGCGCGCCAGGTAGCGCCCGCCATAATCGGCGGCAAGGCGCACCACCGCCTCGAGGTAGCCGCTGCCGCGGTAGGCGTCCATGTCATGGGGGGCCACGTCGGCCAGGAGGTAGGCTGCCATGTCGGATCTCCCGCTTGCTGCACCCGGGCCGGGTGCAGGGGAGAGTGTAGCCGCCACGCCCACGGCGTGACCCGGTGCATCTGGTAAGATCGCAACCATCCCACCTGCCTGCCGACCCACGAGGCCGCGCCCCATGTCCGACCAAGAGAGCCCGTACGACATCGCCGCCCGCGAGGCGGTCGAACTCGGCAACCGGCTGGCCGAAGACGATCAGGAGGCCCACCTCTGGGACCTCGCCGATGGCATGCTTGCCGGCGCCATCCAGTACTGGCTCTACGCCCGCCAGCCCTGCGGTGACCCACGCTGTGAGGAGTGTGCCGAGGTGAGTACCGCCGAGGAGCGGCTGGTCGTACTGCGCCGGCTGACCGACGAATACGCCCACGAAAGCGAGTACTACCACACCCCCACCGACAGCAACGTCGGTCGCGCCTGAACCGTCGCGGCCACCCGGTCGCCTGACCTGATCTTGTCCGAATGCCGACCGCTTGACCGGGGTCAATTAAACTATATCAGTATTTTCTGATATACTTCAGCATCCCCTGTTTCCGGAGAGCCACATGGCCGTAGTGGAATTGACCGACGCGACCTTCGAGTCGACCGTGGCCAACAACGACCTGGTGCTGATCGATTTCTGGGCGCCGTGGTGCGGTCCCTGCCGCAGCTTCGCCCCGATCTACGAAAAGCTCGCCGAGCGCCACCCCGACGTGGTCTTCGCCAAGATCAACACCGAGGAGCAGCAGGCGCTGGCCAACCACTTCCAGATCCGCTCGATCCCGACAGTGATGGCAATCCGCCAGCAGGTGATCCTGCTTGCCCAACCGGGCGTGATGCCAGAAGCCGCCCTCGAGGAGGTCATCGCCAAGGCGCAGGAACTCGACATGGACGCGGTCCGTGCCGAGATTGCCGAGCCCGCCGAGACCGAGTCGGTCCCCGCCTGAGCCCCGTTCACCCCGTGGCGAAAGGCAGCGCCGGCGGCTGGCGCAGGCCGGCAACAATGGCGAGGTAGTCCGTCTCGCCGGGATCGATGTAGCCATGGCGGACCAGGAAGTCGATCGCCACCAACGCACAGTTCGGCTTGAATGCCTCGCCGTCGCACAGCGTTTCCGCCAGCCGCTCCAGCGACCAGAGCTCGAATGATTCCACCTCGCCGTCGTGCGCCTGCGGCATGAATTCGGCCGGCAGTTCGAGATCGTAGGTATAGATCACGTCCGGTTTCAGGCCGTGCACGCTCTCCCGACAGTAGGTGACCGCGCCGACCGGGCGCGCCTCCAGCACCAACTCCTCGGGGATCGAGGCCTCCTCGGCACACTCCTTGACCAGGTTCTCCGCCAGGGTCAGTTCGTAAGGCACACCACCGGCCACCATCTGGTCGAGGCGGCCGGGGAAGTTCCACTTGTCGCGTGCGCGCGTGGCCACCCAGACCAGCAGTTCGTCACGGCGGCGGACGTAGCCATTGAGATGCTGGCCGAAAGCACGGACGCCGAAATAGGGTGCCGCCGCCCGGTCGAGGGTGCATAGCGCACGCTCGCGATTCGACGGCGTTACCGGATAGCGCTCGCCATGGTGACGGGCTATCACGCCCTCCTCGATCAGTTCGGCGACCACGCCGTCGAGCGCTTCGCTGGCCGCCTCGAAGGTCCACAGCGTGCGCTGCAGCGCCACACCAACGGCACTGAAATCGAACACTTCGGGAAAGCGATGCAGCCGTTCGGCGAAATCGGGGCGCACCCAGCCGACGACTTTCCCGGCCGCCCGGAACGGGAGGAAGTTGGCCGGGTCGCAACGGTTACACGCCTCTATACGGTCGAGATAGGCCATGCCGGCTCCAGTGGCAACGTGGTGATGAGGCCGCAAGGATGCCGCGCCCCGACGTGGCAGTACACCCCCGCAGGTCAAGCGTTCACGCGGCGTCGCCACGTATACTGCCAACCCCCACATCGCCAGCCCAGGGTCTGCCTCGATGCGCAAGATCGACCAGCGTTATGCGAGCACGCTGTTGGCCTTCATCACGTCACTGATGATGTCGTGCCTGATGTCGCTGGTGGTGACGCTGCGTCACGTCGGTTTTGTCGCCGAGGTGTGGGGGCTGTGGATGGAAGCGTTCCCGGTCGCCTTCGTCGTCGCTTTCCCGACCGTGCTGGTGGTGCTACCGATCGCGCGGCGGCTGGTCGAGCGGCTGACCGACTAGCCCGGGGCGGCGTTCAGCCGTCGGAGGTGGCGGCGATCGCCTGGGCCACCGTCTCGCGCTGGTCGGAGAAACACCCGCGGTAGGCGAAGTCGTCGACCAGTACGTGGCCGTAGAGCCAGTTGGTCAGAAACTCACGCACCTCGGCGCGGACGGTGGCTTCCTTGGCATGGAGTTCGTGTTCCTGGATCACCAACAGCCGATCACGAATGCGTTGGTGTTCGAGGGCGTGGTAGGCGAGTCCGTCGTAGCCGCAATCGGCCATGGCCCGTTCCTCGCGGACGAAGTGAGCCTCGACCACGGTCATCAGCTGGCTGAACAAATGATCGATCCCGTCGGGCGACAGGTGCCGGTCGTGCGCGGCGACCAACTCGTTGAGGGCGATGATGATCCGTTCATGGTCGGCGTCGAGCGCGGTGACGCCGACGCTCATGTGCTCACCCCAACGCACACCCAGTGGCGCACCCTGATCTTCCGCACTCATCCGCACCCCCGGTCTCGTACTGGCATCCAGCAGAATATCTACCAATCGAATTCGATTCTGACAGGCGCGCCTTGGCCAGGCAATGCCGCCGTTATCGGTGCCGTTTTCCCGATGGCCGATCTGGTCGCCAAGGCAGTCTACCTGCTTCTGACCATCATCCTGGTCAACGGTTTCCGCCTGCTGGAGCGGCGGGTGCTGCGCTTCCAGCAGCCGCGCACCGCCTAGCTGTTGCCGGCCTTGGCCAGCAACGGATCGAGCAGGGCGGCCGGCAGCAGCCGGCGCAGCAAGGTGAACAGCCAGGTCGGCACCGTTACCGGGTAGCGGCGGCGTGGCCGCGGGCTCTCCAGCGCGTGCACCACCTTGGCCAGCACCGCTTCCGGCGGCAGCGTGAACGGCGTCGTCGAACTCTCGCTCTCCAGCCGCCGGCGCATGTGCGTGTAGCGTTTGCGGTGCACGCTCGCCTCGGCGTCGATCCAGCGCTCGAACGCCGCCAAGGCATTGGCGCGGAAGCGGCTGTCGATCGGGCCCGGCTCGACCAGGGCAACGTGGACGCCGCTGCCGGCAAGTTCCTGGCGCAGGGTGTCGGTCAGCCCCTCCAGCGCGAACTTGGTCGCGTTGTAGGCGCCACGCCACGGCATCGCGACCAAGCCGAGAATGGAACTGTTCATGACCACGCGCCCGTGGCCCTGGGCACGCATCACCGGCAGCACGTGGTTGGTCAGCTCGACCCAACCGAACAGGTTGCTCTCGAACTGGGCGCGCAGGGCGTCGCGCGAGAGGTCCTCGACGGCGCCGACCTGACCGTAGGCGCCGTTGTTGAACAGCGCGTCGAGGGTGCCGCCGGTGCGGTCCAGCACGGTGTCGACCGCCGCGCGGATCGAGGCGCTGTCGTCGAGGTCGAGCCACAGCGCCTCGTGACCGGCATCTTCGAGTGTGGTGACGTCCTCGTCGCGGCGTGCGGTGGCGAAGACCCGCCAGCCGCGTGCCTTGAGTCCGTCGGCACAGCAACGGCCGATGCCGCTGGAACAGCCGGTGATCAGTAAAGAGCGGGCCGGGTCCACCATGCGTTCAGTCGGTCAGCCGCCCGGCCTGGTAGTCGGCGATCGCCTGCTCGATCTCCTCGCGGGTGTTCATGACATACGGCCCCCAGTGGGCGACCGGCTCACCGATGGGTTGCGCGGCGACCAGCAGCACCCGTGCCGGTGACCCACCTGCAGCCAGACGCACACCGATGGCTTCATCACCGGCCGAAAGCACGCCGACCTGCCCCTGAGCCAGGGCGCGTGGCGCTTCCGGCGACCCGACCTCGATCGCACCCACGTGAGGATGGACAAAAGCGTGATGGTCGGGAGCAAGGGGATGGAAGATTTCACCACCGGCCGGGAGTGAAAAATCGAGGTAAGTCGGTGAGGTGGTGACATCACGGACCGGGCCGAGCATCCCGTTCACCTCGCCGGCCAGCACCTTGACCATCACGCCCTCGTCCAGCATCACCTCCGGCACGGCGTCGGGCGGGATGTCCTGGTAGCGCGGCGGGCCCATCTTGTCAGCCGCGGGCAGGTTCACCCAGAGCTGGAAACCGGCCATCCGCCCCTCGGTCTGGCGCGGCATCTCCGAGTGGATGATGCCGCGCCCGGCGGTCATCCACTGCACGCTGCCTGCTTCGAGCAGGCCTTCATTACCGGCACTGTCGCGGTGGGCCATGGCCCCTTCGAGCATGTAGGTGACCGTCTCGAAACCTCGATGCGGGTGGTCGGGAAAACCGGCGAGGTAGTCGTCCGGGTCGCTGGAACCGAAGGCGTCGAACAGCAGGAACGGGTCGAGCAGGGCGTAACGGTCGGGACCGAACAGCCGCACCAGGCTGACCCCGGCACCGTCGCTGGTCCCCTGACCCTCGAGGACCTGCTGCAGCTGGCGTGAGCGTTGCGACCCGGTGGCGTTCATCTCGATGTCCCCCGTGGCTGGCGACCCGCAAAGTCTAGCCCGGATACGATCACACAACGGGCGGCGGCGTGGTACAAGACCACCGTCCCGGTAATATCAGGAGAGGAGCGATGCGCGCCTGGCAGATCGTCGACGACTGGAAACGCGAAAACCTGAAACAGGTTGAATTGCCCGATCCCGTACCTGGCCGCGGCCAGGTGCTGCTGAAGATGCGCGCGGCATCACTGAACTACCGGGACCTGATCGTGCCACTGCGCGGCTACGGCTCCAAGACCGGCACACTGCCGCTGATCCCGGTCTCCGATGGCGTCGGCGAGGTGGTGGGACTGGGCGATGGCATCACCTCACCGGCCATCGGCACACGGGTCTGCCCGCTGTTCATGCCGCGCTGGCAGGGCGGCCCGGCAACCGGTGACAAGATCAATGCCACCCTCGGCGGGCCTCTCGACGGCGTCATGGCAGAGCACGTGGTCGCCGACGCCGGTGCCGTGCAACCGGTACCCGACCACCTCGACGATGCCCAGGCGGCGACGCTGCCGGTCGCGGCACTGACGGCGTGGAGTGCGGTCGTTACCCACGGGGCCATCAAGCCCGGGGAACGGGTGCTGGTGCAGGGTACCGGTGGTGTGTCGCTGTTCGCGCTGCAGTTCGCCCGCGCCGCCGGGGCACGAGTATTCGTACTTTCCGGCGACGACGCCAAGCTCGAACGGGCGCACACTCTCGGTGCCGAGGCGGGGCTCAACTACAACGCCACCCCGGAGTGGGGCGCCGAGGCCAAGGCGTGGGCCGGCGGCGACGGCGTCGACCTGGTAGTCGAGGTGGGTGGCGAAAAGACCCTGGGCCAGTCGCTGCGCGCGGTACGCGTCGGCGGCGAGATCGCGCTGATCGGCGTGCTCAGCGGCGGCCGTTTCGATATCCCGCTCGGTCCCGTGGTGACCCGCCACGTCCGACTGCAGGGAATTACCGTCGGTCATCACGACGGTTTCGCCGCCATGTGCGCCGCGCTGGCCGCGCACCAGATCGAGCCGGTGGTCGACCGTGTCTTCCCGTTTGCCGAACTGCACGAGGCGCTCGACCACCTTGCCGCGCGACGCCACTTCGGCAAGGTCTGTCTCGCCATCTAGCGCGATTTGTTTACGGTTGCGCCGGCCGGCTGGATAGGTGGCGTGGGGCGCTCATCAGGACCGCCGCATGGTGCTTCTCGGGCGCCATGATGACCAGTCGAAACCCGCCAGTTAACACTTACTTCCCCCGTATCCAGGCCCCGGGCGGGGTCCTTGCCAGGAGCATTCCACGCCCCTTGAAATTGCGCCTGGTGACCCCATCAAAAGGATAGCGGAGGCCATAACGGATCCGCGGGTGGGGCCAACGGGTCCCGAACCATATTGCTTGATGAGGATATGACCATGACTGCATATGACTTCTCTCCCCTGTATCGCTCGGCCATCGGCATCGACCGCCTGGCGCAGCTGATGGAAAACACACTGCGCAGCGACAACCAGCCGAGCTACCCCCCGTACAACATCGAACTGGTCGACGAGGACAGCTACCGCATCACCATGGCGGTCGCCGGCTTAGCCCAGGACGAGATCGAGATCGAGGTCGAGAACGACACCCTGACCGTCTCCGCCAACACGGCGAAGGAAGAAGGCACGCGCCGCTACCTGCACCAGGGCATCGCCGCGCGCAGCTTCCAGCGCCAGTTCCAGCTCTCTGACCACGTCAAGGTCAAGGGCGCACGGATGGAGAACGGCCTGCTGCACATCGATCTGCAACGCGAGGTGCCCGAGGCACTGAAGCCGCGGCGCATCGCCATCGAAGGTGTTGACGACAGCACCCGGGTGATCGACGACAAGGCCGCCTGACGACCTCCGGTCTCATGACCGAAACGAAGGGGGCCCCGCGAGGGGCCCCCTTTTTTTCGGTCGGTCGAAATCACTACGGCAAGGTGTGAACGGTCACCATGATCACCTCTGCCGGGTTGATGGTATCGGTGGCAGGGCCTCGATCACCGCGGTTGCCACCGTTTGCTCGGAAATAAAATTCTATACGTCATCCACAATGGCCAGGATCGATGTTTTGAACTATATACATAAGCCGACACGCCTCCTTCCATGACCCCCTCTACAACCGTCCATGTATTCAGCTTGACGTTCAAATTACCCCTCCCTGTTTGTTGAGAATCGAGGGCGGTCACCGGAAGCAGCATTGTCGAGGTTCGAAAAATGCTGGGATATCTGGTTTTTTGGCTGAGTCTCGCCGTATCGGCAGGGATCGGTTTTGTCTACTTTCGCGACCTCGGCGACGTGAGCCAGATGGTCCTGAAAGTGAAGCGCGAGAACATGGTCCGCTTCATCCGCAACGAGCGTCGCTTCGTCGGTGTCGGACTCTCGGCCGCCGCGCTCATGGCCGTGGTGCATCTCGGCTTCGATGCAGGTTCCGACGTGGTGTTCTGGCTCGCCGTCGCCGTGCTGCTGGTGTTCTACGGCTTCACCTGGGTCTGGGTGCACCTGGGCCTGCGCAACCAGGTCGATAGCGCGCGCTTCTATAGCATCGAGGAGGCGAAAAAGCACGTCAACCCGGCCTCGTCCGTTCTTGTCATCGTCAAGGATGGCGTCGCCCGTGCACATCCCGACCACCAGCTGCTGCGCCCGCACCTGGCCGGGAACGACCAGGGCCTCAATGGCGAGAACGTCGTCATGACCTACTGCGCCATGGCCAACCTCGGTCTCGCCTACACCCCGGAGATCGAGGGGGAAAAGCTCGAACTCGAGGTGCTGGCCCAGCATGGCAACAACCTCATCCTGCGCGACAACGCCACCGGTGAACCGATCCAGCACATCTACGGCTGGCGTGAACGGGACGGCAGGAACGGGGCGGCAATGAAGTCGTGGCCGACGGTCCGCATGAGCTTCCGTGGCTTCCAGAAGGCCTATCCCGAAGGCGAGGTGTTCCTGAACCTGCCGTCATCCAATCCGCTGCTGCGCCTGTTCGACATGTTCACCGAGCTGGTGTTTTCGGTCGGCATCGCCAGGCAGCACCGTGAAGAGGCCCCGGTCATGGACAACATGACCCATTACGATGACCGGCTACCGAACAAGACCTACGTCTGGGGCATCAACATCGGCGACGACGCCGTCTGTTTCACCGAGGATTTCGTGGTCGCGGCCGGCAACCTCATCAATGCGAATGTCGGTGGGCGGGCCGTGGTCGTCGCGTACGACCCGATCCACGAAAGCCTGGGCGCCTGGTACAACGACACCGACAACGACATCGAGAAGATCGATTTTTTCGGTCGTTCAGACCGCAGAGAACTGCCGCGCGTCGAGACACTGAAATCCGGCCTCTTCTGGCATGTATGGGTCGAATTCTTCCCCCACACCGACATCAACCGGGCCGGGCCGAAACCAACCCCCACCCCGGAACACGCTCCCAAGGAGACCACTCCATGATCACGAAAGCATCCCTCTGCGCAATGCTGACATTAACCCTTGGCGTAGCGACTGCTCATGGCACCGAAATCATCCATGACACCGAGTACTACATCCTTGCAGCACAAAACGGCGAACAGTGGACCGCTGACGACAAGAACGTGGACGGCAAGCTCGCCACCTTTCGCGATCGCAACGGCGGCAAGCCACCGAATATCCTCTACATTCTTATCGACGACATCGGCTTCGGGGATCTCGGCAGCCCCGAGCTGAACGCCATCCGTGGCTACAAGACACCGAATATCAACGAATTCGCCCGCGAAGGCATGCGCCTGGCGCGGATGTACACCGAGCCGTCGTGTACGCCGACGCGCGTCGCATTCATGACCGGTCGCCAGCCCTACCGCAACGGCATGGGGGATACCGCGGTCGACATTTCCGGATTCGGTCTCGCCGGCAAGGAGGTAACCCTGGCCGAGGTGCTATCGGACGCCGGCTACAACACGGTGCACATCGGCAAGTGGCACATGGGTGACATCAAGGAGGCGTGGCCGAACCACCAGGGCTTCGACTACGCCGCATTCCCGATCCACCAGCAGGGCCAGCTGACCATCTTCCACGACGACGCGGCCGACGAGGAGGTCTCCTACGGCATCGGCAAGAACAACTACGACGACCGTTTCACTCTCGACGAGTGGTTCCGTCCTGACGCCGCCGCCATGGTGACCGGCGTCGAAGGCAAGCGCGGAGAACCCGTTCGCGAGGTACACATGCAGCCCGGCGAGCGCTGGACCGAGGCCAAGTACCACGCCATGAACGTGCGCTACCAGGAGCAGACGATGCAGCACCTGCGCGAGCTGGCCGCGAAGGACGAGCCGTTCTTCCTACAGTACTGGCCGCTCTACCCGCTGACCGGCCCACGCACCACGACTGACAAGTACACCACACCCAACGGCGGCACCTACGTCGAGAAGATGAAGCTGCTTGATGGGTGGATCGGCGACATCATGAAGGAGATGGAAAAACTCGGCGTCGCCGACAACACTGTCGTCGTCATCATGGGCGACAACGGCCACTTCACCAAGTACTCGCCGGGCAGCGGCTACACGCCGATGGTCTTCCGCGGTGGTAAAGGCGACACCACCGAGGGCGGCGTCCGAGTCGACGCCTTCGTCCGCTGGCCGGGCATGATCGAGAGCGATTCCATCGTCGGCGACATGGTCCACGTCACCGACCTGTTCACCAGCCTCGCCCGGCTGGGAGGCGCGGCCGATCGTATCCCTACTGACCGCGTCGTCGACGGCGTCGACCAGACCGGGCTGATGTTGTTGGGTGAAACCCATGGCCGCCGAGATGCCGTGTTCCTCTATTCCGGTAACTCGCTCAAGGCGGTGGTCAAGGAGCAGTACAAGTTCAACCTCCCGGGGCCGGGCGAGAACCCGATCGG
>CAXMPC010000030.1:0-17190 GCA_964195335.1 uncultured Gammaproteobacteria bacterium | reverse complement strand
TATATGGTGGGCCGTGCAGGGGTCGAACCTGCGACCAACTGATTAAAAGTCAGCTGCTCTACCAACTGAGCTAACGGCCCCGAAACAGGGTCCGCATGATACCGGACCGGGCTGGATGCTGGAACCGGTTCAGACCGCCTCGAGGCGGCGCATGCCCTTGGGCAACAGGCGCAGATCGACCAGCGCGGTGAGCAGCGCCGCGGTGAAGCCCGCCTCGTCTTCGTAGACCAGCCGGTAGTACGCCACCTTCAGCGCCAACGCACAGCCGAGCATGATCGAGCCCAGAGCCAGGAATGAACCCAGCGCCAGGGTCGAACTGCCGGTAATGCCCTGGCCGATGGAGCAGCCCATGCTGAGCACGCCACCGATGCCCATCATCAGGCCACCGACGACGTGGTAGCCGAAGTCACGCTTGTCTACGAACCACTCCACGCGGAAGGTGCGACTGATCAGGGCGTTGATCAGCGAACCGACCATGACGCCGGCGACGATAACCATGCCGAGCGTCACAAGCGCCGTGTCGCCGCCGGAAGAGAGGAAGTTGATCAACTGCCCGGAAGGCGAGACGAAGGTCATCGACTGGGCGCCGACCGCCAGCGGCCGGACCTCGAGCCACGACACCTCTTCCAGCCACTCCTGACCGAGCGAACCGGCGGTGACGTACCAGAGCGCGACGATGCAGAGGCCGACGGAGAACGCCCCGAGCAGGTTGTCGAAGCTGCCGCGCAAGGTCGGCTGACGAAAAGCGAAGACCACCAGGCCGAGACCGATGACCGTACCCATGACGATCTGCCCCTTGACCGGGTCGGTTCCCGTCATCGCCGCGGCGATGGAGCCGACGTCCTGGCTGGCGACACCGTAGTCGGCGAAGTTGATCGCCAGCGGGTTCATCCATTGCAGGAAGATGTAGTGGCCGAAGTTGGTGAACATCATCAGGTAGGCACCGACGCCGATCATCAGCAGCACGAAGATCGACTTCAGGTTGCCGCCACCCAGGCGGACCAGGGTCTTGTTGCCACAGCCGCTGCCGAGCGTCATGCCGATGCCGAACAGCAGGCCGCCGATGATGTAGCGCGGCCAGACGAACATCGGCACCCGGTAGGGTGGTTGCGAGGAGTCGTTGGCGGTGGTCAGGCTCATGTCTATCAGGCCGCCGGCCTGCAGCGCGACGACGCCGAGCATGGCCACGGCGATCGCCAGCAGCCAAGCGGTAATCCGCCCCTTGTCGCCCATGTTGACCAGGTCGGAGACCCCGCCCATGGTGCAGAAACCGGAGCGCTGGACCAGCGCACCCATGACCAGTGCGACGGCGAAGCTGGCCCACATGACCTTGGCGGCGATGCTCAATTCCACCCCTGTTCTCCTTTGGCAATGCGCGCGCTTACCCGCGGGCGGCGCGCGTCGACTTTTACCAATGATCGCGCAATCCGACCCGGCGGCTGAATAACGCTTAATGGATATGGGGTCACGGGGCCATACCCTGGCGCGGGTCAGCCGTAGCGCGTCGGGTCCACGATACCGGCCGCCGTGAAGCCCTCGCGACGCAGCCGGCAGGCATCACAGCGGCCGCAGGCACGCCCTTCAGCGTCGGCACTGTAGCAGGAGACCGTTTGGCCGTAATCGATGCCAAGCAACTGACCACGATGGATTATTTCGGCTTTGGTCAAATCGATCAACGGCGCGTGGACACGGAAGCGATCGCCCTCCACCCCGGCCTTGGTGGCGAGGTTGGCGAGGCTCTCGAAAGCGGCGACATACTCCGGACGGCAGTCGGGGTAGCCAGAGTAATCGACAGCGTTGACGCCGATGAACAGTTCGCGGGCGCCGAGCACCTCGGCCCAGCCGAGCGCGATGGCCAGGAAGACGGTGTTGCGGGCCGGGACGTAGGTGACCGGAATGCCCTCGCCGGGGGTCTCCGGCACGGCGATGGCGGCGTCGGTCAACGCCGACCCACCGATGGCAGCGAGATCGAGCCGCACCACCTTGTGCTCCACCGCGCCGAGGGCCGTGGCCACCCGCGTGGCGGCGTCGAGCTCGGCATCGTGGCGCTGGCCGTAATCGAAGCTGATGGCATGGCAGGCGTAACCCTGCTCACGGGCGATGGCCAGGGTGGTGGCCGAATCGAGACCACCGGAGAGCAGGATCACCGCCGGCGTGCCTTCTGCTACAAGGTCAGCGGCCACGTTCGTCTCCCCACAGCAGTTTGTGCAACTGCAACTGGAATCGGACCGGCAGGCGGTCGTCCAGCACCCACTGCGCCAGTTCGCCCGGCGGCAGCGCACCGAAAACCGGCTGCACCAGCACCTCGCAGCGCTCGTCGAGGCGGTACTCCGCCAACCGGGCCCGCGCCCAGTCGTAATCGGCGCGGTCGGCGAGCACGAATTTAACCTGGTCGGCAGGTCGCAGCAGGTCGAGGTTGGCGTAGAGGTTGCGTCCCTCTTCCCCCGAACCCGGGGCTTTGAGGTCCATGACCACGGTCACCCGCGGGTCGAGGCCGGCGATGTCGAGGGCACCGCTGGTCTCGAGTGAGACCGCATAGCCCACATCGCACAGTGCGATCAGTAGGTCCTGGCAGCCGGCCTGGGCCAACGGCTCGCCGCCGGTAACGGTGACGTGGCGGACGCCGAAGCCGGCGACACGCGCGAGGATAGTGTCAAGCTCAAGTGATTCGCCCCCGGTGAACGCGTACTCAGTGTCACACCAGGTGCAGCGCAGCGGGCAGCCGGTCAGCCGGACGAAGGCCGTCGGCCAGCCGGCCGACCGGGCCTCGCCCTGCAGCGAGCAGAAGATCTCGGTGACACGCAGCCTCGCCATGCTCTGTGGCCGGGTTGCCCTCTGGAGGTCAGCGCCCCTCCTGGCCCATCCGCTCGAGGCGGCTGGCGGCGAGGCGCGCCGCGGTGCTGTTCGGGTACTTCTTCCGCAGCTCGGTCAGCACCGACCGCGCGGCCGCCCATTGCTGCAGTTCGTACTGGGCATAGCCGAGCTTGAGCATGGCGTCCGGCACCTTCGGGCTGCCCGGGTACTGCTTCAGGACCAGCTGGAAGTCTCGGGCCGAGGCGGTGAAGTCGCGAGTGACGTAGCGCGCCTCGCCGAGCCAGTACTGGGCGTTGTCGGCATAGGCTCCGCCAGGGTAACTGGCCAGGAACTGCTCGAATGCCGTGATCGACTCAGGATAGCGCCCCTCCTTGAGCAGGTCGAAGGCCGCCTGGTAGGCGAGCTGCTGCTTGGCCGGATCGACGGCCGGCGCAGGCGATGCGGCGGGTGGCGCCGAGGCCGCTGGAGTAGCCGTTGCAGGGGCGACAGGTGTCGCCGTCGCCGGTGGCTTCGCAGGAACGGCTGCAGCAGGAGCTGGTGTCGCTGGTACGGCTGGCGGCGGTGTCGACGGGGTCGCGGGCGCTGCCGGCGGCACCGCAGGCGCGGCGTTGCCGACCTCAGCCCGACGCAGGCGGCGGTCGATGTCGAGGTAGAGATCGCGCTGACGCTGCTTGATCACATCGAGATCGCGACCGTGCAGTTCCACGTCACCGCGCAGCTTCTGCAGATCGTTCTGCAGCTGGTCGAGACGCGTAGCCATCTCGACCAGGGTGCCGCTGTCGAGCAGCCGTTCGATGCGGGACAGCCGACCCTCGATCGTGGTCGGCTTGCTGGCGACCCGCGAGGCGGTCGGCGTCCCACCGGGGCCAACCACCGGGGGTAGATTTTGGGCCAACGCGCTCCCGGCACCAAGCGCCAGAAGCACGACCAGGGCGTGGTCGCAAATTCGCATGGGAGTACCGATCAACGTGCTGGGTAGACGATCTCGACCCGGCGGTTCTGCCACCAGGCGCTCTCGTCGTGGCCGAGCGCGGCGGGCCGCTCCTCGCCATAGCTGATGTTCTCGAGCTGGCCGGCACCGGTACCGTTGAGCACCATCAGCCGCTTGACGGCCTGGGCACGACCTTCGCCTAGCCCGAGGTTGTACTCGCGCGAGCCGAGCTCGTCGGCGTGGCCCTCGAGGCGGACGCGCAGTCCCGGGTTCTCAGCCAGAAAGGCGGCGTGAGCGGTGACCAGCTGCATGCTTTCAGGCTTGACGGCGCTGCTGTCGAAGTCGAAGTAGATGACCTGGTTGGACAGGATGTTGTTCGGGTCGTCGAGTACCGCCAGGTTCGCACTGCCGCCTGGCTGCACACCGCTGGACTGGGCGCTGCCCTGATCGGTGGCGCTGCCAGTGGCACCGCCCTGACCGTCGGCGCCCGCGCCGTCCTTGCTGTCACCCGTAGAGCTGCAGGCGGTAAACAGGACCAGGCCGGCAGCCATGACGAGTAAGCGGAATCCATTTTTCATTTGGTATCTCCTCCTCGGGGAAATTATTTGCGGTAGGGCGACCAGGCCGGGTCGCGTACATCACCTTCCTGAAGCAGGAGGCGCTGACGCACCCTGCCATCGATCGAAACCGCCGCCAGCACACCGCGATCGTGACCCGCGGTGGCGTAGATGATCATGCTGCCGTTAGGAGCGAAACTCGGTGATTCGTCGAGTGCGCCGTCGGTAAGCAGCTGCAGGATACCGGTGTCAATCTCCAGCACGCCGATAGAGTACCGGTTGTTCTCACCGTGCACCAGAGCGAGCCGTTTGCCATCGGGCGAGAACGAGCCGCGGGCGTTGTAACGGCCCTCGAAGGTCACCCGTTGCGGGTCGCCGCCAGCGGCCGCGATCCGGTAGATCTGCGGGCCGCCACCACGATCGGAAGTAAAGATCAGGGAACGGCCGTCCGGAGCCCAGGCCGGCTCGGTGTCGATCGCCGGGTTGCGGGTGAGTCGCCGCAACTGGGTGCTGGCCATGTCGTAGACGTAGATATCGGGATTGCCGTCACGCGACGAGGTGAGCGCCAGGCGTGATCCGTCCGGTGACCAAGCCGGGGCGCTGCTGCTGGCGCCTGCCGGGAGCAGGCGCCGGCGCTGACCGCTGAGCGTGTCCTGAACGTAGATCTCGGGCCGCCCCTCCTCGAAGCTGACGTAGGCCAGGCGGTTGCCATCCGGGGACCAGGCCGGGGACATGATCGGGCGGTTGGAGTTGAGCACCGTGCGCGCACCGAAGCCGTCGGTGTCGGCGATCTGCAACTGGTAGCTTTCGCGCCCACCCGGACGGCTGGCGACGATGTAGGCGACACGGGTGGTGAACGCCCCGCGTCCGCCGGTCAGCGCCTCGTAGATCAGGTCACTGATCTGGTGGGCGGTACGCCGCAGCCCCTGGGCGGTGGCCGGGATGCTGTAGCCAATCAGCTGCTCGCCACGAAAGACGTCGAACAACTGGAACTGCACCTCGAGGTTGCCGTTGCCGCGGTCCTGAACCCGGCCAACCACCATGCTCTCCGTACCAAGGATGCGCCAGTCACGAAAGCGCACCTCGCTGCCCTGGTGGGGCCGCGCCAGCATGTCTTTTTCCGGCAGCGGCTTGAACCGACCGCTGCGCGCCAGGTCGTTGGTGACGATCTCGGAGACGTTCTCGGGCGGCAGCCCGGTAGCGCCGGTCCAGCCGAACGGCACCACGGCAATCGGCAGCGCCCCCTCGGCGCCCTGGGTGATCTCGATGGTCAGGATCGCTGCCGCATCGCGGGTGAACAGCAGCACGGCGAGCAGCAGCCAAGGGGTGGGTTTCCTGATGCTCATGGGTACTTTCATTTCTCTGGGTTGAACTTGAACTGGAACTCGCGGAAGAAGCGATTGTAGATGGTGACGTCGGACGGCACCGGTAACGGCGAGGCCTTTTTCACTGCCGACTCGGCGGAACGGTCGAACAGCGGATTGCCGCTGGAGCGGACGATGCGTGCCTCGAGCACTTCGCCGAACGGGTCGAGCCGAACCGCCAGCACGCATTGCAGACCGTCAGGCAACCCCACAGGGCGCAGCCAACTGCGCTCGACACGGTCGCGTATCAGGTCCTGGTAGCGCGCCGCGGTGGACTGTGCGACGCGGTCGGACTCGGCGGTCTGGCGTGCCGCCTCGGCCTGGATCTCGCGCTGGCGCCCGGCCGTCTCTTCGGCCCGCCGCTTGCGCTCGGACTCGGCGGCGGCCTGGCGCTTCTTCTCGTCGATCTTACGCTGCGCCTCGAGGGCGGCCAAGCGCGCCTCCTCGTCGCGGCGTTTCTTTTCCGTCGCGACCAGCCGCTTCTTCTCGGCCGCCTGCTGGCGCTTGGCCTCGGCGGCCTTGGCCTCACGTTTTTTCTCGATCTCGGTCAGGCGCTTCTTCTCCACCTCCTGCTGCTTCTTGACCTGGGCGAGGCGTTTTTTCTCCACCTCCTGCTGGCGCTTGGCTTCGGCCGCCTTGGTCTGGCGCTGCTTTTCAATCTCAGTCAGGCGCTTCTTCTCCGCCACCTGCTGCTTCTTCACCTCAGCGAGTTTCTTCTCCTCGCGCTCTCGGGTCTTGATCGCCTCGTCCTTCTTGCGCTCGCGCTCGGCCTCGGCGTCGCGGATCTTCTTCAGTTCCTGGTCGACCCGTGCCTGGTCGACTGTAACCGCCTCGATCACCTGGGCACGCTTGACCGGCTCCGGCTGGCTGTCCCAGTCGAGACCAAAGGTGACCAGCACCAGCAGCGCGGCGTGGATCAGCAGCGCGAAGAACAGCGCCAGCGGGTTGCGACGGATCTCGGACCACATGCGCCGCTACCCGTCCTCCGGCGGCTCGGTAATGAGACCGACGCTCGGTGCGCCTGCCTCCTGCAGGCGCACCATCGCTTCGATCACCTGGCCGTAGTCGACCTGCCGGTCGCCGCGCACCATCACCGGGGTGTCCGGCTTGTGCCTCAGTACCGCGGCGACCCGTGCATACAGCGTCTCCAGGTCGACCGGCACCGTTTCACCGCCACCGCCGACGTTGAGGTAATAGCGCCCCGCCGCATCGACCGTCAGCACCAGCGGTTCCAGTGCCTCCGGCGGCAGCGGCTCGGCGCTGGCACGCGGCAACTCAACCTTGACCCCCTGGGTCAGCAGCGGCGCGGTGATCATGAAGATCACCAGCAGCACCAGCATGACATCGACGTACGGGACCACGTTGATCTCGGACATCGGTCGGCGGCGCTGTCGGGTACGGGCCATGGGTTGTTCCGATCGCGCTCAGTGTTCGATCTGATGCTGGAGGACGGCGGCGAACTCCTCGAGGAAGTTCTCGTAACGGTTGCCGAGCCGTTCGGCATCGTTGGCGAAGCGGTTGTAGGAGATGACCGCCGGGATCGCGGCGAATAGCCCCATCGCGGTGGCCACCAGCGCCTCGGCGATGCCCGGGGCGACCATGGCGATGGTCGCCTGCTGGACGTTACCGAGGGCGCGGAAGGAGTTCATGATGCCCCAGACGGTGCCAAAAAGGCCGACGTAAGGGCTGGTCGAGCCGACGGTAGCCAGGAATGACAGGTGGTGTTCGAGGGCGTCGTTCTCGCGCATCATTGCCACGCGCATGGTGCGCTGGGCCCCCTCGATGACAGACTGGCCGGAGTTCCCCTCCTTGCGCCGCAGGCGGGCGAACTCACGGAAACCGGCTTCGAAGATCCGTTCCATGCCGGCTGGCTGGTAGTCCTCGCGGCTGATCTCCTTGAACAGGGCACCGAGTTCGGTGCCGGACCAGAAGCGTTGCTCGAAGGCATCGGCATCGCGCTTGGCCCAGCGCAGAACGCGGCCGCGGTGGAAGATGACGAACCACGACAGCAGTGACACCACAAGCAGTGCCAGCATGACCAGCTGGACGATCAGGCTGGCGCCGAGGAACAGGTGGATGATCGAGAGGTCGGTGCTCAACGGTCAATCTCCGCGAGAAGGTCATCGGGAAGGGGCTTGGGTCGGAAACTGTCGGCGGCGAGGCAGGCGACGCGCACACGACCGTGACAGAGCGGGTCGGCTTCGCCGTCACGGGTCACCACCTGGTCGAACAGCAGACTGGCGCCGCGCCGCTCGGCGACATCGGCGGTCACCTGCAGGTGGTCGTCGAGCCGCGCCGGGCGACGCAGGTCGAGGTGCACCTCGCGTACCGCGAACAGCAGCCCGCGATCGCTGGCAAGGCGGGCCTGGTCGAAACCGAGGCTGCGCAGCCACTCGGTGCGGGCACGCTCGAGGAATTTCAGGTAGTTGGCATAGTAGACGACACCTCCGCTGTCGGTGTCCTCGTAGTAGACCCGCAGCGGCCAGGTGAAGTTGCCAGATTCAGTCACCTCCACCCCCATTGGAGTCGAACAGTCCGGGGAGCGGTGTCTGGTCGGTGGCCGAGGCCGGCGCCGGCAGGCCGAAGTGGCGGTAGGCGCGCGGTGTGGCGACCCGACCACGCGGTGTACGCATCATGTAGCCCTGCTGGATCAGGTAGGGCTCGAGCACGTCCTCGATAGTGCCGCGCTCCTCGCCGAGGGCCGCGGCGAGGTTGTCGACCCCGACCGGGCCACCACCGAACTTGTCGATCACCGCCATCAACAGACGTCGGTCGAGGGCATCGAAACCGTTGTCATCGACGTGCAGCAGGGCCATGGCGTCACGCGCCACCGTCCCGCTGACGATGCCGTCGGCACGCACCTCGGCGAAATCACGCACCCGTCGCAGCAGGCGGTTGGCGATGCGCGGGGTACCGCGCGCGCGCCGGGCGATCTCGGTAGCACCGTCGCCGTCGACGGCTATGTCGAGGATCTTCGCCGAGCGGTGCACGATGCGGTCGAGCTCATCCGGGGCGTAGAAATCGAGCCGCTGGACAATACCGAAGCGGTCGCGCAGCGGCGAGGTGAGCAGCCCGGCGCGGGTGGTCGCTCCGACCAGGGTGAACGGGGAGAGGTCGAGCTTGATCGAGCGCGCGGTCGGCCCCTCGCCGACCATGATGTCGATCTGGCGGTCCTCCATCGCCGGGTAGAGGATCTCCTCGACCACCGGGCTAAGGCGGTGGATTTCATCAACGAACAGGACGTCGTTGGGTTCGAGGTTGGTCAGCAGTGCCGCCAGGTCGCCAGGGCGCTCGAGCACCGGCCCCGAGGTCTGACGCAGGCCGACACCCATCTCGTGGGCGATGACGTGGGCCAGGGTGGTCTTGCCGAGCCCCGGTGGGCCGAAGATCAGGACGTGATCGAGTGCCTCGGAGCGGCCACGCGCGGCGCTGATGAAGATCTCCATCTGCTCGACCACCGCCGGTTGGCCGATGTATTCGTTCAGCAGCTTCGGCCGGATAGCGCGTTCGAGCGACTCCTCTTCGGCGCTGGGGGTCGGCGCAACCAGCCGGTCAGGCTCGATCATCGCTGCCTACTCCCCGGGGACCGCGCCACGCTATCCGCGCACCGTGGTCTGCAGGGCAAGGCGGATCAGTTCCTCGGCCGACAGGCCAGGGTCGGCCACCTCGCGCAGGCGGCGGGCCGCGTCGTCGGGCTTGAAGCCGAGCGAGATCAGCGCCTCGCGAGCGTCGTTCTCGGGAGTGTGCGCCCTGCCATCACCGTCCCCCTTGCCTCCCCCACTCAACGACGCGTCGGGCAGCTTGTCACGCAGCTCGACCAGCAGCCGTTGGGCGGTCTTGCGGCCGATGCCAGGCAGCCGGGTCAACGCAGCGACGTCGTCATCGCGGACGCAGCGCGCCAGCTCGTCGGCGTTGGTACCGGAGAGTATGGTCAGCGCCAGCTTGGCGCCGATGCCGCTGACCTTGATCAGGTCGCGGAACAGGTCACGCTCGGCCAGGGTGGCGAAGCCGTAGAGTACCTGGGCGTCCTCGCGCACCGCGAGGTGCGTGTGAAGCACCGCCTCGGTGTTGATCGCCGGCAATGCGGCGAAGGTCGACAGCGGCGCCTCGACGTCGTAACCGATGCCGCCGACCTCGATCAGGAGCCGAGGCGGTTGCTTGTGCAGCAGCATGCCACGCAGACGGCCGATCATCGCATCCTCCCGGCACGCATGCCGCTGATACCGCCAACGCGGTCGGCCAGACGCCGTGCCTGGCCGTGGCAGAGCGCCACCGCGAGGGCGTCGGCGGCGTCGCTTGGCGGCGCCGCTGGCAGGGCCAGCAGCCGCTGCACCATCTGCTGCACCTGGGCCTTGGTCGCGGCCCCGGTGCCGACCACCGCCTTCTTGATCTGGCGCGGCGTGTACTCGCCGATCTCCAGATCATTGTTGGCACAGGCGCAGATCGCGGCACCACGTGCCTGGCCGAGCTTGAGGGCGGAATCGGCGTTACGGTGCATGAAGACCTGCTCGATAGCGCTCTCGTCAGGCGCGTAGGTGGTGATCACTTCGCCCAGCCCGCTGAAGATCTCACGCAGCCTGGCCGGCAGTTCGCCGCCACCGCAGCGGACAGTGCCGCTGGCGACGTAGTTACTGGTGGCCCCGTCGAAATCGACCACGCCGTAGCCAGTGATGCGCGAGCCGGGGTCGATGCCGAGGATCCGGCTCATCGCCGACCCGGTCCCGGCATGGAGATGTTTCGTTCAGCCACCGAGTTCGGCCAACACGGCATCGTCGAATTCGGCGTTGGAGTAGACGTTCTGCACGTCGTCGAGATCCTCGAGCATGTCGAGCAAGCGCAGCAGCCTCTCGCTGCTGTCGCGGTCGACCTCGACGCTGGTCGAGGCGCGCATGGTCACCTCGGCGACCTCGGGCGCGAGGCCCGCCCCATGCAGGGATTCGCGCACCGGATCGAGGTTGTCCGGCTCGGCGAGTACCTCGACCGAACCGTCATCGAGGGTCTGGATATCGTCGGCTCCGGCATCGAGGGCCACCTCCATCACCTGCTCCTCGTCACTGCCGGCCGGCAGCGCGAACTGGGCGATCTTGGTAAACAGGTAGGCGACCGAGCCGTCGGTGCCGAGGTTGCCGCCGCACTTGGTGAAGGCGTGGCGAACATCGGCGACGGTGCGGTTGCGGTTGTCGGTCAAGCAGTCGACCATCACCGCGACCCCACCCGGGCCGTAGCCCTCGTAGCGAATCTCTTCGTAATCTTCGCTGTCCTGACCGCCGGCACCGCGCTTGATCGCCCTGGCGACGACGTCCTTGGACATGTTGGCGGCCAATCCCTTGTCGATCGCCGTGCGCAGGCGCGGGTTGGCATCGGCATCCTCGCCACCGATCTTGGCGGCGACGGTGATTTCACGGATCAGCTTGGTGAAAAGCTTCCCGCGCTTGGCGTCCTGGGCGGCCTTCCGGTGCTTGATATTGGCCCATTTGCTGTGCCCAGCCATCGGTCCCTCGGGAGAAATCGCGTTCGCAGAAGTGTATCACCGCGCCTGTGACATGGTCAGCAGAACCACGTCACAGATTATGGATATTTACTGGAAATTTACCTTCGCGGAGGAAGCCGGCAGCCGCATTGGCGACCGCGCTGGAGGCGAGCATGCTCATGTGGGTCACCGGCAACGCGATCCGCCCCGAGCCACCCTCGAGACGGGTCTCGTCGATCCTGACAGTGCCGTCGCTCGGTCCCGTGATACCGGTTACCAGGCGACCGAGACCGATCGGGCGTGTCCCGGTGACGATGCCAAGTTCGCAGCCGGCCGGCACGCCGTCCGACCACGGCCTGGTGATGTCGTGGATCGCCGAGCGCAGCAACCAGCGTCCAGGACTCACACGGGCCAGGCGTTGCCCGGCGAGACTGCCGGCAAACGGCGTGCCGAGAGCAACGACCCGCGTCGACGGCATCGACGGCGTCGTCGCCAGGGCCGCCAGAGCCAACGCCAGGCGGCCACCCAGACTGTGGCCGACGAAAAGCGTTGGCAGCGGCTCACCGAGTTCATCGGCAAGACGGTCGGCCGCACCGGCAACCCCTTCGCGGCGCGGGATCCAGGCGTGTGCCTCGGGGGCGAAACCAGCCGCGCGCAGGCGGCGGATCAGCAGGGCCATGGAGAGCGCCGGCATCCACAGGCCGTGCAGCAGCACGACCCTGGGCGGTGTGGAAACGGAGTCGGACCTCAGAGCGAGGCGTCGAGCATGCGGTCGAGAGCCGCACGAGCCTGGGCCGCCTCCTCGGCGGGTACCTGGATGCGATTGACCGGGTCACCGGCAACCAGGCTCTCGAGCACCCAGGCGACATGCTGCGGGTCGATGCGGAACATGGTCGAGCACATGCAGACTGTCGGCGACATGAACTCGGCCACCTTGCCATCGGCCTGCACTTCGCGATGCAGCCGGTTGACCAGATTGAGTTCGGTGCCGACCAGCCAGCGCGTCCCGGGCGCCGAATCACGCACGGTGCGAATGATGGTCTCGGTGGAACCGACGACATCGGACTTCTGGCACACCTCGAACGAGCATTCCGGGTGCGAGATCACCTTGCCGTCAGGATGCTCGGCACGGAAACGGTCGATGTGTTCCGGGCGGAACATCTGGTGCACCGAGCAGAAGCCCTTCCACAGGATCACCCGGGCGTCGCGGATCTGCTGTTCGGTCAGCCCACCGAGCGGCTGGTCGAAGTCCCAGGTGACCATGGCCTCGAGTGGGATGCCCATGGCGTGGCCGGTGTTGCGTCCCAGGTGCTGATCGGGGAAGAAGAGGATCTTCTCGCGCCGGGCAAACGACCAGTCGAGGATCTGTTGGGCGTTGCTCGATGTGCAGACGATGCCGCCGTGACGACCGCAGAAGGCCTTCAGGTCGGCGGCCGAGTTGATATAGGTGACAGGTGTCACCTCGTTCTCGACATCAAGCACCTGGTTCAGTTCGCGCCAGGCGCGTTCGACCTTGGCCAGGTTGGCCATGTCGGCCATCGAACAACCGGCCGCCATGTCGGGCAGGATCGAGACCTGGTCCGGGCGCGACAGGATGTCGGCCACCTCGGCCATGAAGTGGACGCCGCAGAAGACGATGAACTCGGCATCGGACTCCGCCGCCATCCGGGAGAGCTTGAGCGAGTCACCGGAGTGATCGGCGTGAACGAACACCTCTTCGCGCTGGTAGTGGTGACCGAGGATCATCACCCGGTCACCGAGCGCGGCGCGGGCGGTGCGGATGCGCACCTCGCAATCGGACTCGTCGAGATCGGCGAAGTCATTCAGGGCAAGTGCGGTCTGACTCATCGCAGTGGTCTGCTCTGTTGTTTTCGGCTCGGCCCGATGGGCACTCGGAGCCTGATGATGCTGCGCTGCAAAATGGGTGTCAACCCGGTGGGATCAGGGTTTTCATGGCTTCCCGGTCGGTCGACGACGACGCCTTGGCGATGGCCGCATCTCTCTCGAGCCACAGGGCCTCGGCGTGTTCGTCCGGGGCGAGGCGGACCGGGACGCACTTCGGCAGGCGAACGACGAAGACATGCTCTTCGTTTTCGCGCACGTCCGGATGGTAGCGCGCCCGCCAGGCCGGCAGGATCGGGAAGTGGTTGACCTGCCCGGTCGCGATCGGGACGAAGTCGATGCCGGTCTCTTCGTACAACTCGCGGGTCGCGGCCGCCGCGGGCGGCTCACCCCAGTCGAGGCTGCCGGTGACCGATTGCCAGAAGTCAGAGGGATGGCGTCGGCGCAGCAACAAAGCCTCGCCGGTGGCGGTGGCAACCACGACCAGCACCGAGACCGGCCGCTTGTACCCGGTCCGGTCCGTGCCTCCGCTTGCGGCCATCTCCAGCCTCAGCCCGGGTGGCGTACCCGCAGGTTGAGTTCATCGAGTTGCAGTGCCGAGACCGGAGCCGGGGCCTGGGTCAACGGACAGCTGGCCGACTGGGTCTTGGGAAAGGCGATGACCTCGCGGATCGAGCTGGCGCCGGTCATCAGCATCACCAGGCGGTCGAGACCGAAGGCGATACCGCCATGTGGCGGCGCACCGTACTTCAGGGCGTCGAGCAGGAAACCAAATTTCTCGCGCGACTCCTCCTGGCCCAGGCCGAGCAGTTCGAACACCGCCGACTGCGTCTCCTGGCGGTGGATACGAACCGAACCGCCGCCGACCTCCGTGCCATTGATCACCAGGTCGTAGGCACGCGACAGGGCGTTGCCGGGATCGGCGATCAGCGCCTCCGGATCATCGACCTGCGGCGCGGTAAAGGGGTGGTGGAGCGCGTCCCAGCGCTTCTGCTGCGGATCCCAGTCGAACATCGGGAAGTCGACCACCCAGACCGGGCACCAGCCGCGCTCGACCAGGCCGCGATCCTCGCCCAGACGCACGCGCAGGGCACCGAGCGACTCGTTGACCACCCGGGCCTTGTCAGCGCCGAAAAAGACCAGGTCGCCATCGGCGGCCTCGGTGCGCTGCATGATCTCGTCGACCACCGCATCAGGCAGGAACTTGAGGATCGGCGACTGCAGCCCTTCACGACCCTTGGCCAGCTCGTTGACCTTGATGTAGGCGAGCCCCTTGGCACCGTAGATGCCGACGAACTTGGTGTAGCCGTCGATCTCTTTGCGCGTCAGCTCGCCGCCGGCGGGCAAGCGCAGGGCGGCGACGCGGCCGTCGGGGTCGTTGGCCGGGCCGGCAAACACCTTGAACTCGACGCCGGCCAGCAGGTCGCCGATGTCGACCAGTTCCAGCGGGATACGCAGGTCGGGCCGGTCGCTGCCGAAACGGCGCACCGCCTCGGCGTAGCTGATGCGTGGAAACGGTTCCGGCAGTGCCTGCTCGAGGACGTTGCAGAACAGCTCGCGCACCATCCGTTCCATCAGCGTCATGATGCCGTCCTCGTCCATGAACGAGGTCTCGATGTCGAGCTGGGTGAACTCGGGCTGGCGGTCGGCACGCAGGTCTTCATCACGGAAACAGCGCACGATCTGGTAGTAGCGATCGAAGCCAGAAATCATCAGCAGCTGCTTGAACAACTGCGGGGACTGCGGCAAAGCGTAGAACGAGCCGGCCTGGAGACGGCTCGGCACCAGGAAGTCACGTGCCCCCTCGGGGGTCGCCTTGGTCAGAAACGGGGTCTCGATCTCGTAGAAACCCTCGTCTTCGAGGAAGTGCCGCAGTGCACGCGCCACCTCGGTGCGCAGGCGCATGCGCTGCAGCATCACCGGGCGGCGCAGGTCGATGTAACGGTAGCGCAGGCGCACGTCCTCGTTGACGTCGGAATCGTCCTCGATGACGAACGGCGGGGTCTCGGCGTGGTTGAGGATCTCGAGCTCACTGCAAAGCACCTCGACCTCGCCACTCGGCAGGCCCGGGTTTTCGGTTCCCTCGGGTCGGCGACGGACGCGACCGGTGGCCTTGAGCACGAACTCGTTGCGCACCCGCTCGGCCAGGGCGAAGGCCTCGTGGGTATCAGGGTCGATCACCACCTGCGCCAGCCCTTCGCGGTCGCGCAGGTCGACGAAGATCACCCCGCCGTGGTCACGGCGGCGGTGGACCCAGCCACATAGAGTGACGGTCTGGTCGATATTGGAGGCGTTGATCTGTCCGCAGTAGTGGCTGCGCATGCTGGTTTCCCGGGAGGTCGAAATAAAAGGGCGGATGGCGGGAGCTGCACCATGCAGGCGCCCGGCGTAATGGCCTGGCTTCAGTCAGTGGTCGGGCAGCCGCCCGCGGCCTCAGAGGGCGCCGCCTCTGACTTGGTCTTGGTCTTGGTCTTGGACTCGGACTCGGACTCGTGGACGTTGCGCTTGCCGTCCTTCTTGAAGTCGGTCTCGTACCAGCCGCCGCCCTTGAGACGGAACGACGGTGCGGAGATCAGCCGCTTCAAGGCATCGCGGTTGCAGTCCGGGCAGGTTTCGAGCACCGGATCGCTCATTTTCTGGATGGCCTCGAGTTCGTGGCCACAGTTGCCGCAGCGGTATTCGTAGATGGGCATGTATTACCTCGCAAAGCACGCGACTGCCACCATGATGGGGTGGCACCGTCCAGCTTCAAGGGCGGCAAGTATACCCTTCCACGGCCTGGCGAAAAAGCCGCCATGGATAGAAAACCGTCAAGAAATCAGGAGGCTTGGCGCGGCTCAGCCCAGTCCCATCTCCTCGAGCTCCTCGCCCGACTGTTTGGAGTCGAACTCGCGCAACCGGTCGACCGCCTTGATCAGCAGGGTGTGCTCATGCTCGTCCATGCCGAACTTGACGTAGCGCTTGGCGTGCGTAACGAGGTTTTCGAGGATCTCGACCCGGTACTGTAAGTAGGCCATGGTCTTGGCCACGTGGTCTGGATCACCCTCATCGCGCAGCTTCGCAATCGCGGCGAAAGCCGCCGTGTGCTCCTCTTCCGATGGTTTCACGGCCGTCTCCTGTTGATCTGCATCATGGGTGCTTGTTGTCGAGCAAGTATATAACCTTGCAGGCATTCCTACCGCCGCGCCGACAACGGCCCATGTACCACGCCCACACTACCCTGCCAGAAAGCAAGCGCGACGACCTGCACACCCTGCGCGGGCTGCTGCCGTATCTCTGGCCCTATCGCGGCCGAGCCCTGGTCGCCGTCGGCTGCCTGTTGCTGGCCAAGGTGGCCACGGTCGGCGTGCCGTTGGCGTTGAAGGGAATCGTCGACCACCTCGAGACGGCATCGGTGTCGGCCGTCGCGTTGCCGGTGACGTTGTTCCTCGCCTATGGCGCGCTGCGTCTGGCCAGTTCGGCCTTCAACGAACTGCGCGATGCGCTGTTCGCCCGGGTGCGCCACGGCGCCATGCGCAATGCTTCCGAACAGGTGCTGCGCCATCTGCACGACCTGTCGCTGCGCTACCACCTCGAACGACGTACCGGGGCCTTGTCGCGCGACATCGAGCGCGGCACCCGCAGTCTCAGCAGCCTGCTCAACTACCTCGCCTTCAGCATCCTGCCGGTGCTGGCCGAGTTCGGCCTGGTGGCCGCGATCCTGCTCAACGGTTACGACCCGTGGTACACGGCAATCACCTTCGTGGCGGTCGCCATCTACATCGCCTCGACGTTCATGATCACGCGCTGGCGGATGCCGTTCCGGGCCCGCATGAATGCCCTCGACTCGCAGGCCAACGCCCATGCCGTCGACGGCCTGATCAACTACGAGACAGTCAAGTACTTCGGTAACGAGCCGCATGAGTTGGCTCGCTACGGCGCCTACCTGCATGACTGGGAGGAGGCCGCGGTACGCAGCCAGACCTCACTGTCCCTGCTCAACGTGGTCCAGGGTGGGGTGATCGCCGTCGCCGTGACGATCGTGATGCTGCTGGCAGGCAGCGGCGTGGCCGATGGCGAGCTGACTCTCGGTGACCTGGTGCTGGTCAACGCCCTGCTGCTGCAGCTGTTCCTGCCGCTCGGCTTTCTCGGCATCGTCTACAGCCAACTCCAGCACGCGCTGTCCGATCTCGAGGCGATGCTGCGCCTGCTCGAGACCGAGCCGGAGATCCG
>CAXMPC010000029.1:0-2615 GCA_964195335.1 uncultured Gammaproteobacteria bacterium | reverse complement strand
TTGCTGTAGATCGGGCTTGACCCCGGCATATGCCGTTGTCTGGTCGCTTGTCGGACTGAAGTCCGAACCACACCAGGCAATCGCTTCCTGTTTTTGCTGTAGGTCGGGCTTCAGCCCGACATGTGCCGTTGCCTGATCACTTGTCGGACAGCAGTCTGGCCTACAGGACCCCTCCGCGCACGTGCTGGCTAGTCGAGTTCGTTGATCGATTCGCCCAGGGCATTGACCAAGGCGTCGATTTCGTCGCGCTCGATAATGAACGGCGGCGCCATCTGGATGGTGTCGGCGCCGTAGCGGACGTAGAAACCCTTCTCCCAGCATTTCATCGCCACCTCGTAAGGGCGTCGTGCCGGCTCACCCGGGTAGGCGGCGAAGGTCAGTCCGGCGGCCAGCCCGCAGTTGCGGATGTCGGTGACGTACTTCGCCCCCTTGAGCGAGTGCACCGCCGTCTCGAACACGGGCGCCAAGTCGGCGACCCGTTCGACCAGGTTCTCCTGCTCGAGCAGGTCCAGGGCCGCAAGACCGGCCGCACAAGCCACCGGGTGGGCTGAGTAGGTGTAACCGTGCGGAAACTCGACCATGTAGTCCGGACCGCCCGCTGCCATGAACGCCTGGTAGATGTCGGTCTTCGCAACCACCGCGCCCATCGGCTGGGTGCCGTTGGTCAACTGTTTGGCCAGGTTCATGATGTCGGGCACCACGCCGAAAGCGTCGCTGCCAAACAACGCACCGGTGCGGCCGAAACCGGTGATCACCTCGTCAAAGATCAGCAGGATGTCGTGCTGGTCGCAGATGGAGCGCAGCCGCTGAAGGTAGCCCTGCGGCGGCGGCACTACGCCGGCCGAACCGGCGAACGGCTCGACAATGACCGCGGCAATGTTCGACGCGTCATGCAGCGCGATCAGTTCCAGCAGATCGTCGGCGCGCTCGGCACCGTGTTCTGGCATGCCGCGTGTAAAAGCGTTCTCGGGCAGCAGCGTGTGCGGCAGATGATCGGCGTCGACCGCCTGGCCGTAGAGCTTGCGATTGATGCCGATGCCGCCGACGCTGATGCCGCCGAAGTTGACGCCGTGGTAGCCCTTGGCACGGCCGATCAGCTTGGTCTTGCTCGACTGGCCCTTCTGGCGCCAGTAGGCGCGCGCCAGCTTCAGCGACGTGTCGGCCGCCTCGGAACCGGAGTTGGTAAAGAAGACGTAGTCGAGTCCGTCCGGGGTCATCCCCTTGATGCGGTTGGCGAGCTCGAATGACAGCGGGTGACCGTACTGGAATCCCGGGGCGTAGTCGAGCTGCGCGGCCTGGCGTCCGACCGCCTCGGCGATTTCGCTGCGGCCGTGGCCGAGGCCACAGCACCACAGCCCGGAGAGGCCGTCGAGCACCCGACGGCCGGCGGCGTCGATGTAGTAGCTGCCTTCACCACCAGTGATGATCCGCGGGTTGTCCTTGAACTGGCGGTTGCCGGTGTACGGCATCCAGTGCGCCTCGAGATCGGCGCGGCTGAGGCCGGCGACTGTTGCGTGATCCAGATCCCTTGCTGTCTCCATCACCCGACTCCATGGCACATGCGTGCTCAATGTTGAAGAGCGTATTCTCCGCCAACTTAAATGTTGTTTAAATATGTATGTTTCGATGTTAAGTTTGATGTATATGAAACATTAGACCCATCGCCTTGGCTGCGATGGAGACCGGAGCCCGTCATGGTGAAAAAAGCGCTTCTCGGCCAGCTCAGCGACCTCGACATCCGCCTGCTAAGGGTGTTCCGCGCCGTGGTCGAGTGCGGCGGCATGTCGGCGGCCGAACTGGAGTTGAACATCGGCCGCTCGACCATCAGCCGCCACGTCAAGGATCTGGAGATGCGCCTCGGCCTGACGCTCTGCCACCGCGGCCGTGGCGGTTTCTCGTTGACTGACGAGGGCCAGGAGATCTATGACGCGATGCTGCGCCTGCTGGCGGCGCTCGACAGCTTCCGCTCCGGCGTCGACGACCTGCACCAGCGCCTGACCGGCAAGCTGACACTGGCCCTGTTCGACAAGACCGTCACCAACGACGAAGCAAAACTGCACGATGCGCTTCGGCTGTTCGCCGACCAGGCCCCCGAGGTCGACATCGATATCTATGTCGAGGCACTCAACACCATCGAGCGCGGCATCCTCGACGGCAAGTACCAGGTCGGCATCATCCCCGCGCACCGGACCTCGACGACGCTCGACTATCACCCGCTGTTCAGCGAGCAGATGGATCTCTACTGCTCGCCGGGCCACCCGTTGTTCGACAAACCTGATCTCGACGGCGATGACGAAGCGATCCGGCAGCACCGGTACGCCGGTCTCGGCTACCACTCACCCAACATGGAGCTGAGTCGTGCCATGAAACTGCGGCGTCGCGCGAGTGCCTACGACCAGGAGGCGGTGGCGACACTGATCCGTTCCGGACGCTACGTTGGCTTCCTGCCAGACCACTACGCCCGCTTCTTCGTCGAACGGGGCCAGATGCGCCGCCTCGACAATCGGCACCTCCATTACACGGTTCAGTTCTCGGCCATCGTGCCTCACGCACCGAAACCGTCGCGGCTGGTGCAGACGTTTATCGATTGCCTGCACCTGGCCCACGGCGACGGG
>CAXMPC010000028.1:0-4703 GCA_964195335.1 uncultured Gammaproteobacteria bacterium | reverse complement strand
GAGATGCCAGCTCGTCTCGCGTGCCAGGTGGGCCGGATCGCCCTCGGTGATGTAGTGCTGGTTCAGCCACAGCAGCTTGTCGGTATTGAAGGTCGAGGCCGACTTGTTGACCCCCTCGAGATCGAACAGGGTGACCATTTCATCAATGGAGAATATCTCCTGATCACCGTGCGACCAGCCGAGTCGGACCAGGTAGTTGAGCAGCGCTTCGGGCAGAAAACCCTCTTCTCGGTACTGCATGACGCTGACCGCGCCGTGGCGCTTCGACAGTCGCGCGCCGTCGTCGCCGAGAATCATCGGCACGTGGGCGAACACCGGCACGTTAGCGCCGAGGGCGCGGAAGATGTGCACCTGGCGCGGCGTGTTACTGACATGATCCTCGCCGCGGATGACGTGGCTGATGCGCATGTCGAGATCGTCGACCACCACGGCCAGGTTGTAGGTCGGCGCGCCGTCTGATTTGCGGATCACCAGGTCGTCGAGCTCGCTGTTCTCCCAGGTGACGCGGCCACGGATCAGGTCGTCGAAACCGACCGTCCCCTCGATCGGGGTGCTGAAGCGGATCACGTGCGGTGTCGATGGATCGACGCTGCGCCCACGGCAGTGACCGTCGTACTTCGGCTTCTCCTTGCGCTCCATCTGCTTGGCGCGCAGCACGTCGAGGCGCTCCTTGGGGCAGTCGCAACGGTACGCCTTGCCCTCGGTGAGCAGCTGGTCGATCACCTCCTGGTATCGATCGAAGCGTTCGGTCTGGTAGAGCGGCCCCTCGTCGTACTCCAGGCCCAGCCAGGTCATGCCCTCGAGGATGGCGTTGACCGACTCGGCGGTGGAGCGCTCGAGGTCGGTGTCCTCGATGCGCAGCACGAAGGCCCCACCGTGGCGGCGGGCATAGAGCCAGGAGAAGAGCGCGGTGCGGGCGCCACCGACGTGGAGGTAGCCGGTCGGGCTCGGGGCGAAGCGGGTGCGGACGGTCATCGGGTCTCTCTTTTCGGCCGGTGGCGACACGGGCAGCCGGACCTGTCCGGCGGCGCGTATCTTAGCAGAGGGGGCCGCCCGGCACGGGACCCGGGAGAGACAAATTGACGCCCAATGGAGGCCGGTCCTACAATGCCCGCTCCACGCTGTGGGCGATTAGCTCAGCGGGAGAGCACCGCCTTCACACGGCGGGGGTCACTGGTTCAATCCCAGTATCGCCCACCAATTATTCAAGTACTTACTTAACCCGGCCATTGCGCCGGGTTTTTTGTAAGTGCTACGCAAGTGCCGCCTGACCTGCCGCCAATATCCAACGCCCCGTCGTTCGATGCACGAACCTTAACGTTCTCTACCAGAGCGGCTGAAGCATTCTCGGAGCAGCCGGTGACGGCACGGCGTTCGATAGCAGCCGAGGGGCAAGGAAACGACCCACGGCCACGCCGCGGGCGGCAACCACCTAGCCGGTCTCGGCCTGGAAACCCGCCGCGGTCACGGCAGCCACCGCGCATGCCTCGTCGTTGTCCGAGGTGTCGCCGGTAATCCCGATGGCTCCAATGAGGTTGTTGTCCTGGTCGCGAATCAGCACGCCACCGGCGACCGGCACCAGGGCGCCGTCGGCCAGCGCGTTGATGGCGTTGACGAAATACGGCTGCTCTTCGGCACGCTTGTGCAGCGCACGCGAGCCGAGGCCGACGCAGAGCGCCCCGTAGGCCTTGCCGTGGGCGACCTGCGGACGCAGGATACTCGCCCCGTCCTGGCGCTCCATGGCCTTGAGATGTCCGCCGTTGTCGAGCACGGCCACGGTGAGCGGGTTCAGACCCAGCTCCGCGCCTTTTTCCAGTGCTGATTGGATCATGGTCTTGGCTTCGGCGAGGGAAACCACGGGATTTGCGTTTGGCATTCAGTCCTCCGTCTGGATGGCCGCGCCGCTAACCAGCGGCGCGTCGGTTTATGAATCGGTGTAGCCGAGCTCGGCGAGAAGTTCGCGGGTATGTTGCCCAAGAAGTGGTACCGGGTCACGCACCCCGCCGGAGTTGACGAGAACTTGACCGGCAGACCGAGCGTCTGCATCTCGCCGGCCCTAGGGTGCAGCAGGTCGGACCATCTGGCGATCAACCGCCTGCGCGTCCTACCAAAACGGTCCTTCTTCATGAACCAGGCGGGGCACCCCACCGCCTCTCGATATTAGACGCCCGTCATCCCGACTGCCCGGCAAGGTAGTCCATCGCGGCCTGTGCTCCCCCGGGCTGGTAAGGAACAGCGGCCTTGGCCAGGCCCATCTCGACGCCACACAGGGTTCCCATCAGCATCAGGTCGTTGAAGTCGCCCAGATGGCCGATTCGGAACACCAGACCGGCGACCTTGCCCAGGCCGCTGCCAAGTGACATGTCGAAGTTTTCCAGCAGGACCTTGCGGTAGTCGTCGGCGCTGTAACCGTCCGGCATGCACACTGCGGTGAGCGAACTCGAGTAGTGATCTGGTTCGCTGCAGAGCAGTTCCAGGCCCCAGGCGCGCACGGCGCGACGTGTCGCCTCGGCATGCCGGTCGTGACGGGCGAAGACCTGCTCCAGCCCTTCCTCATGAAGCATGCTGATTGCTTCATCGAGACCGTAGAGGAGATTCGTCGCCGGAGTGTACGGAAACATTCCGCCGGCGTTGGCCTTGCTCATCGCCGCCCACGACCAGTAGGAACAGGGCGTCGTCGCCGTGGCCGCACAGTTCAGCGCCTTGTCACTGACCGCGTTGAACGAAAGCCCGGGCGGCAGCATCAGTCCTTTCTGGCTGCCGGCCACGGTGACGTCGACACCCCACTCGTCGTGGCGGTAATCGATCGATGCCAGCGACGAAATGGTATCGACCATCAACAGCGCAGGATGCCCGGCGGCATCTATGGCCCGGCGCACGGCGGCAACATCGGTGACACAGCCGGTCGAGGTTTCGTTGTGCACCACGCAGACGGCCTTGATGCGCTGTTCCGTGTCCTCCGCCAGGCGCGACTGAATGGAGTCCGGATCGGCGCCACCGCGCCAGTCACCGGGAATCGTCTCGGGGGCGAAGCCGCAACGCTCGGCGAGTTCGCTCCAGAGCATGGCGAACTGCCCGGTCTCGTACATCAGCACGCTGTCTCCTGGCGACAACGTGTTGACCAGCGCGGCTTCCCAGGCTCCGGTGCCCGAGGCGGGGTAGATGATGACCTGGCCCTCGGTCTTGAAGATCGACCTGATGCCGTCGAGCACGCGACGACCGAGAGCGGCGAACTTGGGGCCGCGGTGGTCGATGGTGGCCCGGTCCATGGCGCGCAGGATGCGATCCGGAACGTTGGTGGGCCCGGGAATTTGCAGGAAGTGCCTACCAGCGACCATATGCTTTACCCGTTGTGTAGCTGATGAATAAAAAGCTGAAAGCCCGCCGATCCGGTTGATCGCCGCTTCGACAGGCGGAGCTTCTCTTGAACGTCCAACGCTTGTCGAATAACCTATATTGCATTCATTATTCAAGTCAACAGAAACAATGAAGCCCGCCAATACCGCGCTTGAACAGCGTCTCGGGTCCGCCGTTCGCGGCGCCGTGCTGTTCGACAGCTTCAGCCGCGGGCGCTACGCCACCGACGCCTCGGTGTACCAGATGTTCCCGCTCGGCGTGGTCGTACCGGAGTCGGTGGACGACATCTGCGCGGTCCTCGACATCGCTCGCGATGCCGGCGTGCCGGTGCTGCCGCGCGGCGGCGGTACATCGCAGTGCGGCCAGACCGTCAACGAGGCCATCGTCCTCGACGTCTCCAGGCACCTCAACCGGCTGCTCGAGTTCGACGCGGAGACCGGAACCGCCGTCGTCGAACCGGGCATCGTTCTCGACCAGCTGAATGCACAGCTGCAAGCGCACGGCTGGTGGTTCCCGGTGGATGTCTCGACCGCCTCGCGGGCCACCATCGGTGGCATGACGGCGAACAACTCCTGCGGCTCGCGCTCGATCCGCTACCGGACGATGCGCGACAACGTGCTTGCCATCGATGCGATCCTCGCCGACGGTTCGCGTGCCGGGTTCGGCCCGTACACGGCCTGCGAACATAACCCGGACAGCCTCGTCGACTACCTTATGAAACTGGGTGCGCGCGAGGCGGACGAGATCAGGGCACGCTTCCCCGACCTGATGCGCCGGGTGGGCGGCTACAATATCGATGCCCTGGTGCCGGGCGCCGACAACAACCTCGCCCACCTGCTGGTCGGCTCGGAAGGCACCCTGGCCTACTCCGAGCGGATCACGCTCAAGCTCGCCCCACTGCTGCGCAACCGCACGCTGGGCATCTGCCACTTCCCGTCGTTCTACGAGGCGATGGAGGCCCCGCAGCATATCGTTGAGCTGGGACCGACCGCGGTGGAACTGGTCGACCGCACGATGATCGGGCTCGCTCGCGACATCCCGTTGTTTCAGCCGGTCATAGAACAGATGGTGCGCGGCGAGCCCGACGCCCTGCTCCTCGTCGAATTCGCCGAACCCGACCAGGCCGAGAACCTGCGACGTCTGGCCGGCCTCAACGACCTGATGGCCGAACTCGGTTTCGCCTGGAACGACCCCGGCAAGAAACCGGGCGGCGTCATCGACGCCGTTGACCCGGCCCTGCAGAAAGCCATCTGGGAGGTACGCAAGCAGGGTCTGAACATCATGATGTCGATGAAATCGGAGGGTAAACCGGTCTCCTTCGTCGAGGACTGCGCCGTGCGTCTCGA
>CAXMPC010000027.1:0-1730 GCA_964195335.1 uncultured Gammaproteobacteria bacterium | reverse complement strand
ACGCTTGCCGCACCCAAGGGTGATCTGCTCGCGCGGGCGGCCATGACCCTCCGTCCCGGCAACGCCTGCGCTATCATGCCCTCCCTCCCCAAGCATGCCGTCGACCGCCTTGACGCAGGACCCACCGACCCCATCCGACCGCTGGCAGTTCTGGATCGACCGCGGCGGCACCTTCACCGACATCGTCGGTTGCCGTCCGGATGGCACCCTGGTCAGCCACAAGCTGCTTTCGGAAAACCCGGAGCAGTACCCTGACGCCGCCCTGGCTGGCATCCGCGACCTGCTCGGTGTGGCGCGTGACACCACGATTCCGGCCGAACGAATCACCTCGGTCAAGATGGGCACCACGGTCGCCACCAACGCCCTGCTCGAGCGCGAGGGTGATCCGACACTGCTGGTAACCACCGCCGGTTTTGCCGATGCCTTGCGCATAGGCACCCAGCACCGGCCGCGCTTGTTCGACCGCGAGATCGTCCTCCCGGAGATGCTCTACGAGCGGGTGATCGAAGCGCCGGAGAGGCTTGCTGCCGACGGCACCGTGGTTACACCGCTCGATCGTGACGCCGTGGCATCGGCCCTGAGAGAGGCCCACGACGGCGGCCTGCGCGCCGTGGCCATCTGCCTGCTGCACGGCTACCGTTACCCGGCGCACGAACGGGCGATCGCCGACATCGCCCGTGAGGTCGGTTTCACCCAGGTCTCGGTCTCGCACCGGGTCAGCCCGCTGATCAAACTGGTCGGGCGTGGCGACACCACCGTCGTCGACGCCTACCTGTCGCCGATCCTGCGCCGCTACGTTGACCGCATCGCCAATGACCTCGGCGGCACACGGCTGATGTTCATGCAGTCGCATGGTGGCCTGACCGACGCCCGGCTGTTCCAGGGCAAGGACGCGATCCTCTCCGGTCCGGCCGGTGGCGTGGTCGGCATGGTCGAAAGCGCCACCGTCGCTGGCCTCGAACGCATCATCGGCTTCGACATGGGCGGCACGTCGACCGATGTCTCGCACTTCGCCGGCGATTACGAGCGCACCCTCGACAGCCTGGTCGCCGGGGTGCGGGTCCGCGCGCCGATGATGCAGATTCACACCGTAGCCGCCGGCGGCGGTTCCATCCTGCGCTTCGCCGACGGCCGGCTGCAGGTCGGCCCGGCCTCGGCCGGCGCCGATCCCGGCCCTGCCTGCTACCGGCGCAACGGACCACTGGCAGTGACCGACTGCAACGTGCTGCTCGGCAAACTTCAGCCGGACCACTTCCCTCGCGTCTTCGGCCCCGAGGCCGACCGGCCGCTCGATGCCGGCATCGTTCGCGCGAAGTTCATCGAACTGGCCGGGCAGGTCGCCGTCGAGACCGGCGTCGAGCAAACGGTCGAACAACTCGCCGAGGGCTTTCTGCGCATCGCCGTCGACAACATGGCCAACGCCATCAAGCAGATCTCGGTGCAGCGCGGCTACGACGTCACCGAGTACACCCTGGCCTCGTTCGGCGGTGCCGGTGGCCAGCACGCCTGCCTGGTCGCCGACGCCCTCGGCATCGAGCGCATCTTCCTGCACCCGCTGGCAGGCGTGCTGTCGGCTTATGGCATGGGACTGGCCGACCTGCGCGCATTGCGCGAGCGCTCGATCGAGGCCCCGCTGGACGACGCCGGGCTCGAACCGCTCGCCGCCGAACTCGATGCCCTGGCCGACGACGCCGGCGGCGAACTGCGCGAACAGGGCGTCGCACCGGAGC
>CAXMPC010000026.1:0-2169 GCA_964195335.1 uncultured Gammaproteobacteria bacterium | reverse complement strand
ATGCTGTCGTCGGCGAGGCCCTGGACCGCGCACGCACGGGTGAAGGCCCGACCCTGGTCGAGGCACTGAGTTACCGACTTGGTGATCACACCACCGCTGACGATGCCGGTCGCTACCGCGACGCCGACGAAGTCAGCCGACACTGGGCCGAGGATCCACTGCTGCGGCTGCGTAACCATCTCGTCGCGGATCATGGTTGGGACAAGGCGGACGAAGAGACGCTGATGGAGACGTGCGCCAGTGAGATCGAGCAGGCTGTCACCACCTACCTGGGAACCCCGCCCGACCCGCCCGAGGCGATGTTCGACCATCTCTACGAGACGTTGCCAACCACCCTGGCGGAGCAACGTGACGACCTGGCCAGGGGACTGCGCAAGTGAGTGAGATCACTCTGGTCGAGGCGGTCAACCTGGCGCTGGCGCGGGCGCTGGAGGAGGATCCCGACGTCGTCGTCTTCGGCGAGGATGTCGGCGTCAACGGCGGTGTCTTCCGGGCTACCGACGGTCTGCAGACCCGGTTCGGCGACGAGCGGGTCTTCGACACACCATTGGCCGAGACACTGATCGCCGGCATGGCGGTCGGCATGGCTGCCCAGGGCATGCGCCCGGTGGCCGAAATCCAGTTCATGGGCTTCATCTACTCGACCATCGATCACCTGCTCAACCATGCCGCCAGGCTGCGCAACCGCACCCGTGGCAGGTTGAGCTGCCCGATGGTGCTGCGGGCGCCGTTCGGTGGTGGCATCCATGCTCCCGAGCATCACTCCGAGAGCACGGAGGCGCTGTTCGCTCACATCCCGGGACTGCGGGTGGTGATCCCGTCGTCGCCTGCACGAGCCTACGGTCTGTTGCTGGCCGCCATTCGCGATCCCGACCCGGTGGTATTTCTCGAGCCGAAGCGGGTCTACCGGGCAGTGCGGGAAGAGGTCGACGATGACGGCACGGCGCTGCCGCTCGACTGCTGCTTCACCGTCCGCGAAGGCCACGACGTCACGTTGGTCAGCTGGGGCGCGATGCTCCAGGTCACACTGGCTGCCGCCACTGAACTGGCGCAGGAGGGGATCGAGGCCGAGGTGATCGACGTGGCGACGCTCAAACCGTTCGATGCGGCGACATTGCTCGATTCGGTGGCGCGTACCGGACGCTGCGTCATCGTCCACGAGGCGGCGCGGACGGGCGGCTTCGGTGCCGAGATCGCCGCGCGGCTTGCCGAACACGGCCTGCTGTCATTGCTTGCGCCGGTGCGCCGGGTCACAGGATACGACACGGTGATGCCGCTCTATCGGCTCGAGGACCATTACCTGCCAAGCGCGGCGGCGGTTGTCTCCGCCGTGCGAGAATCCCTGGAGTACGCATGAAAATCTTCTCGCTGCCCGACCTTGGCGAAGGGCTGCCCGAGGCCGAGATCGTCCGTTGGCACGTTGGCGTTGGCGACAACGTCGTTGCCGACCAGCCACTGGTCGCCGTCGAGACGGCGAAGGCGATCGTCGAGATCCCGTCACCTCGAGCCGGCTCCATTGCCCGTCTCTACGGAGAGTCCGGGGACATCGTCCAGACCGGTGATCCGCTGGTCGAGTTCGCCGATGGGCCGGCGGCGGATTCCGGCACGGTGGTCGGCAAGGTCGCCAGTGCAGACGAACCGGTGCCAGCGACGACACCGACACCGGTGGCGACCGCGACATCACCACCGTCCCGGCGACCGGCGGCCGCGACGCTCGGCATCCGGGCGACACCGGCGGTGCGCGCCCTGGCCCAGAGGCACGAGGTCGACCTCGGCATCGTCACTCCGTCGGGTCGTGACGGGACCATTCTCGTCAGTGATGTCGAACGGGCCGCGCGAATTCTGCAGCAGGTCGGACCACTAGAACCGCTGCGCGGCGTTCGCCGGGCGATGGCGCTTAACATGGCCCGAGCCCACGCCGAAGTGGCCGCGGTGACGGTCGTCGATGACGCCGATATCACGGCCTGGGATAGCGACGAGGAACCGACGCTGCGCCTGATCCGCGCGATCGTCGCCGCCTGCGCTGCCGTGCCGGCACTGAATGCCTGGTACGACGCTCACGCCGTTGGCCGCCGGGTACTGGAAAAGATCGATCTCGGTATCGCCGTCGACACGCGTGACGGTCTGTTCGTGCCGGTGTTGCGTGATATTGCCAACCGCGATCGTGAC
>CAXMPC010000025.1:0-50896 GCA_964195335.1 uncultured Gammaproteobacteria bacterium | reverse complement strand
ATCGACCCCTGAGCACTGACCGCGCGTCATACTTACCGAATAGGAACGAATGCAGGCATGCAGCCATCAGCTGATCAGGGTACTCGACTTCAGGTTGAACTCGGCGATCGCAGCTACCCGATTCATATCGGGCCAGGCCTGCGGCATCGAGCCGACCTGTTTGCCGAAGCTATCCGGGGGCGCCAGGTGCTGGTGGTCAGTGACACCACGGTCGCGCCGCTCTACCTCGACGATCTGCGCTCGACACTTGCAGACTTCGACTGCAGGACCCTGGTGCTGCCCGACGGGGAAGTGAACAAGAACCTCGATACCGTGAACATGGTGTTCGATACATTGATCGAACACCGGTTCGAGCGTGGCGCCACCCTCCTGGCGCTGGGTGGCGGCGTGGTCGGTGACATGACCGGCTTTGCCGCCGCCTGTTACCAGCGGGGTGTGCCGTTCGTGCAGGTGCCGACGACCCTGCTGGCCCAGGTTGACTCCTCGGTAGGCGGCAAGACCGGGGTCAACCATTCGCGCGGCAAGAACATGATCGGCGCCTTCCACCAGCCGACCGCGGTGATCGTCGACACCGAGACCCTGGACACGCTGGACGACCGGCAGTTTCGTGCCGGCATCGCCGAGGTAATTAAGTACGGGCTGATCCGTGATGTCGGGTTTTTCGACTGGCTGGAAGCGAACATGACCCGACTGCTCGGGCGTGACAAGGAAGCGCTGGCCGAGGCGATCGGTCGTTCGTGCACCTGCAAGGCCGAGGTGGTGGCCGAGGATGAACGCGAGACAGGGGTCCGCGCCCTGCTGAACCTGGGCCACACTTTCGGTCACGCCATCGAGACCGGCACCGGTTACGGAAACTGGCTCCATGGTGAGGCGGTGGCGGCCGGTACGGTGATGGCTGCCGATCTTTCGGTGCGCCTGGGTTGGCTGAGCGATGCCGAGCGTGAACGGCTGGTCGGGCTGTACGTGGTGGCGGGTTTGCCGATCAAGTCACCAGACGAACTGGGTCCGGAAGATTTCCTGCGCCTGATGGCGATCGACAAGAAGGTCAGCGGCGGGCGCTTGCGCCTGGTCCTGCTGCAGGCGATCGGGTGTGCCTTCGTCACTGCGGAATTCGACCCTGCCGAGTTGCGGAAAACGCTCGCCACCGCCTGTCGTTCAGAGCGGAAATAGGGTTCGGGATGTCTCCGCCACGGTCCACGCTTGCCCCCTGTGCCGTTCAGGATGGGGCTGGGCACGGGCGTCTCCATGCCGAGGACAGCGCCGGGCCGGGAGACTTCCAGCGAGATCGGGAGCGGATCATCCACTCGGCCGCGTTCCGTCGGTTGGAGTACAAGACCCAGGTGTTCGTCAACCACGAGGGTGACCTGTTCCGTACCCGCCTGACCCACACCATCGAGGTGGTCCAGGTCGCACGCATGCTGGCGCGCACACTGTCGTTGAACGAGGATTTGGCCGAGGCGATCGCCCTGGCGCACGATCTCGGTCACACACCGTTCGGACATGCCGGTCAGGAAGCGCTTAACGGCTGCATGACTGACTACGGAGGCTTCGAGCACAACCGCCAGTCACTGCGCGTGGTCGATGAACTCGAAGAGCGTTTCGCGGAATTCAGCGGCCTGAACCTGACTTTCGAGACCCGTGAGGGCATCCTCAAGCATTGCCCACCGGCCGAGGCCGAGCAACTCGGCGAGATCGGCAGGCGCTTCCGCGACGGCACCCAACCGAGCCTGGAGGCACAATTGACCAATCTCGCCGACGAAATTGCCTACAACGCGCACGACATCGATGACGGATTGCGCAGTGGCCTGATTGACCAGGAGGCACTGGGCGAGGTCGTTCTGTTCGCGAAAACATGGGATAGCGTGCGGGCACGCTATCCAGAACTTTCCCAACGGCGCACTGTCCACGTGGTGGTGCGTGAACTGATCGAGGCCCAGGTCGCTGATCTGTGCCTGCACAGTGCGGTCAGAATCGAGGCTGCGGCACCACGCGACGTCGACAGTGTGCGTAAACATGGCTCCCCGCTACTCGGATTCAGCGAGGAGATGCAGGGACACCACAGCCAGATCAAGGCCTTCCTTAGACGCCGCCTCTATCGCCACTACCGTGTTCACCGGATGGCGCAGAAATCTCAGCAAGTGGTCAGGGAACTGTTCACGGCGTTCATGCAGGACGCCAACTTGTTGCCGGGCGAGATCGCTCGCCAGATCGGTGAACTGGAGCAGACTCACGGCGAGCGCGGACGTGCGCGTGGCGTCGCCGACTATATCGCCGGCATGACTGATCGCTACGCTTTCACCGAGCATACGCGGCTGTTTTCACCGTCAGCACTGACCTGAGGCCGGTCCGTGCGCATCTACATGCAGACACAGCCGACGCCCGATACGCCCCTGCGTTTCTGCCACCTGTTGTTGCAGCAGGACCTGCTCGATGGCTGGACCCTGGTGCGCGAAGCCGGGCGCCAAGGTGGCAGCGGCCGGGTGCGGCGTGACCATTTCCCGACCCGTGACGAGGCCGAGACGGCGTTGATCAAGGCGCGTGACCAGCATGCCCAGCGCGGGTACCGGGTGGTCTTCGCCGAGGGCGTGACCGCCCACTGACCAGGAGAAGGAAGGTGGCCAGGCAACAGGCCGGCGGCGCCGGCCAGGTTCGCATCATCGGTGGGCGTTGGCGCGGGCGGCATATCCCGGTGCCCGACGTGCCCGGACTGCGACCGACTCCCGACCGCATACGCGAGACCCTGTTCAACTGGGTGCAGTCCATCGTGCCTGGTGCGCGCTGCCTGGATCTTTTCGCCGGCAGCGGTGCCCTGTCCCTCGAAGCACTCTCCCGCGGTGCTGTCGAGGTGGTAGCCATCGACAACGACGCCACGGCCGTGGCCTCTTTGAGGCACACAGCCGCGACCCTGGAGGCGGAGGCGTTGCATGTTCATCAGGCTGATGCCAGCGTCTACCTGGCGGGGACGCCATGCCCGTTCGACCTGGTTTTTCTCGACCCCCCTTTCGCCAGCGATCTGTTGCCGGAGATCCAGTCGCGACTCACGGCAGGCTGGTTGGCTGATACCGCCTGGATCTACCTCGAGTGCGCGCCCGGCCAGGATATGGAGTTGCCAACGGACTGGCAGGAGCAGCGCCGGAAACGGGCCGGTGACGTCGTTTACCGCCTGGTACGAAGCGGCTAAAACCTGACCAATCCGGTTTGCCTTTCCCGGATCAGCGGGTATCCTAGGCGCCCCTTTGTCAGCGGAGCCGCCATGAGCTGCGTCGCCATCTATCCCGGTACGTTCGACCCGATCACCAACGGCCACAGCGACCTGATCCAGCGGGCCTCTGCGCTGTTCGATCATGTCATCGTCGCCATCGCAGGCAGCACTCATAAGACGGCGACGTTCACGCTGGAACGCCGCGTCGAGCTCGCCAGCAAGGTTCTCGAAGGCATCCCCAACATCGAGATCACCAGTTTCGACTGCCTGCTGGTGAACTACGTGCGGGAGTGCAATGCGCACGTCATAATCCGCGGGCTACGCGCGGTATCCGACTTCGAGTTCGAGTTCCAGCTTGCCGGAATGAACCGGCGCCTGGCCCCGGAAGTGGAGACCATGTTCCTTACTCCGGCCGAGCAGTACGCGTTCATTTCATCGACGCTGGTGCGCGAGGTGGCCAAGCACGGTGGCGATATTTCACCCTTCGTGCACGAGGTTGTAGTGGCCGCACTGCGTGATACAATCGCCGACGCCTGATGGGGCGAAGAGGCCTGTTCAGGACGATTACCAAAGGAGATCGAGATGGCCCTGATTATTAGTGATGAGTGCATTAACTGTGACGTCTGTGAGCCTGAGTGCCCGAATGAGGCCATCACGCAGGGTGACGAAATCTACATCATCGATCCCAATCTCTGCACTGAGTGCATCGGCCATTTCGACACCCCCCAGTGCATCGAGGTCTGCCCGGTCGACTGCATCGACAAGGATCCGGATCACGAGGAGAACGAAGAGGCGCTGAAGGCCAAGTACGAGCGCCTGACGGCCGGCTGATCCCTACCGTGTTTCCTGTACAAAGGCCCCGCTCGGGGCCTTTGTCGTCTTTGGCCCAGCCGCTATGTCGGCGGCGATTATCACTCCTGACGCTGTGGCTGGCGGCGAGCCTTGCCGGCACCGCCATGGCGTCAGCACCGCCCGCTGCCGCGATCGCCAGCGGCCACCCCGAGGCGACCCGCGCCGGTCATGCCATCCTCGCTGTTGGTGGCAACGCTTTCGATGCCGCGGTCGCCGTCACCGCGGCGCTGGCGGTAGCCGAACCCTACGGCTCGGGGCTCGGCGGCGGCGGTTTCTGGCTGCTGCACCGGGCCGCCGATGGTCACGAGGTGATGGTCGACGGTCGTGAGCGGGCCCCGCTTGCGGCCAGCCGTGACATGTACCTCGATGCGGCTGGCGAACCGGTCCCGGGGCTGTCGATCGCCGGCCCGCTGGCTGCCGGCATTCCCGGGACGCCGGCGGCTCTGGCGCACCTCGCCGCCAATTACGGTCGCCTGCCGCTGGCGCAGAGCCTGGCGCCAGCGATCCGGCTGGCACGGGAGGGGGTGGCGGTCGGTGCGCAATACAGTCGCCTGGTTGGCTTTCGTCTCGATGCCCTGCGCGCCACCCCGGGTCAGAGCCCGCTTCTCGCTGCCGGCAACGTGCCGGAGCCTGGTTGGATCCTGCGCCAGCCAGAGCTCGCAGAGACACTGGAGCGTTTCGCTCGCGCCGGCCATGACGGCTTCTACCGTGGAGAGGTGGCACGCCAGCTGGTTGCGGGTGTGCGAGCCGCCGGCGGTATCTGGAGTGATGAGGATCTCGCTGCTTACCGGGTGGTCGAGCGGATCCCGGTACACGGTCAGGTGGGCCGCCTGCGTTACACCGCCGCAGCCCTGCCCTCCTCGGGCGGCATCGTGCTGGCGGAAATCCTGAACATCCTCGCCGACGACCGGCTAGAGCAGGTCACGGCCGACACCCGCGATCACCTGCTGGTCGAGGCGATGAGACGCGCCTACCGCGACCGGGCTGATTACCTGGGTGATCCCGATGTCGTCAACGTGCCGGTCGCCCGGCTGCTGTCGCCCGATTACGCTGCGGGCCTGCGTGCCGGCATCCATCGTGAACGGGCGACACCCAGTGAATTGCTGCCCGGTGTCACCGACACGCCTGCGGGTGACAACACCACCCACTTCTCGATCCTTGATCGCGAGGGCAATCGGGTTGCCGCGACCATGAGCCTGAACTACCCGTTCGGGTCCGGCTTCGTACCGCCCGGGACCGGCGTGCTGCTCAATGACGAAATGGACGACTTCTCGATCCGCCCTGGCGTACCCAACGTTTACGGCCTGGTCGGCAACGCGGCCAATGCCATCGCCCCGGGCAAGCGCATGCTCTCGAGCATGACCCCGGCCTTCCTCGACGACGGCGATCGGGTGGCGATCATCGGCACGCCTGGCGGCAGCCGGATCATCACCATGGTGCTGCTGGCGACGCTGGAGTTCATGCGTGGTGGTGACGCGGCCGCGCTGGTCGGCCTGCCACGGTTCCATCACCAGTACCTCCCCGACCGCGTCCAGTTCGAACCCGATGCGTGGAGCGATGAACGCGCCGAGGCGCTGAAGCGGCGCGGTCACGAAGTGGTTCGTGCCGAGCGCCCCTGGGGTGACATGCAGGTGGTCATCTGGGATCGCACCAAGGAGCGGGTCGAGGCCGCCAGCGACCCGCGTGGTGGTGGGCTGGCCGAGGTGCGCTGAGGCAACCGACGCGTTGACCGTGAGGATGGCCGCGACTATGGTCGCCTGAGCGCACCGATCACGGACTGTCATCGTGCCACCGAGTTCACGCCGGGCTACCGCCTATTATGCATTTGCCGTTTTCGCCAGCTCGGCCGTCCTGCTGGTGCTGGAGATCGTTGCCGGGCGTCTGATCGCTCCCTACGTCGGTGCGTCTCTCTACACCTGGACCTCGATCATCGGCGTCATCCTCGGCGGACTATCGCTCGGCAACTGGCTTGGTGGCCGGCTGGCCGACCGCGGGGCCGGGCCGGTGACTGCCGGCGTGGCGCTGCTGTTCTCCGGACTGGCGGCGCTGGCCATCCTCTGGCTGCTGACGCTGGTCGCACCGCTGCTGCAGGCGAGCGAACTCGGGTTGCTCAGTATCAGCTTTCTGTTTGTCTCGACCCTGTTTTTCCTGCCGGCCCTCGGCCTGGGCGTGATCACGCCCCTGCTGACAACGTTGGCGCTGGCGCTGGATACACGCACCGGGCAGGTGGTTGGACGGATGCACGCGCTGGCCGCGCTCGGCAGCATTATCGGCACTTTCGCCACCGGCTACTGGCTGGTGCAGCGGTTCGGTACCCACGCCATTGTGATGGGCAGCGGTGGGCTGCTGATCGCCCTCGCCGTGCCGCTGCTGGCGCAGCGAGGTCGAGCGGTGCTGTTGACCGCCGTTATCGGCGCCGTCGTGCTGGTTGCGGTGGCGCGGGCAAACAACGGCCTCACCAGCCCGTGCGATGTCGAGAGCGCCTATTTCTGCATCCGTGTCGTCGACGACAGCCAGGCGGCGCCGTGGGGCGAGGCGCGGACGCTGGTGCTCGACCATCTTGCGCACGGCATCAACCACCGCCAGGAACCACGCCTGCTGGTCGCGCCCTACGTACAGTTGATAGACGAATTGCTCGGGCAGATCCTGGGGACTACGGACGCGGAAGCCTTTTTTTTCGCCGGCGGTGGCGCCTACACCCTGCCACGCGCCCTGCGCGCCGATCATCCCCGGGCAGCGCAGGTCGTGGCCGAACTCGATCCGGCGGTCACGCTGATCGCAGAAGCGGCTCTGTTCCTCGACCCGGCCGGGATCGAGATCCGCCACGAGGACGCCAGGGTCGCCCTCTGGCGCCAGCCGGAGGCGCGTTTCGACGCGGTGATTTCCGACGTGTTCCACGACCTCTCGGTTCCCTACCACCTGCTGACGCGGGAGTACTTCGCGCTGGCGCGGTCACGACTGAAACCTGGCGGCGTGTTGCTGATGAACGTGGTCGATGCCTGGCCCGGAGGGCTGCTGGTCACGAGTGTGCTGGAGACGTTGCACGAGGTTTTTGGCCATGCTGAGGCGTGGCTTGAGGCTGCCCCAGGCGATGACGTGCGCCACACTTACGTGATTGCGGCCAGCGATACACGCCTGCCGACGGGGTTGATCGTCGCGCGCCGCGGTCTCCCGCGTCGCTGGCAGCCGGTCGGGGAGAAACTCACGGGCGCGAGCCAGATCTGGTCAGAACCGTTGCGAGACGACTACGTCCCGGTAGAGCGGCTGCTGGCGCCGCTGCTGCTGACGGAGATGGGCCGATGAATCGCCTGAGTCAGCACTGTTCCCATGGCAGGTCGGCGTGGCGCCAGCCGCCGAGCGTGCTGCGGTGGTGGTCGTCATCAAGCTCCCCCTCGAAGCCTTCGAGGACGTTGTAGACCTCCTTGAAGTCGGCTTCGAGCAGTTTGCGGCCGGCCTCGATGGAGCGTTTGCCGCTGCGGCAGATCAGGATGATCGGAGCGCCGCCACTCTCGCCGTCGGATATCGCTCCACCGAGCATCAGTTCGCGTACCCGGCGCACAAAATCAGGGTTGATGGTCCAGTCCGGTTCGTCGAGCCAGGGGATGTGGATCGACCCTTTCGGGTGGCCGACGAAGAGGTACTCCATGGTTGAGCGGATGTCGACCAGGACGGCGCGCGGTTCCTGCTGCAGCAGTTCCCAGGCCTGCTTGGGATTGAGGTGGTTCACGTCGGCCTCGCTCATGTCTGACTCCTGGTGGGCGTGGCGCCCGGCACACGGTAATGTCATGCAAGTTTAAGCCAGCCCGGGCGTGCCGTCGCGGTGAATGGTTGCTGCCAGACGAGAGGCGCGGCTAAGGTTCGTCCATGACCAACCCGGAAACGCAGCTTGATCCGATGTCGGCAGAAAGCCCACGAGGCTGGGGTCGTTTGGCGGCCGGGGTGCTGGCCGCGGTGGGATGGTTGCCGTTGTCGTGGATGCACGCTCTCGGTGCCGGTCTCGGCGAACTCATCAACCTGCAACACGGACGCACCCGACGTACGGTAGAGACCAACCTGACCCTCTGCTTCCCCGAACTCGATTCGGCGGCGCGTACCCGGTTGACCCGGCAGACACTGCGCGAGACCGGCAAGGCAGTGCTGGAACTGGGCGCGATCTGGGGCTGGTCCGGCACCCGGCTCGGCCGCTGTTTTGTCGACACAGAGGGCGTCGAACTGCTGGCCGAGGGGCGTCGCCGCGGCAAGGGCGTACTGATTGCTGCGCCACATCTGGGTTGCTGGGAGATGACCAGCCACTACGCCCAACTACACGGCTACCAGTTGACCGCGCTCTACCGTCCCCCCCGGCAGCGTGCGCTGGCGCCACTGATCCGTGCACGCCGACAGCGCCTGGGTGCCGCCCTGGTGCCGACCGATGCCGGCGGAGTGAAGGCTCTGCTGCGCGCCTTGAAGCGCGGTGAGTGCGTCGGCATCCTGCCCGACCAGGATGCCGGCCGTGATGGGGTGATGGCACCGTTCTTCGGTGAGCCGGCTTCGACCATGATCCTGTTCGCCCGCTTGGCACAACGCAGCGAGGCAACGCTGTTGCTGGCGTTTGCCGAACGTCTCGCCGGGGGTCGCTACAGGCTGCACCTGCGTTCCATGCCCGAGGCGGCGCGAGATGCCGATCCGCAGATCGCCGCCACGGCGCTGAACCAGGAGATCGAGACTTGCGTGCGCGAGCTGCCGGCGCAGTATCAATGGACCTACCGCCGCTTCAAGACGCGCGACGAGGGGGAGTCGCCGCGCTACTTTTGAGTCGATCCCCGGCGGTCAGACCGGTTTGCGCGAGGTGGGACGTTGCTGCAAACTTGCCGTGGAGAGAGCCGCCAGCCGTCGCGGCCCCAACGCAGCGACGGTAAAGAGAACGATACGGCGTGCCGGGCCAGGGATGAGTGACCGCATCGACATCACGGCTTCGCCGGAACGGAGCGATCTCGGGGTGCCCCCGGGTATCCGCCGTGCACTGGTGATCGGCAGCTTTGTGCTGTTGATCGTGGTGACCCTGCTCTTCGGTGTCGCCGCCCTCAACCTCCTCTCCGCCCGCTCGACACAGATGACCGGCCCTGAATCGCCGGTCCTCGACGTCCTCGACCGCCTCGACGCAAGCCTCGCCGTGCTGACCCTGGACGATCACCCGGAACGCAGCCAGATGATCGCACCAACGATGTCTACCACCGAGCGGTTGCAACCGGCGCTAGCCGAATTTCACGCGGCCCGGGTCAACTGGCTTCGATTCAGTGAGTCCGATCTGGCCATCGATGTCCTGCTCACACGCCAGTTGAACCGACAACTCGACGATCTCGACCAGCAGTTTCGCCAGGTCGCCGGCCCACTCGCCAGGAATCCGGATCCGAGGCCCGAAGCGTACGACCTGCTGCAGCGGATGGCGCTGATCACCGAAACCCTGATCGATCGGGCGCGCAGTGCCTACCTTGACGCTTCACGCTTCCAGCACGCGCGCGACATGCACGAGATCCAGGCGGCGACGCGAAATTTCGTCTACCTTGGCACACTCGCCCTGGTTGGATTTATCGGGCTCAGTGCACTCTACCTGTGGCAGATGCGCCGGTATGACCGCCACATCAAGGCCCTGAGTGAACTCTCCTCGCTGTTGTCGACGAACTCGGGCATCCCGCTGTTCGAGGGCATGGTAAGTTTCCTCGGTCGGGAACTGGGCCACGCTTACGTCTTCATCGGTCAGCTCAACCCGAGCGACCCGCTGCAGGTCGACACCCTCGCTGTCCATGCCCACGGCAAGCTGGCCGGTAATATCAGCTACCGCCTGCCCGGGACGCCGTGCGAGAACGTCATGCAACGCGGGGTCTGTTTTCATCCCAGTGGTGTGCAGCAGGCATTCCCTGAGGACCGCCTGCTGCAGGAGATGGGGGTCGACAGCTACGCCGGTACGCCCTTGCACGATGCTCAGGAGAAACCGCTCGGTATTCTCGTCCTGCTCGACACCAGCCCGATCAACCCGGCCAACATCACCTCGTCGCTGATCCAGCTGATTGCCTCGCGCGCACAGACCGAGCTCGAGCGCATGCGTGCCGAATTACTGCGCGCCAGCACGCTGGACGGGCTCGAGGCGCGGGTCGACGCGCGCACCGCAGACCTCAAACGGATCAACGAGCAACTCGAGGACGAGGTGCATAACCGGCGTGAAATGGAACGCGAGCTCGAGCAGGCACGCAGCATCGCCGAACATGGCAACCGGACCAAAGGGGAGTTTCTGGCTAACGCCAGCCACGAGATCCGTACACACATCAACGGTCTGCTCGGCATGCTCTCGCTGCTGGAGGACGAACCGATGGAGGGCGAGCAGCAGGAGTACGTCGAAATGGCCCACGCTTCGGGTGACGTGCTGCTGGCGTTGATCAACGATCTCCTCGATTACTCCAAGATCGAGGCCGGCCAGTTGCAGATTGAGGCGGTCGACTTCGAGCTCGATCACCTCGTCGGCGAGATCACCGACCTGTTCGATGTACGTGCCCGTGCTGCCGCCCTGAAGCTGGAGACCGAGGTCGACGTGGGGCTGCCAAGGGAGCTGCGGGGGGACGTGGTGCGCATCCGCCAGGTACTGTCGAACCTGGTCGACAACGCACTCAAGTTCACCAGCGAGGGGCACGTAATACTGCGTGTCACCAGTGCCAATGTCGCCGAGGACGGCAGCGTACCGATCCGCTTCGAGATCGAGGATACCGGTATCGGCTTCGACCCGGCCAAGCGTGACCTGCTGTTCGCGCCGTTCGCCCAGGCCGACAGTTCGATCACCCGGCGTTACGGCGGCACCGGCCTCGGTCTCGCGATCTGTGCCCAGCTGGTACGCCTGCTCGGTGGTGAGATCGATGTTGATGGGGCCCCCGGTCTCGGTACCCGATTCTGGTTCACCATCCCGCTGCAGCAAGCGCAGGGTGCGGGCACGGTCGCCGACGAGGCCAGTCGTGAATCCCTCGAGGGTTTGCGTGTGCTGGTGGTCGATGACAGCGCGGTCAGCCGGACCTACCTGCGTAGCCTCCTGGTCACCTGGCGCGTTGACTGTGAGGTGGTCGCCAGCGGTGCCGAGGCGCTCGAACGACTGCAGCAGACCGCGCAGGAAGCGCAGCCGTTCGAGCTGGTGATCCTGGACCGGCTGATGCCAGAAATGGACGGTCTGCAGCTGGCCGAGAGGATCAGTAGCGATCCGGCGCTGGCGGAGGCAAGGCTGGTCATGGTGACCCGTTACGGCGGCCCTGTCGCCGCCGACGAGGCGCTCCGTAGTGGCATCTCCGGCTACCTGAACAAGCCGGTCAGCCAGTCCCAGCTGTTCGATACCCTGGTCAACGTGGCCGGACTGCAGCCCCCCGCCCGCCGTCCCCAATCATCTCGTGTCGAGACGCAGACCGGGCACATTCTTGTGGTTGAGGACAACCTGGTGAACCAGAAGGTGGCGGCCGGGATGCTGCGCAAGCTCGGCTTCCATGCCGACACCGTCGCCGATGGTCAGCAGGCGATCTCAGCGATCCAGCAGAACAGGTACGACCTGGTGCTGATGGACTGCCAGATGCCGGTCATGGATGGCTACTCGGCGACCAGGGAGATCCGGATTCGGGAGCAGGATGGGCGGCGGCTTCCGATTATCGCCATGACCGCGCACGCCCTGGGCGGCGAGCGCGAGAAATGTCTCGCGGCCGGTATGGACGATTACCTGGCCAAGCCGGTACGGATTGCCGATTTGAAGCAGAAGGTGGACTACTGGTGTCGCATCGGAACCCCTGACGACGGCACAGTAGATGCGGTGGCCGGGGAGGAGGCCGTGGTCGAGGTGTCGGGGCGTGGCGACCTGACCTCGGTTGACCACGCGACGCTGGAAGAGCTTCGGGAGGTCATGGGTGATGACATCGTCGAGTTGATCGACACCTACCTCGACGACACGGCGCAACGTCTCGACGAACTGCAGCAGGCCGTCGACAGCCAGCCCGAGGTGCTGGTGTCGGTCGCACACACGCTGAAGGGAAGCAGCGCCAACGTCGGTGCCCGGGAGTTCGCCGATCGCTGTGCCAGCGTGCATCAGCAGGCGGTGAACAATGCCAGCGATCCCGGATTGCGCGACCTGGTCGGCGCACTCGACGTCGAATTCGCGCGGGTGCGTAACGCGCTCGAATCCTATCGCGCCAAGCTCTGAACCGTCGGCTTCCTCACCGGGCGCCGTCGCCAGCAGCAGATGACCCGCTACCTCTACCTTCACGGTTTCGCCTCGGGACCGGGGTCGCGCAAGGCCGCCTGGATTGGCACACGGCTTGCCGCCTGCGGTGGTCGCATCGAAGTGCCAGACCTCAACGCCGGCGACTTCCCGCACCTGACGCTGACCCGACAGCTTGCGGTCATCGACGATCTGCTTGGTAACGACCAGGGTCCGGTGGCGGTGGTTGGCTCGAGCTTCGGTGGCTACCTGGCCACGCTGCTGGCCGAGCGTGATCCACGGATAGAGCGAATGATCCTGCTGGCGCCAGCCTTCGGTTTCGGCGACCTGTTGGAGCAGGTGTTCGGCGCCGACACCATGATGCGCTGGCGAAACGAGGGCCGGCTGCAACTGCCGCCCGAGGTGGACAGTGAGCAGCGCGAATTGCACTACGACCTGGTCGAGGATCTCGACCGGCATGCCGCCGTATCTTTCAGTCGGCAGCCTCCCGCGTTGCTGATCCACGGCATCAACGATGCCACGGTGCCCTACATCCGGAGTGTCGACTACCTGCGCCAGAACAGTTCGGCGCAGCTCCTTCTGCTACCCGATGAGCACAGTCTGGATGCCTCTCTCGAGGTCATCTGGGGACAGATGGCGCGGTTTCTGGGTCTCGACGCGCCTGCAGGCTGAACGATTCAGCGTGCCGCCAACCGGCTGCGATCACTGCGAAGCCGGCGCGAGAGACGCTGACGAACCGTTGTCCACGGGTCGTCGGGCCATGACCGTGTGGCGAGGGCATGGCACAGTTCGAGGAGACCCGAGATGTCGCGCAGGTCGACGAACTCGGGTGCCGGCCCGCCCGGGGCGGAGGCATCCTGGCCGCCGTCGAGATTCTGATTGTGGTAGTTGCCGAGCGGCAACGCGAGGCCGGTAGCGGGCAGCCCGTAGGCCAGCATCGCCGTCGCCTCGCAGCTGCCCCCGTCCATCAGCTTGCGCTGATAACGACCGGCCAGGGTTGTGCTGGCGAGCTGGTCGAGCAGGCGGCTGCAATCGGGAGAGAAGGGCCCCTGGCGGTCGCCGAAGCGGACCACCGGACCGTGACCCAACGCCGCGCCGGGACCATGGCGTGACGCTTCCAGGCTGATGCAGAGCAGTGGCCGACGGGCACGCTGAAGCCAGCCGGCCTCGAGGTGCGTCAGCATGCCGACGAAACCGACCTCCTCGGCCCGGGTCAGCAGGCCGATGAATTCCGGCCCATCCCTGCGGCCCTGTATCCGGTAGGCGGTCTCGACGATGGCAAACACCCCGGTCAGGTCGTCCGCGACACGGGTGTAGAGACGGTTTCCCGAGCGCCATGTTGGCGCGCGGAACGCCAGGCCGCCGTAGAGTCGTCGCGCGCCGGGCCGCCGCTGGAGTATGGCCTGGTCGAGGCGAACCTCGGCCTGTGCCAGCCCTCGACCACCAGGCGTCAGCACCGGTCGTTGCAGACGACCTGACAACTCGTCGAGGCCATCGGCGGTGAGCCAGACCCGGGCCCCACGCAGGTGTCGCACGGGGCCACCACCGTGCCAGCGCACAGCGAGGCGGTCCGGGGCGAGCCAACGCATGCCGTGGAACCCGGGGTGGTCCATGTGGGCGATCAGCACCGCCAGCGGGCCGCCGCCGCGCCTCGCCAGCCGGGCACGGTAATCGTTGAGTGACCCGGCACCGACGATCAGGTTGCCGTCCGGGTCGTCGCAGTGCGCCACGCCGGCGGCATCAAGCCGTGTCGTGACCCAGGCGTGTACCGCGGTTTCGCGGTAGGGGGCGGTCGGGCAGGCGAGGAGGTCACGCAGCCTGCGCACGGTCTCGCCGCCTGGCGTGGTCATCCGTGCCTCACCGGGTGGTTCGGCTACAGGCGTCGCACATGGCCAGGACGCAGCGCGAGGGAGGTGTGGCCGGCGAGTACGGCGTCGATCTCTTCCAGCAGGCGTTGCCGGTCGCGATTCAGGGTGCCGGCAAGTGCCAATCGGTTGGAGGCGTGGTTGCTGCGAAAGAGGGTCCGTTCGAGATCACATGCCGCGAGCAGCCGGCGCAGTTCCTGCAGCAGTTCGTAGTCGTCCAACGGCTCCCAGTCAGGACCGAACGCTTCGCGGTAACGAGCACCGCTGTCGTGCAGTACCAGCGCCAGCACCGAGGCGTACTCGGGACGGGTGGCGTTGAGCAGCGCGGCCGAGGCGTCGGCGTGGCGGGTGCTGAGTGACCTGCCGCCGAGGCCGTTGATGATCATCACCGAGCGCTTGATGCCGGCTGTGGCGGCGCGGTTCAGGGCCTGCACCGTCTCGGCATGTGTCGCCCCCTTGGCGATCTTGGTCAGCACTTCGTCGTCACCCGACTCGATGCCGAGGTAGATCAGTCGCAATCCCGCCGCGCGCAACTCGGCCAGTTCCTCGGGCGACTTGTGCAGCAGGTTGTCGGGCGAGGCGTAGCATGAGATCCGGGTGGTCCACGGCAGGTGTTCACGAATCGCGGCCAGCAGCGGCAACAGGCGGCGATTCGACAGCACCAGGGCATCACCGTCGGCGAGGAAGACACGACGGTAGCGCATCGGGTGACGTCCGAGCGCTTCGATCTCGGCCACTACTTCCTGCTGCGGCCGGGGCCGGAAGCGGCGGTCGGTGTACATCTCGCAGAAACTGCAGCGGTTCCACGAACAGCCGATGGTGGCCTGAAGGATCAGGGAGTCCGCTTCACTCGGTGGACGGTAGAGCGGTTCGCGGTAGGCGAGCGGCAGGGATGGATGGTGCATGACTGTGGGAAAGCGGGCTTCAATCGATCGCTGGTTTGGCGCGGTTTACGTAGCGTTGCGGCCAGCCGTTGGCCGGCGTGGAGAGGTGCGTACAGGGCATGGATTAATCGTGCGGTCGCGGCCGGGAGCAGTCAAGCCTTCGCCATTGCCGCTCATGGTAGTGCGTGCTCTACTGACCGTCCCGTTCAGTGGGCTGTATCAGTGTCCCGACTGCCCTGACGATGCCCGGCACCCCGAATCCATCGGCACGCCGCTGGCGCGCCATCACCCTGATCGCCCTGGTCGCCTACGGCCCGGTTTCGACCGACCTCTACCTGCCGTCACTGCCGGCGATGCAACAGGCGCTGGCAACCGACATTGCCGGGGTCCAGATGACGCTGACGGCCTTCGTCTGGGGATTCGCGCTGGCGCAACTGGTCTACGGTCCTCTCTCCGATCGCTTCGGCCGCCGCCCCGTGTTGCTGGTCGGCCTGGTGCTGTTCCTGGTGGCCAGCCTCGCCTGCGTGGCGGCGACAACCATCGAAGGCCTGGTAGCCGGCCGCTTTCTGCAGGCTCTGGGTGCCTGTGCCGGACCGGTGCTGGGCCGAGCCGTGGTGCGCGATCTCTACGGGCCACTCGATGCGGGACGGGTCCTCGCCTACATGGGTACGGCCATGGCACTGATTCCGGCGGCAGCCCCTATGCTTGGTGGCGTGCTCGAAGTCACGTTCGGCTGGCGGGCCAATTTCGTCGCCCTCACCCTGTTCGGGGTGCTGGTCCTGGCGCTCACCTGGTTCGGGCTGCCAGAGAGCCACCACGAGCGTGACGTCACGGCGACTCGGCCCGCTCGCGTCGTGAGCAACTTCGCGACCCTGTTGTGTCACCGTGGGTTCCTCGGCAGCACGCTGGCGGTGTCGGCGGCGTTCGCCGGCCTTTTCAGCTTCATCTCCGGCAGTCCGTTCGTGTTGATCGAGGTGCTCGGCCTGCCGCCCGAACGGTTCGGCTTCGGCTTCCTGGTTGCGGTGGTTGGTTTCATGGGCGGCAGCTACATGTCTGGCCGGCTGGTCAGGCGCCTGGGCACGCCACGGCTGGTCACCGTCGGTTGTGGACTCTGCTTCGTGGGCGGCTTGAGCATGGCGCTACTGGCGTTTTCCGGAATCATCTCGCTGGCGGCGGTGCTGGTGCCGTGCGGGGTGTATTTTGCTGGTGCAGGCTTGGCGATCCCGGTCGGTTTTGCCGCGGCCCTGGCACCGTTTCCGCGCATGGCGGGCGCCGCGTCGTCGCTGCTCGGGTTCTTGCAGATGGGGCTAGGTGGAATCGCCGGCATGGCTGTGGGCCATTTTTACGACGGTTCAACGTGGCCGATGGCACTGGCGATGGCACTGGGCGGCAGTCTGGCCCTGTTCGCCTGCCTGCTGCTACGCAAGGCGCCGGTCAACGGATCGGGTGCCGCGGCTTGAACTGGCGTTTGCCGGTGACCCTGGCTCTGGCAGAATGGCGCAGATGAGCGACGAGGCAAGTCACCAGACTCCGCCACGCCCTGGCCCGGCACTGCCGACACGGGGTAATGCCTTGGCGCGAGGCGTGTTCTCCACCTGCCTCCGCATCGCCGGCTGGAATATCGAGGGCGAGTTGCCGAACACGGGCAAGTGCATCATCGTCGCCGCTCCGCACACCTCCAATTGGGATTTCGTCATCGGCATAGCCGGTGTTTTCGCGCTCGGTATCGAGTTTCACTGGATGGGTAAACACACGCTGTTCCGACCGCCGTTTGGCGGCGTAATGCGCTGGCTCGGTGGACTGGCAATCAACCGAACGGCCGCGCATGGCGTCGTCGAGCAGGTCACCGAGGAGTTCGACAAGCGGGAGCGACTGCTGCTGGTCGTAACGCCCGAGGGGACGCGCAGCAAGGTCGCGCGCTGGAAAACCGGGTTCTGGCACATCGCCCGCAGTGCGGAGGTCCCGATCCAGCTCGCCGGGATCGACTACGGACGCAGGCGCCTGCTGTTCGGTCCATTGTTCCACCCGGGTGATTCGCTCGATGAGGACATGGCGACCATCCAGGCCTACTACCGGGGCATGACGCCGCGCCGTCCGGAGCTGTTTTGAGAACCATCTCTCGGCTGCGGGAAGTTCTTGGCGGGCCATGGGGTTCCGGACCGACCGGCACGGTTTGGGTGATGCGTTCGGTGTGGGCTATGGTTCGGACTCCGGATTTCGGCGCGTGTTGCGGCGCCTGAACGAGAGGCACGGGACCTTATGCGTCACTCGATCAACCTGAGCCTGCTGCTAGGCCTCTTCTGGCTGATTCTTTCAGGCCACTACACGCCGTTGCTGCTCGCCTTCGGGACCGTCTCGGTCGGGCTGGTGGTGTGGTTGGCGCAACGCATGAACGTCGTCGACCACGAGTCCGTCCCGATGCACCTGACCCGTCAGGCAGCGACCTTCTGGCCCTGGCTGCTGGTCGAGATCGTCAAGTCCAACATCGACGTGGTCCGCCGGGTTCTCGACCCGCGCATGCCGATCGAGCGCAGCATCATCCGCGTTCCTACCGGTGACATGAGCCCGTTGCGAGAGACCATCTACGCCAACGCCATCACTCTGACCCCGGGTACGGTCTCGCTCGATGTGGGCGACGGTGAAGTGGTGGTGCACGCGCTGAGCCGCAAGGCGGCCGACGCGGTCAAGGAAGGCGAGATGGCGCGCCGGGTCGAGCGCATGGAGAGCAGGGACTGAGATGTTCACCGTGGCACTGTTCGCGGTCCTGTTGACCATGGCGCTTGCCCTGGTCCGCGCGCTGCGCGGCCCGGCCCTGTTCGACCGCCTCCTGGCGGTTAACATGTTCGGTACCAGCACGGTGCTCGGTATTGCGGTGCTCGGTTTCGTCACCGACCGTCCGGCGTTCCTCGACATCGCGCTGGTCTACGCCCTGATCAGCTTCATCACCACCATCGCCACGCTGAAGTACTTCGAGTACGGCTCGCTGGGACGCGATCGGAAGGAGGAGAGCCGCTAGTGGAGCTGCTGCTCGACCTGGTCAGCTGGCTCAGCCTCCTCGGCGGGGGTTTTTTCTGCGTCGCCGGCGGCATCGGCGTCCTGCGGCTGCCTGACTTTTTCAGCCGCCTGCACGCCTCGGGCGTGATCGACACCCTCGGTGCCGGGCTGATCCTGTTCGGGTTGCTATTGCAGGCCGAGAGCCTCGACGTCGCCCTGCGCCTGGTGCTGATCTTTGCCTTCCTGCTGTTCACCGTGCCGACGGCGACCCACGCGCTGGCCAAGTCGGCACTGCACGGCGGCTACCAACCTGAGCTCGATGACGATGGGGGTGACTCATCGAGCTCCTGATCAACTATGTACTTCTCGGTTTCCTGGTGGTGATCGCGATCGCTGTCGTGCGCCTGCGCAACCTGTTCGCGGCGGTCATGATGACCGGCATCTACTCGCTGCATGCGGCGGTACTGTTCGTCTCCCTCGACGCCGTCGACGTCGCCTTCACCGAGGCCGCGGTCGGCGCCGGCATCACCACGGTCCTGATGCTGGCGACGCTGGGCCTGGTCGGGCGTGAAGAGTCGACCCCGCGAGGGCGCGGCTGGCTGCCCCTGGCCGTGGTCCTGGTCACCGGAGGGGCGCTGGTCTTCGCCACTCAGGACATGCCTCGTTTCGCCGATCCTGACGCGCCGATCCATCGTCACGTCGCCCCGCGCTACATCGAGGATTCGCCGCGCGAGACCGGGGTGCCGAACATGGTCACTTCGGTGCTCGCCAGCTACCGAGGCTACGACACCCTGGGCGAGACGGTGGTGATATTCACCGCCGGCATCGGCGTGCTGCTGCTGCTCGGCGGTCGCCGCCGTGGCGGTGACGACGGGGACGATTCATGACCCATCACATCGTCCTGCGCGTGGTCGCCAAGCTGCTGATCCCGCTGATTCTGCTGTTCGCACTCTACGTCCAGTTCCACGGCGATTTTGGTCCCGGCGGCGGTTTCCAGGCCGGGGTCATCTTCGCCGCGGCGCTGATTCTCTACACCCTGGTGTTCGGTCTCGACAACGCCCGCCGCGCGATCCCGCCGGGTCTGCTGCGCAAGCTGATGGCCGCCGGCGTTCTTCTCTACGGCGGCGTCGGAACCGCCAGCCTGCTGCTCGGCGGTCACTTTCTCGACTACAACGTGCTGGCCAGCGACCCGGTCGCCGGGCAGCACCTCGGCATCCTGCTGGTCGAGCTCGGCGTCGGTATTACCGTCGCCTCGACCATGCTGTCGATCTTCTTCGCCTTCGCCGGGCGCGGGGGCGGGCGGTGAGCGCGCTCGGCCTGTACAACTACGAAATCGTCATCGTGCTGATGATGACCGGTTTCTACGTGGTCATCCGCTCACCGAACCTGGTCAAGAAGATCGTCGGCCTGAACATCTTCCAGACCTCGGTGTTCATCCTCTACATCAGCATGGGCAAGGTCGCTGACGGCACCGCGCCGATCGTCGAGGCGGGCGCAACAGCCTACTCGAACCCGCTGCCGCATGTGCTGATCCTGACCGCCATCGTGGTCGGCGTGGCGACCACGGCGCTCGGCCTGGCGTTGGTGGTACGTATCCAAGAGGCTTACGGCAGCGTCGACGAAGAAGCCATCCAGAAGCAGGACCGCGAGGCGTGATGGGCGAACACCTGCCGATCCTGCAGGTGATCGTGCCGTTGCTGGCGGCCCCGGTCTGCCTGCTGCTCGGTCGTGGGACGCTCGCCTGGGCGCTGGCCACGGCGGTGGGCTGGTACACGTTGTACGTTGCGCTGACCCTGCTCGGCAGTGTGTCTCCGGGCGAGGAGATCCGTTACGCCCTCGGTGGCTGGGTTGCGCCGTGGGGTATCGAGTACCGCGTCGACCGGCTCGACGCCTACGTGCTGGTGATCGTCGCCGCGGTTGGCGCGCTGGTGCTGAGCTACGCGCGGGCCAGCGTCGCTCGCGAGATCGCGTCCGACCAGCACGCGGCCTTCTACGCGCTGCTGCTGCTCTGCCTCGCCGGCCTGCTCGGCATCGTCATCACCGGCGACGCCTTCAACCTGTTCGTCTTCCTCGAGATCTCGTCACTGTCGAGCTACGCGCTGATCAGCCTCGGCCGCGACCGCCGCGCGCTGACCGCCAGCTACCAGTACCTGATCATGGGCACCATCGGCGCGACCTTCATCCTGATCGGCGTCGGCCTGCTCTACATGCTGACAGGCACGTTGAACATGCTCGACCTGGCCGAGCGCATACCCGACCTCGAAGGCAATCGAACGGCCGTCGCCGCCGCGGCGTTCCTGGTGGTCGGCATCTGCCTGAAGATCGCGCTTTTCCCGCTGCACCTGTGGCTGCCGAATGCCTACACTTATGCTCCGTCGGTGGTCACTGCCTTCCTCGCGGGCACCGCGACCAAGGTCGCCGTCTACGTCCTGTTACGCTTTCTGTTCACCGTATTCGGACTCAGTGCGCCCCTGTCGTTCTGGGTCAGTACGCTGCTGATCGGCCTGGCGATGGGTGGCGTGCTGGTGGCGTCGACGGTCGCCATCTTCCAGGTTGACGTCAAGCGGATGCTCGCCTACTCGAGCGTGGCGCAGATCGGTTACATCATGCTCGGTATCGGCTTGGCTACGGCGACCGGGCTGACCGCGTCGCTGGTGCATCTGTTCAACCACGCGGTGATGAAGGCGGCGCTGTTTCTCGCGCTCGGCGCCGTCGTCTACCGCGTCGGCGGGGCGCGACTCGAGGAGATGAAGGGCCTCGGCCGGGCGATGCCGCTGACCATGGCTGCATTCGTCATCGGCGGCCTGAGCCTGATCGGAGTGCCACTGACCGCCGGTTTCATCAGCAAGTGGTACCTGGTGCTGGCCGCGCTCGAGGCCGGGTTGTGGCCGATCGCCGTGCTGGTGCTGGTCGGTTCGCTGCTGGCGGTGATCTACATCTGGCGTGTCGTCGAGATTGCCTACATGCATCGGCGACCGGCCGGGGCCAGCGCGGTTACCGAGGCGCCGTGGCACCTGCTGTTGCCGATCTGGGTGCTGATCGCGGCCAATATCTGGCTTGGTATCGACACCGATCTGACAGTAGGCATTGCCAGTGGCGTGGCGGTCGAACTCATCGGGGGCGTGCCGTGAACGCGCTGCTGCCGATCGCCCTGTTGCTTCCACTGGCCGCGGTGCCGCTGATCGTGCTGCTCGGCGGTCACCCCAACCGGCGCGAGGCGGTGTCGCTAATCACCGGGGGGTTGCTGTTTGCGCTGGTCGTCGCGTTGCTGCCCGAAGTGGCGGCCGGCGGCCGGCCGGCTTGGACCCTGGCCGAGCCGATCCCGGGCATCGTGCTGGCGTTCGAGGTGGAACCACTCGGGCTGGTCATGGCGCTGGTGGCGAGCTTCCTGTGGATCGTCACGACGGTCTACTCGATCGGCTACATGCGCGGTCACCACGAGCAGAACCAGACGCGTTTCTACGCCTTTTTCGCCATCGCCATCGCCAGCACCATCGGTGCCGCGTTCGCCGCCAACCTGGTGACGCTGTTCGTCTTCTACGAGGCGCTGACGCTGTCGACCTTTCCGCTGGTCACCCACGCCGGCACCGACGAGGCGCGCCGGGCTGGGCGCACCTACCTCGGCGTGCTGATCGGTTCGTCGATTGCCCTGCTGCTGCTGGCGATCATCTGGACCTGGAACCTGGCCGGCAGCGTCACGTTCACCCCCGGCGGTGTTCTTGCCGGCCACGTCGATGATGGCACCGTGCTGGTGCTCTACGCGCTGTTCCTGTTCGGCATCGGCAAGGCGGCGCTGATGCCGCTGCACCGCTGGCTGCCGGCAGCGATGGTCGCGCCAACCCCGGTCAGCGCGCTGCTGCACGCGGTGGCGGTGGTCAAGATCGGCGTCTTCAGCGTGCTCAAGGTCTCGGTCTACATCTTCGGCCCGGAACTGCTCGCCAGCAGCGGCGCCGGCCATGCGCTGGCCTACGTTGCCGCGACCACCATCCTGCTCGGTTCACTGGTGGCGATGCGCCAGGACAACCTGAAGCGGCGACTCGCCTATTCGACGGTCAGCCAGCTGAGCTATGTTGTCCTCGGCGCCACGCTGGCCAACGCCTGGGGCATCGTCGGCGGCGGGTTGCACATCGTCATGCACGCCTTTGGCAAGATCACGCTCTTTTTCTGCGCTGGCGCCATCCTGGTTGCCACACACAAGACTGAGGTCAGCGAAATGCGCGGCCTCGGCCGACGCATGCCGCTGACCATGATCGCGTTCCTGGTCGGCAGTCTGAGCATCATCGGCCTGCCACCACTGGGCGGGATGTGGAGCAAGTGGTACCTGCTGCTCGGCACGTTAGAGGCTGGTCAGCAGGTACTGCTCGGTGTGCTGATGGTCAGCTCGTTGCTCAATGTCGCCTACCTGTTGCCGATCCCGGTACAGGCCTTCTTTGCCACAGGCGACGACGTGGCGGAAGAACCGAAGGGCATGCGCGAGGCCCCTTGGCCGTCGGTCGCAGCACTGCTACTGACAGCGCTAGGTTGCGTGCTGCTGTTCCTGTTTCCGGGACCGCTGGTGCGATTGCTGGAACAGCTGGTCTGAAGCGGAGACGACGATGGAGCAAGAGAAGCGCCACCTGTTCGACGACCCGGCCAACGTGCGTCGACTGCTCTACGGTTTCTACACCGTCTGCGCCATGCTGCTGGTGCTCGACCTGGTCCATCACCGTCACGTCGTCCACGCCTGGGAGTCGCTGTTCGGGTTCTACGCCCTGTTCGGCTTCGTCGCCTGCGTGGTCCTGGTGCTGATCGCCAAGGAGATGCGCAAGCTGCTGATGCGCAGCAAGGACTACTACGACGATGGGCACTGAGTTGCACCCGTTCCTGATCTTCTACGCTGGCGCACTGCTGGTCGGGCTGACTCATGGCCGGGTGCGCCAGGGGGTTCTGCTCGCGGTGCCGCTGCTTGGCGCGCTGCAACTGATCGGGCTCGAGGACGGCAGCCACTGGCAGGTCGGGCTGCTCGGCCTTGAGCTGGAACTGTTCCGCGTCGACAAGCTGAGCCTGCTATTCGGCTTCCTGTTCCATCTCGCCGCGCTGCTCGGTGTGATCTTCGCGCTGCACGTGCGTGACACGTTGCAGCAGGTGGTGGCACTGGTCTACGCCGGCAGCGCACTCGGCGCCGTGTTCGCCGGCGACCTGCTGACGCTGTTCCTGTTCTGGGAGGCGCTGGCGCTTAGCTCGGTGTTCCTGATCTGGGCGCGGCGCACGCCGCGCGCGGCCACCGCAGGCATGCGCTACCTGATGATGCAGGTCGGTTCCGGCATGCTGCTGTTGGCCGGTGCGGTGATCCACTACCGTGCGACCGGCAGTCTGGCCTTCGACCACCTCGGCCTGGAGAGTCCCGGCGGGTCGCTGATCCTGATCGCCTTCGGCATCAAGTGCGCGTTCCCTATGCTGCACAACTGGCTGACCGACGCCTACCCCGAGGCGACGCCGACCGGTACGGTGTTCCTCAGCGCTTTCACCACCAAGGTTGCGGTTTACGCACTGGCGCGTGGCTACGCCGGCACCGAGATGCTGATCTACGTCGGCGCGGTGATGACCTGCTTCCCGATTTTCTACGCGGTGATCGAGAACGACCTGCGCCGGGTGCTGGCCTACAGCATGATCAACCAGGTCGGCTTCATGGTCGTCGGTGTTGGCCTCGGTACGGCGATGGCGCTCAACGGTGCGGTCGCCCACGCCTTCAACGACGTCATCTTCAAGGGCCTGTTGATGATGTCGATGGGTGCGGTGCTGCACCAGACCGGCAAGATCAACGGCTCCGAACTCGGCGGGCTGTACAAGACCATGCCGCAGACCGCCGGGCTGTGCATCGTCGGTGCGGCATCGATCTCGGCCTTCCCGCTGTTCAGCGGTTTCGTCAGCAAGTCGCTGGTGATGGTGGCGACGCTCGACCAGGGCCATCATGTGGTCTGGCTGTTCCTGTTGTTTGCCTCGGCCGGTGTCTTCCACCACGCCGGCATCAAGATCCCCTACTTCGCCTTCTATGCCCACGACTCCGGCATCCGCGCCAGCGAGCCGCCGCTGAACATGCGCGTGGCGATGGTGGTCGGTGCCCTGCTCTGCATTTTCATCGGTAGCTACCCGTGGCTGCTCTACGCCCACCTGCCGTTGCCGTTCGAATACGACCCGTTTAACTCCAGCCACGTCATCGCCCAGGTGCAGTTGCTCTTTTTCTCGGCGCTGGCCTTCGTCTGGCTCAACCTGCGCGGCCTCTACCCACCTGAGCTGCCGTCGGTGAACCTGGATGCCGAGTGGTTCTACCGGCGGCTGCTGCCGCGCGCGGCGGACGGCCTGGTCGCTCGGCTGACGCGTGCCGGTGACGCCCTCGAGTCACTTTGCCGACGACCGGTGAAACGGCTGCTCGACGGGCTGTTCCGCACGCGCGGGCCGCACGGTGCCCTGGCCGACATCTGGCCGACCGGGAGCATGGTGCTGTGGGTGGCGGTGCTGCTCGCGTGGCTGCTGATCGCCAGCTACGTCTGATCGCCAGAGTCTAGAAGCGTTCGCTGGCGGTGAGAAACGCCTCGCGCAGCTGGTCGTAGTCGCGGGTGACCGGGAACTGCGGGAACTCGGCGACCACGTTGTCCGGTGGTGAAAAGAGGATGCCGGCGTCGGCCTGGCCGAGCATGGTGGTGTCGTTGTATGAGTCGCCAGCGGCGATCACCCGGTAGTTCAGCGCCTGGAATGCCTGCACCGCCTGGCGCTTGGGATCTACCTGGCGCAGCCGGTAGCCGGTGACGCGGCCGTCGCCGTCGCTGTCGAGCCGGTGGCAGAGCAGCGTCGGCCAGCCGAGCTGGCGCATCAGCGGCGCAGCGAACTCGTAGAAGGTGTCGGAGAGGATCACCAGCTGGAAGCGCTCGCGCAGCCAGTCGGCGAACTCGCGCGCGCCGTCGAACGGTCCCAGTCCGGAAATCACCTCCTGGATATCGTCGAGCGTCAGGCCGTGCGCGTCGAGCAGCCCGAGGCGTTGGCGCATCAGCTCGTCGTAGTCGGGAATGTCGCGAGTGGTCGCGCGCAGGTCATCGACACCGGTGCGTTCGGCAACATTGATCCAGATCTCGGGAACCAGGACACCTTCGAGGTCGAGGCAGGCGATTTCCACGTGAAGCTCCGCGACGGTAGGTAGGCACTGGCCAACGGCGGCGCCAACTTACCACCGCCGCTTCCAGTGCCGCAACGCGCCGGGACACTCAGGTCATGTCGCGTTGGAACACCAGCATGCGGTTGTTGACCGGCATCTCATGGTCGGCGGCCAGGGTGAAGCCGACCTGCTGGCCGTACTCCTCCAGGCGGAAGGCGTCGCGGACGCCCTGGCGCGGGTCACGCCGGCGCAGGGCGGCATCGAACGAGGCGTTGCTCTCGCTGGTGTGGCGGTCGCCGTAGCGGAACGGCCCGTAAAGGCAGAAGCGGCCGCCGGGTCTCAGTCGAGCTGCGATACCGGCCAGCATGCGTTCGACCCGCGGCCAGGAGATGACGTGGGCCGTGTTGGCCGAGTAGGCCTCGTCGCAGGCAGAAACCGGCCAGGCGTCATCATCGAGATCGAGTGCCAGCGGTGGGAGAACGTTGGCGAGGCCGGCCAGGGCGCGCCATTGTTCGATACCCGGCAGCTGTTCGGAGAGATCGGTCGGTTGCCATTCGAGGTGCCCGAGGTGGGTGGCGAAGTGGACGGCGTGCTGGCCGCTGCCACTGCCGATTTCGAGCACCAGTCCGGGTCGGTCGAGCACCTCGCGCAGCACGGCCAGGATCGGTTCCCGGTTCTGTTCGGCAGCCGCGTAGTAGGGAGCGTTGTGCATCGCCTGCGGGCTCAGCCGACGCCGAGGATCATCTGCGTGCAACGGAACGATGCCAGGAGACGGCCGTCGGATTCGCGTGTCACCGCGGCGTCCCAGACCTGGGTGGTGCGTCCACGGTGCAGCGGGGTGGCGATGCACAGGATGGTGCCATCGCGCGCGGTGCCGAAATGGTTGCTCTTGAGTTCGACGGTGGTGAAGCCCTGCGCTCCGGTCGGCAGGTTGACCACAGTGGCGTAGCCGCAGGTGGTATCGGCCAGGGCCACGACCGTGGCGGCGTGCAGGAAGCCGTTCGGTGCAAGCAACTCGGCTCGGACATCAAGCTGGCCCATGAGCCGGTCGAAGTCCACCTCGACGATCTCCATGCCGATCAGGCCGGGTAGGCGGCCGACGCCGATCCGGTTCCAGGTGGTGGGGTCGAGGCAGCCGGCGAGTTGGCGCAGTTCGGTGTCCACGTGTACCGCTCCGTTCTAATTGAGGGCCGCAGGCCGGCCATCTTAGGCGAAGTAGGCCGCTGCCGTGGAGCGGCACAGGTCAATGAATGGCAATTCCTCCTCGCCAGGTACGCTATCCCTCTCATCCGCAAGCAGTTTCCTGGCATGGCCAATGGCCTGCCTGGCAACACGGGCGTACAATTGCGCCCGAATCGTGGGAGTTCCAGCAAACTGATGCGCCATCCGGAAGCGTTCGATGTCATCGTCGTCGGTGGCGGCCATGCCGGCACTGAGGCCGCCCTGGCCGCGGCCCGGATGGGCGCACACACGCTGCTGTTGACCCACAGCATCGAGGCGCTCGGCCAGATGAGTTGCAACCCGGCGATCGGCGGCATCGGCAAGGGTCACCTGGTGCGCGAGATCGACGCCCTCGGCGGGGCGATGGCGCAGGCCGCCGACCGCGCCGGAATCCACTTCCGCGTACTCAATGCCAGCAAGGGGCCGGCCGTGCGCGCGACCCGTGGCCAGGCCGATCGTGTTCTCTATCGTCAGGCGATCCGCGCCCGCCTCGAGAACCAGCCCAACCTGACGCTGTTCCAGCAGGCGGTCGATGACCTGGTCGTCGAAAGCGGCCGGGTGGCCGGTGTGGTGACCCAGATGGGCCTGGTGTTCAGCGCACCGAGCGTGGTACTGACGGTCGGCACCTTCCTCGCCGGTCGGGTCCATGTGGGTCCCGCCAACTATGCCGCCGGCCGTGCCGGTGATCCGCCGGCCCAGGCCCTGGCGACGCGTCTGCGCGAACTGCTGCCACGGACCGGGCGCCTGAAGACCGGGACGCCGCCGCGACTCGATGGCCGCACCATCGATTTCGACCGGCTGGAGGTGCAGTCGGGTGATGATCCGGTGCCGGTCTTTTCGTTCCTCGGCAGCCCGGCCGACCATCCGCGCCAGGTGGCGTGCCACATCACCCGGACCACGTCCCGGACCCACGACATCATCCGTGCCGGCCTCGACCGCTCGCCACTGTTCACTGGCGCCATCGAGGGCACCGGCCCGCGCTATTGCCCGTCGATCGAGGACAAGGTGGTGCGCTTCGCCGAACGCGACTCGCACCAGATTTTCGTCGAGCCTGAGGGGCTCGATACCGTCGAGGTCTACCCTAACGGCATCTCGACCAGCCTGCCGTTCGACATCCAGTACGATCTGGTGCGCTCGATCCCCGGCTTCGAGCAGGCGCGCATCGTGCGCCCCGGCTACGCCATCGAGTACGACTACTTCGACCCACGTGACCTGCGTCCGACGCTCGAGACCCGTAGCCTCGGCGGTCTTTTCTGCGCCGGCCAGATCAACGGCACCACCGGTTACGAGGAGGCGGCCGCACAGGGGCTGCTCGCCGGTCTCAATGCCGCGCGCCAGGTGGCCGGGGAAGAGGCGTGGTGGCCGCGCCGTGATGAGGCCTACCTCGGGGTGCTGGTCGACGACCTGATCACTCTGGGGACCAGCGAGCCTTACCGGATGTTTACCAGCCGCGCCGAGTACCGGCTGCTGCTGCGTGAGGACAACGCCGACCTGCGCCTGACCCCGGTCGGCCGCGAACTCGGCCTGGTCGACGATGACCGTTGGCGCCGCTTCGAGCGCAAACGCGATGCCGTCGTCGCTGAACAGCAGCGCCTGGCCGCCTTGCCGGTCGCGCCGGGCAGTCCCACGGCGAAGGCCTTCGCCACACGTTTCGGCCGTGAACCGAGTCGCGACAGCCGTGCCAGTGACCTGCTGCGACGGCCGGAGGTCGATTACGCGGGGCTGGTGATGCTGCCGGGATTGGGTCCGGGCGTGGACGATCCACACGTCGCCGAGCAGGTCCAGATCCAGTCCGCCTACGCCGGTTATCTCGAGCGCCAGCGACTGGAGGTGGAGCGCAACCGGCGGCACGAATCCACGGCGCTACCCGATGGTTTCGATTTCGACGCCATCAGTGGGCTTTCGAACGAGGTGCGCCAGAAGCTTGTCGCACGGCGTCCGGCAACCCTCGGTCAGGCGGCGCGGATCCCCGGGGTCACCCCGGCCGCGGTGTCGCTGCTGCTGGTGCACCTGAAACGGCACGGCGACCTGCGCCGGGTCGGCTGACACGGGAGATGACATGACCGACGAGAATGAAGCGCAGCACCAGGCCGAGGTGGTCGGGCACTGGATGGCCGAGGCCGACCTGTTCGCTCGTGGGCTCGGGATCCGCCTGGTATCGGTGGCACCGGGTCGCTGCGAGGTGACGATGCCGGTCACCGAGGCGATGCACAACGGGGTCGGCACCACTCACGGTGGCGCCACGTTCACCCTGGCCGATTTCGCCTTCGCCATCGCCGCCAACTCCCACGGTCGCACCGCCGTCGCGCTGTCTACCCAGATGAGCTACCCGGCCGCCTCGCGCGCCGGTGACACGCTCACCGCCGTCGCCGCCGAGGAGTCCCTGGGAGGCCGCACCGGGCTCTACCGGGTCGAGGTGCGACGAGGCGACGGCACGCTGGTCGGGCTGTTCACCGGCACCGTATTCCGCCGCAGTGACGCCATCGGTCCGGCGGCCGGCGGCGACGACGGCCAGGTGGGTGGCTGAGGGGCAGGCCACCATCGTCGCTGTGGTATTCTGCGTGGCCTTTTCCCGGCGATAGTCTGAATTTCCGCCGGGTCTGACAGGAGGGGTAGCCCCGTGAGTGCAGTCCAACCGATACCTGCCGCGAGCCGGCAGTTGATGTCCGGCAACGAGGCCGTGGCCCGTGCCGCCTGGGAGGCTGGCGTTCGCGTCGCGGCCGCCTATCCGGGCACGCCCTCGACCGAGATTCTCGAGGCGCTGGCCGGCTATCCCGACTTGTATGCCGAGTGGTCGGTCAACGAGAAGGTGTCGCTGGAGATCGCCATCGGCGCCTCGATGATGGGCAGCCGCACGATCTGCGCCATGAAGCACGTCGGTCTCAACGTCGCTTCCGACGCACTGATGACGCTGACCCTGACCGGTGCCGCCGGTGGCCTGGTGATCGCCATCGCCGATGATGTCGGTATGTCGTCATCGCAGAACGAACAGGACTCGCGCCACTGGGGTCGCTTCGCCCACGTGCCGATCCTCGAGCCGGCGGATGCGCAGGAGTCGCACGCCATGACCAAGCTGGCGTTCGAGCTTTCCGAGCAGTTTGAGACACCGGTGCTGGTGCGGCTGACCAGCCGTATTTGCCACGTCAAAGGCGTGGTCACCACGGGCGAGCGTATCGCCCACGAGCCGGCCGGATTCACCAAGGACCCGCAGCGCTGGGTCATGGTCCCGGCCCACGCGCGTAACCGTATCCCGTTGATGTTCGAGCGCGAGGAGAAACTGCGCGCGGCAGCCGAGACCAGCGAACTCAACCTGCTCGATGATGGCGGCGACCGCACGCTGGGTTTCGTCACCTCAGGCCCGGCCTACCTGCACGTGCGCGAGGCCTTCCCGGACGCTCCGATCCTCAAGCTTGGTTTCAGCTGCCCGCTGCCGCTGGAACGGATCAAGGCCTTCGCCGGCTCGGTCGAGACCCTGGTGGTGGTCGAGGAGAGCGAGCCGCTGATGGAACTCGAACTGCGCGCCGCCGGGCTGCCGCTGGTGGGCAAGGACCTGCTGCCGCGCCAGGGCGAACTGACGCCCGAGGTGCTGGAGCGCGCGCTGGCGCCACTGACCGGCGCCAAGCTTGCACCGGCGGTCAAGGAACCGCCGACCCTCGTCTCCGGGGTCTTCCCGCGGCCGCCGACGCTGTGCGTCGCCTGCCCTCACCTCGGCGTCTACTTCTCGCTTTCGCGAATCAAGAAGCTGGTCATCACCGGTGACATCGGTTGCTATACGCTCGGTGCCGGCCACCCGTGGAACGCCCTCGACAGCACGGTCTGCATGGGGGCCTCGCTACCGATGGCGCTGGGTGCCGACAAGGGGCGCGGTGAGATCGACGCCGACAAGCGCATGGTCGCGGTGATCGGTGACTCCACCTTCATGCACATGGGCATGCAGGGACTGCTCGACATCGCCTACAACCGAGGCAACGTCACCGTCCTGCTGCTCGACAACCGCACGGTCGGCATGACCGGTGGCCAGGAGAACCCGGGCAGCGGTCGTGACCTCTACGGTAACGAGGCGCCGCGGGTCGATTTCGCCAAGCTCGCCGAAGCGATCGGCGTGCCGTCGGACCGGGTCCACGTGGTCGATCCCTACGAGTTGCCAACGTTGTTCAAGCTGCTGCGGGAGGAGACGCGCAAGGACGGTCCGTCGATCATCATCACCAACCAGCCGTGCGTGCTGACCGACAATTACGAACCGCGCGTCGCGCTCAAGGTCGAGCCCGAACTGTGCACCGGCTGCAGTAACTGCCTCGACGTCGGCTGCCCGGCGATTTCGGTGACTCGAAGCGAGACGGTGGTCAAGCCGAGCGGCAAGGAGAAAGAGCTCAAATTCGTCACCATCGAGACCGCGGCCTGTACCGGCTGCAACCTGTGCCAGAAGACCTGCGCCCCCGACGCCATCGTTCCGGCCGCGGAGCGGCTGAGATGAGCGAGTCGTCACCTACCAACATCCTGGTCGTCGGTGTCGGTGGCCAGGGGGTCATGACCGCAGCCGAGATCCTTGCCGAGGCGGCGCTGGCCGAGGGTTTCGATGTCAAGAAGACCGAGGTCGCCGGCATGGCCCAGCGCGGCGGTATGGTCACCTCCCACATCCGTTTCGGCGAGCGCGTTTTGTCGCCGTCGATCGCGCCGGGCACGGCCGACATCATGGTCGGCTTCGAGGTGGCCGAGGCGCTGCGCTGGTGCCACTACCTGCGTCCAGAAGGGGTGGCGATGGTCAACACGCTGCAACTGGCGCCGCCGGTGGTCAGCGTCGGCCTGTTCGATTACCCGGAGGACCCGGTCGGTGCGATGGTGAAGGCGGGCATCAAGCTGCATACCGTCGACGCCGGTGAGATCGCCCGCGGTCTCGGCGACCTGCGCCTGGTCAACACCGTGATGCTCGGCGCTATCGCCGATCACCTGCCGTTCCCTGCTGACCACCTGCGTGAGCGGATCCTGGAGCGCTTCCGGGAACGCAAGCCGGCACTGGTGCCGGTCAACGAGCAGGCGTTCGAGGCCGGGCGCAAAGCCGCCTGACGAACCGATGCCGGAGGCGTCGCTAGACCGCGGTCTCGCGGCACTCGGGCTCGATCTCGACGAGGATCAGCGGGCGGCGCTGCTGCACTATGCGGCGCTGCTGCAGCGCTGGAGCCGGGTCTTCAATCTCACCGCGGTGCGCGACCTCGATGGCATCGTCACCCGTCACCTGCTCGACGCTCTTGCCGTCGTTCCCTACCTGCCGACCGGGCGGTTGGTCGATGTCGGCAGTGGTGCCGGCTTGCCCGGCATCCCGCTCGCCATCGCCTGCCCGGGGCTGGTGGTCACGCTGCTCGACGCCAGTGCCAAGCGGGTGCGTTTCGTGCGTCAGGCCGTCATCGAACTCGGCCTGGCCAACGTCAACCCCGTGCACGCCCGAGCCGAGGCGTACCACCCCGAAACCCCCTATGACGCTGTCATCACGCGTGCCTTCGCCAACATATCTGATATGCTCACCGCCTGCCGCCACCTGGTCGCCGCCGATGGCGTGATCCTGGCCATGAAAGGGCAGCGTCCCGACTCGGAGCTCGCCGCCCTGCCCCCGGACATGGTCGTGCGTGACGTGGTGCCGCTGGCGGTACCAGGGCTTGACGCCGCGCGCCACCTGGTGCGCCTCGTTCCCGAGACAACACCCCGACCGGCCTGAACGCCGGCAGGGCAGGAATCCCGATGGGCAGGACACTCGCGATCGCCAACCAGAAGGGCGGAGTCGGCAAGACGACGACCGCGGTCAATCTCGCCGCCTCGCTGGCAGCGTTGAAGAGCCGTGTGCTGTTGGTCGACCTCGACCCCCAGGGCAATACCACCATCGGTTGTGGCATCGACAAGCGGAAACTGGAGCGCAGCAGCTGCTCGCTTCTGCTTGGCGAGTCGAACGCAGTCGAGACGCGCATGCATCTTGAAGAAAACGGTTTCGACCTGCTGCCCGCCAACGGTGACCTGACCGCGGCCGAAGTAGAGCTGATGCAGGCGCTGGCGCGCGAGCAGCGGTTGCGGCGGGCGCTGGAGCCGGTCACTGATGATTACGATTTTGTCCTGATCGACTGCCCGCCGTCGCTGAACATGCTGACCCTGAACGCCCTGGTCGCCGCCGACGGCGTCATCGTTCCGATCCAGTGCGAGTACTACGCCCTCGAGGGTCTGTCATCGCTGCTCGATACCGTTGGCCAGATCCAGCAGATGATCAACCCGTCGCTTGAACTCGAGGGGCTGTTGCGGACCATGTTCGACCCGCGCAACAACCTCGCCAACGACGTCTCCCAGCAGCTCGAGGAGCATTTCGGCGAGCGCGTCTACCGCACGGTGATCCCGCGCAATATCCGCCTGGCCGAGGCTCCGAGCTACGGCCTGCCGGCGATGCATCACGACAAGACTTCGAGCGGAGCGCTGGCCTACCTGGCGCTGGCTGGCGAGATGATGCGTCGCCAGCGTCGTGACGTGCCGGTGGCGGTCCCGGCGTGAGTTTCCACGGAGAGTGACGATGATGGCGAAGAAACGGGGGCTCGGGCGCGGACTCGATGCACTGCTTGGGGGCAGCGGTAAGGGAGCCCCTGCTGGTGCGCCTGCCAAGGAATCGGACGAGGCCAGCCTGCGCTACCTGCCCGTCGACCTGATCCAGCGCGGTCGCCACCAGCCGCGCAGCGACATGCGTACTGAAAGTCTCGAGGATCTGGCCAGTTCGATCCGTGCCCAGGGCGTGGTGCAGCCGGTGGTGGTCAGGCCGCTCGGTGACGATCGCTACGAGCTGATTGCCGGCGAGCGGCGCTGGCGTGCGACCCAAATGGCCGGGTTGCACGAGATTCCGGCGGTGGTGCGCGACGTATCGGACGAGGCCGCCGTGGCCATGGCGCTGATCGAGAACATCCAGCGCGAGAACCTCAATCCGCTGGAGGAAGCGCGCGCCCTCGAGCGGTTGGTCGAGGAGTTCGGCCTGACCCACCAGGAGGCGGCCAATGCCGTCGGCCGCTCACGCGCCGCCGTCAGTAACCTGCTGCGGCTGCTCGACCTCGAGCAGGAGGTCAAGACGCTGGTCGAGGGGCGGAGCCTGGAGATGGGGCACGCCCGGGCGCTGCTTGGCCTCGGCGGTGCCCATCAGGCGGAAGCGGCGCGCCAGGTTGCCGCGCGCGGACTGTCGGTGCGTGAGACCGAGCGCCTGGTCAAGCGTTGGCTGGCCGGCGACCGCAAGAAACCGCCGCCACGGCCTGATCCCGACATCCGCCGCCTAGAAGAGGAACTCGCCGAGCGACTGGGTGCGAGCGTGCAGTTGCGCCACGGCCGTGCGGGCAAGGGTCGTTTGGTGATCGAATACAACTCCAATGACGAGTTGGAAGGAATTTTGGCACACATCAAATAATTTCATTGGTCAAGCACTTACGCGCACTCCTAGGATGAAACTCCACAGGGCAGTAGACCCGGAGCCGAACCTAGAGAGAGGAGCAGAGCCATGCTTGTCGATGAAGTGATGACCCGAAACGTCCGTACCGCCACAACCGGGACCCGTCTTGAAGAGGTTGCCGCGGTGATGTGCCTGAACCGTCTCAGCGGCCTGCCGGTCGTCGATGATGACGACCGCCTGATCGGGTTCGTCGCCGAGCGCGACATCCTCCACTACCTCTTTCCCAGTCTCGACGACCTGATGGAGAATTCCGGGGTCCGTGATTTCGAGCAAATGGAACAGCAGTACGGCGCCACCCTCGGCCTGACCGTTGCCGACGTCATGCACAAGGGTGTGGTCAGCGTGCAGCCGGACACCCCGTTGCTGCGTGCCACGTCGGTGATGGTGCGCCACAAGTTCCGTCGCATCCCGGTTGCCGATGCCGACGGGCGTCTGGCCGGTATCGTCAGCATAGGTGACATCCACAAGGCGCTATTCAAGCACAGTCTTCTCAACTCCCAGGCCCGCCAAGCCGCCTGACGGATATCAAGTCCAGAATGGCGTCGAGGGTGTGATCCAAGGTCCCGTTTCCGGCGCGACCCCTCAGATATTTTTGTTGGCTCATTGACAAGATTTATGGGCCGATCGTATACTTCCGCTCCGTTTCTACGGACGAAGGGATGACCCGTCCGCCACCGCATAGCGCGCGGAGGTGTTGCCCGGACTTCGTTTGTTGCAGCGCAGCATAGGCGCTTGGGGAACCGACAACGCTCTACGGCTTTTGTGATCGTTATCCTGCTGGCCTTGGTCGGCATCACGATGACGGTCACCGGTCTGGTGCAAGGCGGTTCTGCCGTACCCGCGGTCTTGTACGGCGGAGTGGTGGCGCTGACGAATCTGCTGCTCCTGGACTGGCGCGCGCGTCGGGCCAACCGCGTCGGGGCCCTGTCGGCCCGGCAGAGTCTCCAGGTCCTGTACCTGTCGGCCCTGGAGCGGTTTGCCAGTGTCGCTTTGCTGTTTGCACTCGGTATCGGAATCCTCGAGTTGGAGCCGCTGCCGCTGTTGCTGGGTTTCGTAGCTGGACTCCCGGCCCTGCTGATGCAGGTTCGACCGGGACACGGATGAGTGGAGAGTCATGGCAGTCGAAGGCGAAGCAATCACAGCCTCGAGCTACATCAGGCACCACCTCCAGAACCTGACCTTCGGGCAGCATGCCGATGGCAGCTGGGGCATCGCTCATGGTGCCGAGGAGGCCCGCGAGATGGGCTTCTGGGCGCTGCATGTCGATACCCTGTTTTTCTCGATCGGCCTAGGTGTGCTGTTCCTGTGGTGGTTCCACCGGGTCGGCAAGCGGGCCAGTGCCGGGGTGCCCGGCGCGGCGCAGAACTTCGTCGAGTGGATTGTCGACTTCATCAACGAAAACGTGCGCGGCAGCTTCAGCGGCAAGAACGACATGGTGGCCCCGCTGGCCGCCACGCTGTTCATCTGGATCCTGTTGCAGAACCTGATGGACCTGGTCCCTGTCGACCTGATCCCGTGGATCGCCACGGCGATCGGCATCCCGTACATGAAGGTTGTGCCGACCACCGATCCGAACGCGACGTTCGGCATGGCCATCGGTGTCTTCATCCTGGTGATCTTCTACAGCTTCAAGATGAAAGGCGCCAAGGGCTTCGCCGCCGAGCTGACGCTGCACCCGTTCGAGAGCAAGAACCCGTTCGTCATGGCGCTGTTCGTGCCGCTCAACCTGCTCCTCGAAGGGGTCAACCTGATCGCCAAGCCGCTCTCGCACTCGCTGCGACTGTTCGGCAACCTCTACGCTGGCGAGATGATCTTCATCCTGATCGCGCTGATGTACAGTGGCGGTATCTTCATCGGTGCTTTCGGTGTCGCCCTGCAGTGGGCCTGGGCGGTTTTCCATGTCCTGATCGTGTTGCTGCAGGCGTTTATTTTCATGGTTCTGACCATCGTCTACCTGGACATGGCTCATCACGTTCCCGACGACCATTGATTGACCGGGCCTTGACGGCCTATTTGCTCACAGGAGAGAGAAATGTCTGAAGCAAGTGCACTCCTCTTTATCGCCGGCGGCCTGATGATGGGCCTCGGTGCTCTCGGTGCCGCTGTCGGCATCGGCATCCTCGGTGGCCGCTTCCTCGAGGGAGCCGCGCGCCAGCCCGAACTGATCCCGATGCTGCGCACCCAGTTCTTCATCGTCATGGGTCTGGTCGACGCCGTGCCGATGATCGCGGTGGGTATCGCGTTCTACGTGCTGTTCGCGGTGGCTGGCTGATCGGGCAACCGATTCACGCCGTCACCTCCCGCCCGTAACGCGAGGTAAGCCATGAATATCAACCTGACGCTCATCGTTCAGCTGTTCTCTTTCGCGCTGTTCGTCTGGTTCTGCATGAAGTTCATCTGGCCGCCGATCATGGCGGCCCTTGATGAGCGCAAGAAGACGATTGCCGACGGCCTTGCGGCCGGCGAGCGCGGCAAGCACGAGCAGGAACTGGCCGAGAAACGTGCCAAGGAACTCCTGGGCGAGACCAAGGAGCAGGCTGCCGAGCTGATCGCGCAGGCACAGAAGCGTGCCTCCGAGATCGTCGAGGAGTCGAAGGGCGAGGCACGTAGCGAAGGCCAGCGCCTTCTCGAGGCCGCCCGTGCCGAGATAGATCAGGAGGTCAACCGGGCCAAGGAGCAACTGCGTTCGCAGGTGGTCGCCCTGGCGGTCTCCGGTGCCGGCAAGGTCCTGGCGCGCGAGATCGACGCCAAGGCCCACGCCGACCTGCTTGAAGACCTGGTCGCCAACCTGTAAGGCAGTCGCGCGATGGCAGAGAAATCCACCGTAGCCCGGCCCTACGCTCAAGCAGTATTCGAGCTCGCGCAGGAGCAGGATGCCCTGGCCGCGTGGAGTGACATGCTTTCCGCGGCCACTGTGGTCGGTGCCGACCCGACGATGCAGCAGGTGCTGGCAAGTGTGCAGGTGACACGACAGACGGTCGCCGACCTGTTCGTCGAGGCCTGTGGGGATGCTCTCGATGACACCGGACGCAACTTCGTTCGGGTGCTGGCCGACAACCAACGGCTCGACCTGCTGCCCCAGGTTGCCGAGCAGTACTCGGCCCTGCGTGCAGAGGCCGAGCGTACGGTAGACGCCCGCGTCGCCACGGCGTTCGAACTCAGCGAACAGCAGCTGGAGAAACTCGCGGCCGCGCTCAAGAATTATCTCGGCCGTGACGTGCGGCTCGAGTGCGAAATCGACAAGACATTGATCGGCGGCGCGGTGATCCACGCCGGCGACCTGGTGATCGACGGATCGGCCCTTGGCAGATTGGATCGACTCACCGGACAGTTGGAAGGTTAAGAGGTTTAAAGAAATGCAGCTCAATCCTTCGGAAATCAGTCAGCTGATCAAGGAACGGATCAAGGACTTCGACGTTGCTACCGAAGTCCGGACCCAGGGGACCGTGGTCAGCCTGACCGACGGCATCGTCCGCATCCACGGCCTGGCCGACGTCATGGCTGGCGAGATGATCGAGCTCCCGGGCAACACTTACGGCCTGGCGCTCAACCTAGAGCGCGATTCGGTCGGCGCGGTGATCCTCGGTGAGTACAAGCACATCTCCGAGGGTGACAGCGTCAAGACCACCGGTCGCATCCTCGAGGTACCGGTCGGTGAGCCGCTGCTCGGTCGCGTCGTCGACGCCCTGGGTGTCCCGATAGACGGTAAGGGGCCGATCGCGAGCGAGCACTCCTCGCCGGTCGAGAAGGTGGCGCCGGGCGTCATCACCCGTAAGTCGGTCGACCAGCCGGTGCAGACCGGCCTGAAATCGATCGACGCCATGGTGCCGATCGGTCGCGGCCAGCGCGAGCTGATCATCGGTGATCGCCAGACCGGCAAGACCGCCATCGCTATCGACGCCATCATCAACCAGAAAGGCACCGGGATTAAGTGCATCTACGTTGCGGTCGGCCAGAAGGCCTCGTCGATCGCCGGTGTGGTGCGCAAGCTCGAAGAGCACGGCGCGATGGATCACACCATCGTCGTCGCCGCGAGCGCCGCCGATTCGGCGGCGATGCAGTTCTTGGCCCCCTACGCCGGCTGCTCGATGGGCGAGTACTACCGTGATCGCGGCGAAGACGCTCTGATCATCTATGACGACCTGACCAAGCAGGCCTGGGCCTACCGCCAGATCTCACTGCTGCTGCGCCGCCCACCGGGGCGCGAAGCGTATCCGGGTGACGTCTTCTACCTCCACTCGCGCCTGCTCGAGCGTTCGGCACGGGTCAACGCCGACTACGTCGAGAAGGTGACCAACGGCGAGGTCAAGGGCAAGACCGGTTCGCTGACCGCGCTGCCGGTGATCGAGACCCAGGCCGGCGACGTCTCGGCGTTCGTGCCGACCAACGTGATCTCGATCACCGACGGTCAGATCTTCCTCGAGACCGACCTGTTCAATGCCGGCATCCGCCCGGCGATCAACGCCGGACTGTCGGTCTCCCGCGTCGGTGGCGCGGCGCAGACGCCGATCATCAAGAAGCTCGGTGGCGGCGTCCGCCTGGCGCTTGCCCAGTACCGTGAACTGGCGGCCTTCTCGCAGTTCGCTTCCGACCTTGATGAGGCGACCCGCAAGCAGCTTGATCGTGGTCAGCGCGCTACCGAGATGATGAAGCAGCCGCAGTACTCACCGATGTCGGTTGCCGACCAGGCGCTGATGCTGTTCATCATCGATCGTGGCCATCTCGACGATGTCGATATCGACAAAGTGGTCGACTTCGAAGCCGCCATGCTGAGCTACGCCCGCAGCGAGCACGCCGAAATGCTTGAAAAGATCAACCAGGACCCGGTCCTGAACGACGAGGTCGAGCAGAGTCTGACCAAGATAGCCGAGTCGTTCAAGGCGAACCACACCTGGTAAGCGGGAGCCCGAAATGGCTGTAGGCAAGGAAATAAGCACCAAGATCAAGAGCGTGCAAAGCACGCAAAAGATCACCAGTGCGATGGAGATGGTCGCGGCGAGCAAGATGCGCCGTGCCCAGGAGCGGATGAGAGCCGCCCGCCCGTACGCTGAGAAGATGCGCGCGGTGGTAGGCCACTTCGCCCAGGGTCATCCGGAGTATCGCCATCCGTTCACCATCGAGCGTGAGGTGAAGCGGGTCGGTTATATTATCGTCTCCACCGATCGCGGTCTCTGCGGTGGCTTGAACACCAACCTGTTCAAACGGCTGTTGGCCGAGATGCGGGACTGGGAGAAGCAGGGCGTCGAGATCGACCTGTGCGTGATCGGTACCAAGGCGCGCAGCTTTTTCTCTCGCTTCAGCAGTAACATCGTTTCCACCGCCTCGCACCTCGGCGACAAGCCGGAAATCTCCGACCTGATCGGTACCGTCAAGGTGATGCTCGACGCCTACGGTGAAGGCAGGATCGACCGGCTGTTCATGGCCTACAACAACTTCGTCAACTCGATGACGCAGGAGCAGGCCGTACAGCAGCTGATCCCGTTGCCGGCAGGCAGCGACGAGGAACTCAAGAACCACTGGGACTACATTTACGAGCCGGAAGCGCGCAACGTCATCGACGGTCTGCTAACGCGCTACATCGAGTCGCTGGTCTACCACGGGGTGGTCGAGAACCTTGCCTCCGAGCAGGCGGCGCGCATGGTGGCCATGAAGGCGGCCACCGACAACGCCAGCGATCTCATCGACGAACTGCAGCTGGTCTACAACAAGGCCCGCCAGGCAGCCATCACTCAGGAAATCTCTGAGATCGTCGGCGGTGCCGCCGCGGTCTGACATGAATCAAGCTTGAAGGGGAACGCACAATGAGTTCGGGTAACGTGGTTCAGATCCTTGGCGCAGTCGTGGACGTCGAGTTTCCACGCAGCGCCATCCCAAAGGTGCACACGGCGCTGGTCAGCGAAGAGTACGGCTTGACCCTCGAGGTACAGCAGCAGCTCGGTGACGGTGTCGTACGCACTATCGCCATGGGTGCGACCGACGGCCTGCGCCGCGGCGTGGCGTTCACCAATACCGAGTCACCGATCACCGTTCCGGTCGGCACGGCGACGCTCGGGCGCATCATGGACGTGCTCGGCAACCCGATCGACGAGGCAGGTCCGGTCGAGACCGAGGAGCGGTCGCCTATCCACCGGCAGGCGCCGGCCTACGCCGACCAGTCGCCCTCGGTCGATATCCTGGAGACCGGCATCAAGGTCATCGACCTGATCATGCCGATCGCCAAGGGCGGCAAGATCGGCCTGTTCGGCGGCGCCGGTGTCGGCAAGACCGTCACCCTGATGGAACTGATCCGCAACATCGCCGTCGAGCACTCCGGCTACTCGGTGTTCGCCGGTGTCGGCGAGCGTACCCGCGAGGGCAACGACTTCTACCACGAGATGACCGAAGGTGGCGTCATCGACAAGGTGGCTCTGGTTTACGGTCAGATGAATGAGCCGCCGGGCAACCGCCTGCGTGTCGGGCTGACCGGCCTGACCATCGCCGAGAATTTCCGCGACGAGGGCCGCGACGTCCTGCTGTTCGTCGACAACATCTACCGCTACACCCTGGCCGGTACCGAGGTTTCGGCGCTGCTCGGGCGCATGCCGTCGGCGGTGGGCTACCAGCCGACCCTGGCCTCGGAGATGGGTCAGCTGCAGGAGCGCATCACCTCGACCAAGACCGGCTCGATCACGTCGTTCCAGGCGGTCTACGTCCCGGCGGACGACCTTACCGATCCGTCGCCGGCGACCACCTTCGCCCACCTCGATGCAACCCTGGTGCTGTCGCGCCAGGTTGCCGAGCAAGGCATCTACCCGGCGGTCGACCCGCTCGACTCCACGTCGCGCCAGCTCGACCCGCTGGTGGTCGGCCAGGAGCACTACGGCGTGGCCCGCGCGGTGCAGGGCACGCTGCAGCGCTACAAGGAACTGCGCGACATCATCGCCATCCTCGGCATGGACGAACTCTCCGAGGAGGACAGGCAGGCCGTCTCCCGGGCACGCAAGCTGCAGCGCTTCCTGTCGCAGCCGTTTTTTGTCGCCGAGACGTTCACCGGCTCTCCGGGCAAGTACGTCAACCTGAAGGACACCATCCGTGCCTTCAAGGGCATCGTCGAAGGCGAGTACGACAGCCTTCCGGAGCAGGCCTTCTACATGGTCGGTGGCATCGAAGAAGCGGTCGAAAAAGCCAAGACCCTCTGACCGAGGCGAGGTGAAGTAAGCTATGGCCATGACCATCCACGTCGACATCGTCAGCGCCGAGCAGTCGATCTTCTCCGGTGCAGCCGAGATGGTCTTCGCCCCGGCGCTGCGAGGCGAGGTCGGTATCGCACCGCGCCACGCACCGCTGCTGTCGCCCCTGAAGCCCGGCGTGGTTCGGGTCCAGGTCGCCGGCGGTGGCGAAGAGTCGTTCTACGTCTCCGGCGGCATCCTTGAGGTGCAACCGCACGTCGTCACCGTGCTCTCCGACACCGCCCTTCGCGGTGACGAGATCGACGAGCAGGCGGCGACCGAGGCCAAGCTCAGGGCCGAGGAGGCGATCAAGGGTGAAAAGACCGAGCTTTCCTACGAGGAGGCGCACACCCAGCTGGCCGAGGCGCTCGCCCAGTTGCAGATGATCGAGCAGATGAAGAAACTGCGCGGCCACAAATAGCCACGACACCTCTTCCTGCGTTCGACCGCGACAGGCAACCTCCGGGTTGCCTGTCGTCGTTTTCGCTATGGCACAATGGTCTGCCACAACACCGGGAGAGGGCGTTGGAGCGCATAGGCAAGCACAAGGCAGTGACCCTGACCTACCGCATCACCGACAGCGAAGGACGGACCGTTGAGCAGAACGACCTGCCGATCGGTTACGTTCACGGTTGTGACAGCGGCCTGTTCGCCAAGGTCGAACAGACTCTCGACGGATGTGTCAGCGGCGACAGCGCCGAGGTGACGCTGAACCCCGACGACGGCTTTGGCGCCCGCGACCAGGACCTGACCTTCACCGATGACCTCGACAACGTTCCGGAACAGTTCAGGCGCATCGGTGCCGAAGTCGAGATGGTCAATGATCGCAACGAACCGCGCACCTTCCACGTCACCGAGATCGCCGACGGTCGTCTGACCGTGGACGGGAACCACCCACTCGCCGGTCAGACCGTGGTGTTCCACGTCCAGGTACACGAGGTGCGCGACGCGACTCCGGAAGAGATCGCGGCCGGGCGTTTCTAGACTGTGCGGGCGACTAACGTTCAGAGAGACCCATGGCACTGAGCATCGTCATCCTCGCCGCCGGCCAGGGCACGCGCATGCGTTCGGACCTGCCCAAGGTGCTGCAGCCGTTGGCCGGAAAGCCGTTGTTGGCACATGTTCTCGCCACTGCCGGTGTCCTCGAGCCGTCAGCGATCCACGTCGTCTACGGTCACGGTGGTGAACTGGTGCCGCAGGCACTGTCATCGACTGAGGTGAACTGGATCCTGCAGGAGGAGCAGTTGGGTACCGGTCACGCCGTGGCCCAGGCCATCCCCGCCGTGGCTGACAACGATATCGTGCTGGTGCTCTACGGCGACGTGCCGCTGACCGCCGCGGCGACCCTCTCGACCCTGGTGGCGCAAGTCACGGAAACGCAGGTCGCGTTGCTGACGGTGGCACTCGACGACCCGGCCGGCTACGGCCGCATCGTCCGCGACAAAGACGGTCGCGTCATGCGCATCGTCGAGGAGAAAGATGCCAACGACATCGAGCGCGCCTTGAACGAGGTCAACACCGGGATCCTCGCCGCGCCGGCCGGTCGGCTGCGCGGCTGGTTGGAACGGATCGGTTGCGACAACAGCCAGGGAGAGTACTACCTCACCGACGTCATTGGTCTCGCGGTGGCGGATGGCTGTGAAGTCGTCACCAGCCAGGCGCCTGCCGCCGAGGAGGTGCTCGGTGTCAACACCAAGGGCCAGCTTGCCCAACTCGAGCGTCATTACCAGCAGGCGCAGGCGGCTCGCCTGATGGAGCAGGGGGTGACACTGGCCGACCCGGCACGTTTCGACTTGCGCGGCGAGGTCGAGGTCGGACGCGACGTCTTCATCGACGTTGGCGTGGTGCTCGAGGGGGTAGTCACTCTGGCCGACGGGGTACGGATCGGTCCCCACTGCGTGCTGCGCGACGCGGTGATCGGTGCCGGGACCGCGATCGAGTCGCACAGCATTGTCGAATCGAGCGAAGTCGGCGCCAATTGCAGCATCGGCCCGTTTGCGCGGTTGCGTCCGCAGACGCGTCTCGGTGAAGGCGCCAAGGTAGGCAATTTCGTCGAGACCAAGAAGGCGACCATTGGTGACGGCAGCAAGGTCAACCACCTGAGCTACGTCGGTGATGCTGAGATCGGGCGCTCGGTCAACATCGGCGCCGGTACCATCACCTGCAACTACGACGGCCATGCCAAGCACCTGACCCGTATCGGTGACGGCGTGTTCATCGGCTCCGACACTCAGCTGGTCGCACCGGTAACGGTCGGTGACGGCGCCACCGTCGGTGCCGGGACCACGGTCACCCGCGATGTACCAGCCGAGAGCCTGGCGGTGAGCCGTGCCCCGCAACGGGTCGTGCCCAATTGGCGACGGCCTGGCCCGCGCGACAAAAAGGACGACTGAGGATGTGTGGCATCGTCGGGGCCGTGGCCCAGCGGGACGTGGTCCCGATTCTTCTCGAAGGACTGCACCGCCTCGAGTACCGTGGCTACGACTCGGCCGGGGTCGCGGTGCTCGGAGGCGCGGACGGGTGTCTCGAGCGGACCCGGCTCTCCGGCAAAGTGGCGGCGCTCGAGGCGGCGCTGGCATCAGCACCGCTTACGGGCAGCACCGGCATCGCTCACACGCGCTGGGCGACCCATGGCCCGCCGAGCGAGGTCAACGCTCATCCGCATCTTTGTGGCGATCGCGTCGCCCTGGTCCACAACGGCATCATCGAGAACTTCGAAGCGCTGCGCCTGGAGCAGGCGGGCCACGAGTTCGATTCCGAGACCGACACCGAGGTGGTGGTCCACCGGGTGCACGACCACCTGGTTGACGGCCATGACCTGCTCGCCGCCGTCCAGGCGACCGTGACCGAACTCGAAGGTGCCTATGCGCTCGGCGTGATCGCCGCCGACGACCCAGGGCGGCTGGTGGCGGCACGGCGCGGCAGCCCGCTGGTGATCGGCCTCGGTATCGGCGAGAACTTCATCGCTTCGGATGTCATGGCCCTGCTGCCGGTGACCCAGCGCTTCATCTTCCTCGAAGAGGGTGACATCGCCGACATCCGCTGCGACGGTGTCGTCATCTTCGATGCCAGCGGTGCGATAGTCGAGCGGGAGGTCAGCCGTAGCGAACTTACAGCCGACGCCATCGAGCGTGGCAGTTACCGCCACTACATGCTCAAGGAGATCCACGAACAGCCACGCGCTCTGGCAGACACCCTGGAAGGACGGCTGGGCGGTGGTCGTCTGCTCGAGCAGGCCTTCGGTCCGGGGGCTTCGGCCATCTTCGACCGTGTTGGCGCCGTGCAGATCGTTGCCTGTGGCACCAGCTACCATGCCGGTCTGGTCGCCCGCTACTGGATGGAGGCCCTGGCCGGACTGCCGTGCTGGGTCGAGGTGGCCAGCGAGTTCCGCTACCGGCGACACGTGGTACCCGCCGAGACGCTGTTCGTCGCCATCTCGCAGTCAGGCGAGACGGCAGATACCCTGGCCGCGCTGCGAGCGGCCAAGGAGCTTGGTTACGCGCACAGCCTGGCGATCTGCAACGTCCCCGAGAGCTCGCTGGTGCGCGAGTCGGAGCTGGTGCTGATGACTCGGGCCGGGCCCGAGATCGGGGTCGCCTCGACCAAGGCGTTTACCACCCAGCTGGTCGCGTTGCTGCTGCTGGTGATCGCTCTCGGCCGACGCCACCGCCTCGACGAGGCGGCCGAGCGCAACTACGTGGGCCAGCTCCTGTCGCTGCCGGGCAAGGTCGAGCACGCCCTGGAACTCGATCCTGCGATCGAGCAGCTCGCCGAGGCGTTTGCGGACAAGCACCACGCCCTCTACCTCGGTCGCGGCGACCACTACCCGGTGGCCCTCGAGGGTGCGTTGAAGCTCAAGGAGATCTCCTACATCCACGCCGAGGCCTACCCGGCCGGCGAACTCAAGCACGGGCCGCTGGCACTGGTCGACGACGACATGCCCGTGGTCGCCGTGGCGCCGAACAACGAGTTGCTCGAGAAGCTGAAATCAAACCTGCACGAAGTGCGTGCCCGCGGTGGCCGACTGTTCGTTTTTGCCGACCCGGGGTCAGGTCTGGCCGCGGCACCCGGTGTCGAGGTGATGGAGGTGGCGCCCACCGACGAAGTGATCTCCCCCATTGTTTACACCATTCCGTTGCAGCTGCTCGCCTACCACGTGGCCGTGCTGCGTGGCACCGACGTCGATCAGCCGCGCAACCTGGCCAAGTCGGTCACCGTCGAATAGGCGGGTCACGGTTTCGAGCCGTCGCTACCACGCCGCGAAGGACAGTATCGACGGCGCTGCCATGCCCCCCAGATGACACCGAGACAGGCCAGGGCAAAGAGGCCGATGCCAAGCTCGCCCGGGGGCAGCAAGAGCACGATCAGCCCGGATACGACCACCCCGCCGCGCATTGCCAGCAGGCCGGTACGGTAGCGCCGTTCACCATCTGAAATTCCGCTTTCGGCCAACTCTATCTCCGCCTCGGCGCAGCCAAGTGCGTGTCCGCAAAGCATCTTTTAGCATGACCACCTAAGAGGCACCGGTTTTGTGTTATGCACAATCGTCATCCGGTGTCGGTCGATCAGGCGACGACGGCGAGGTCAACCCTCGCAGACCATGTGGTAATTTCTCAACATGCTGTATTTGTTGAGTTAGTTAATTATGTATAGCGATTGCTCATTTGCCGTGCGCCACAGCACTGTCAATGGCTTGGGGCGTTGGCTCAACAGTTTTCCACAAAGTTATCCACAGCTTGTGTGGATGGACAATGAATCTCCTTCATCGTTATGGAGTTAGCGCATGCAGATGAGGTTTCCATTGAACGATGGTGACTAACTTGCCCATTCGGCCTGCACCGTTCGGTGGGCCGGTGCTAGAGTCGCGGCATGCCTGCTGACACCCTGCTCGTGGTGGCCGTGCCCGTGCCGCTACGGCAACTCTTCGATTACCTGCCACCGGCTCGCTGGCAGGGTCCCATGCCCGCACCTGGCTGCAGGGTGCGGGTACCGTTCGGACGTCGCCACCTGGTGGGCTTGGTGGTCGATGCGCACGATGTCGCCACGGTGGTACGAGGGCGCCTGCGCCGTGTCGACGAAGTCCTCGATTCCAGCCCGGTACTGATCGGGGCTGATCTCGATCTGCTGCGTTGGGCCGCCGGCTACTACCATCACCCGCTCGGTGAGGTGATCGCCACCGCTCTGCCAGTGGCCCTGCGTCAGGGGAGTGAGGCGAAAGCCGCCGGAGAATCACGCTGGAGATTGACGGACGCCGGTCTGGAACTGCCAGCAGGCCGCCTGTCGCGTGCGCCGCGGCAGGCGGCGGTCCACACTTTCCTCGACAACCTGGGCCGTGTTGGTGCCAGCAGGGCCACCCTGGGCGAACTTGACGGTGACTGGCGCGGGGCATTGCATGCCCTGGCCCGGAACGGCCTGGCCGAGACCTTCACCGCCACGGTAGAACGCTACGGTGACGTACTGGAACCAGCGCCACGGCACGCTCTCAACCTGGCCCAGCAGGCGGCGGTCGATGCGGTCGGTGCCAGCGACGGTTTCACTCCGTTCCTGCTCGACGGAGTCACCGGCAGCGGCAAGACCGAGGTCTACCTGCATGCTATCGAGCAGGCCGTCTCCTGCGGTCGTCAGGCGTTGCTGCTGGTGCCGGAGATCGGGTTGACGCCCCAACTCCTGGCCCGGGTCGGGGAGCATTTCGGCCGCCGTCCTGCCGTCCTGCACTCGGGTCTGGCGGATGGCGAGCGGTTGGCGGCCTGGCTGGCCGCGCGCGACGGACGTGCCGATGTGGTCGTCGGCACCCGGTCGGCGGTGTTCGTGCCATTGGCCCGTCCCGGGTTGATCGTCGTCGACGAGGAGCATGACCCGTCATACAAGCAGCAGGACGGTTTCCGCTATCACGCCCGGGACGTCGCCGTGGTGAGGGCCCGCACCGAGGGGATTCCGGTCGTACTCGGATCGGCGACGCCATCCCTGGAGAGCCTGCATAACGCCAACCGTGAGCGCTACCATCGCCTGCGCTTGCCGGGACGAGCCGGCGAGGCCGAGATTCCGACAGTCGAACTGGTCGACCTCCGTAGCAAGCCGCTGCAGGCGGGACTGTCGGCTACCCTGCTCGATGCCCTCGAGCGGGAACTTGCCGCCGGCCATCAGGCACTGGTCTACCTCAATCGCCGTGGCTTCGCGACGACGCTGATCTGCCACGATTGTGGCTGGATCGCCGGCTGCCGACGCTGCGACGCACGCATGACCCTGCACCAGGCGCGTGGCCGTCTCTGTTGCCACCACTGTGGCAGCGAGCGGCCACCGGAACGGCGCTGTCCGGATTGCGGTGGCGAGGTGTTGAACCCTCTTGGTCAGGGCACCGAGCGGTTGGAAGAAGTGCTCGCCGAGCAGTTCGCCGCCGCCGGTGTGGTACGCATCGACCGCGACACCACCCGACGTCGCGGCAGCCTGAACGCCAAGCTCGAGGCGGTGCATGCGGGCCAGGCCAGGTTGCTGGTCGGTACGCAGATGCTGGCCAAGGGGCACCACTTTCCCGGAGTCACGCTGGTCGGGGTGGTCAACGCGGATGCGGGGTTGTTCGGCTCCGATTTCAGGGCCGCGGAGCGAGTCGCGCAGCAGATCGTCCAGGTGGCCGGCCGCGCCGGCCGTGCCAGTCACCCTGGCCGGGTACTGGTGCAGACGCACCACCCGGAACACCCGCTGCTGCAGGCCCTGGTCCGCGAGGGTTACCACGCCTTCGCCCGTGAGGCGCTGGAGGAGCGGCGTCTCGCGGAGTTGCCGCCGTGGAGTTACCTCGCCCTGCTGCGTGCCGAAGCGGTAGACGAGGAGGCTCCACTCGCCTTCCTCGATGCGGCGGCTGCGGTCCTGCCGACAGGACTGCGCGAAGGAATTGAGGTGCTCGGGCCGGTGCCGGCACCGATGGCACGACGCGGTGGCCGCCAGCGCGCCCAGTTGCTGCTGCAGGCGAACCGGCGTGAGCAGTTGCAGCAGCTGCTCGTGGTGTGGGTCAGGGCCCTGGAACAGTTGCCCGGTGCGCGCCGTGTCCGCTGGTCGCTCGACGTCGATCCGATCGAACTGTTCTGACGCCCTGGCGGTATAATCGCGCACACACTGTGCGCGGACCCGTGCGTCCGCGTTGCCCCCACCTGCAAGCGTTAAGGAAGACCCATGTCCAGGGACTTTGCCCGGTCCGATTCGTCCCGCCGCGGCCGTTCACGCTCCGTACCCAAGTCCAGGCCGCGTTCCGCCAAAGGCCCGTTCCTGACGGGCCTGACCCTCGGTCTGACCGTGGCCCTCGGGGTCTACCTGGTGGACCACGGTTACGTCAGCCTCGAAGAGCTTCTCGGCGAAGAGGGAGTTGCCACCTCGCCGGTGCCGCAAGCAAAATCGGCCTCGCGACCCCGATTCGATTTCTACACCATCCTGCCTGAGATGGAGGTGGTGATTCCCGAAGAGCCGGTGGCCGGTGGAACGAAGACACGCCCGGCGCCAGTAACCGCGCCGGCGCCGGCCGTGACCCCACCGCCAGTAGCCAAGGCTGGTGGCTACATTCTGCAGGCCGGTTCGTTTCGCAGCGCCGCCGATGCCGACGGCGTCAAGGCCCAGCTGGCCCTGCTCGGCTACCAGGCCTCGGTGCAGACGGTGACGATAAACCAGGACACCTACCACCGGGTTCGCCTTGGGCCGTACCCCGACCGGGTGAGTGCTGACGCGGCTCGCGAACGCCTGCGTGCCAACGCGGTCGCGACCATGTTGCTGCGGCTGAAAGGCTAGTCACCGCTACCACCCACAAGTGGCAGGCGGGTCAGTCCTCCAGGTAGGTGTATCCCTCGAGTCCGGCGACCAGCGTGTCGAGGTACTCGGTCCGCTGTTCAGCGCTTAGCTCGGCGGCCTCGACGCGGGCCCGGTAGGCGCGCCGCAGGTCCTCGGCATCGAAGTGGACGTAGCGCAGGACGTCGTCGACCCCGTCACCCTCGATCGGTGCCGTCAGCCGGTAGCCCCCGTCACCGTCGAGTTCGACGTTAACCGAGTGGGTGTCGCCGAACAGGTTGTGCAGGTCGCCGAGGATTTCCTGGTAGGCGCCGGCCAGGAAGACGCCGATCCGGTACGGTTCGCCATTCTCGATTGCATGCAACTGGAGCGTGCTGTCGATACCGTCCTTGTTGACGTACTGGTCGATGCGGCCGTCTGAGTCGCAGGTGATGTCGTGCAGCACGACACGTCGGGTCGGGCGCTCGGCGAGACGCTGTAGCGGCATGATCGGGAACACCTGGTCGATCGCCCATACATCGGGCAGTGACTGGAAGATCGACAGGTTGCAGAAGTACTTGTCGGCCAGCTTGTCAGCCAGCTCGTCGAGGGCCTCGCGATGTGCCGGCACCGACGGGTTGAGACGGCTGACCAGGCGCGTGCGCACGGAACTGACCAGGCGCTCGGCCAGGGCCCGCTGCGCCAGGTCGAGCAGGCCGTGAGTGAACATGGTCTGCACCTCAGCGAGCCAGTGACCGGTCTCGTGGTAGGTCTCGAGCAGGGCGCTGGTGTCGACTGTCTGCAGCTTCTCCCAGAGGTTGTGCAACACGGCGGGTGCGTCGTCATCGGGTGCCGGTGGTGGCGTGGAATCGACCGTCCGGGTGACGTCGATGATGTTGGTGACCAGCACCGCGTGGTGGGCGGTCAGGGCGCGCCCGGACTCGGTAATCAGCCGTGGGTGTGGCAGCGTCTCTTCGTCGCAGACGGCGGCCAGGGCATTGACCACGCTGTTGGCGTATTCCTGCAGGTTGTAGTTGATCGAGCAGGCGCTCCGCGAACGTGTGCCCTCGTAGTCGATCCCGAGTCCGCCGCCGACATCGACGCAGTGGATCGGGACGCCGAGCTTGTGCAGTTCGACGTAGAAACGGGCCACCTCGTGCATGCCCTGGTGAATGTCGCGAATGTTGCCCACCTGGGAGCCGAGGTGGACGTGAAGCAGTTGCAAGGCGTCGCCCATGCTGTTTTGCCGCAGACGCTCGACCACGTGCAGAACACTCGCGGCATTGAGACCGAACTTCGATTTTTCGCCGCCCGAATTTTCCCACTTGCCACGCCCGAGCGAGGCCAGCTGCACGCGCACGCCGAGGCGTGGCGTTACGCCGAGGCGGCGCGCCTCCTCGATCACCAGGTCCAGCTCGCCAAGCTTCTCCAGCACGATGTAGACGCGCGGTCCGAGTTGCTGGCCGATCAGCGCCAGACGCACGTACTCGCGGTCCTTGTAGCCGTTGCAGATGACGATTCCCGTCGGGTCGATCAGTCCCAGCACGGCCATCAACTCGGGCTTGCTGCCGGCCTCGAGACCGACCTGGCCGGCATTGAGTATCGCTTCGACCACGCGCCGCTGCTGGTTCACCTTGATCGGGTAGGCAGGAGTGAAACCGCCTACGAACCCGGCGGCGCCCATCGCCCGGTCAAAGGCCTCGCGCAGTTGTTTGACCCGGTCTTGCAGGATGTCGGTAAAACGGATCAGAACCGGTAGCGACAGGCCGTCCGCCTCCAGGCGATCGGTGATCCGGTGCAGGTCGATTGTTGTGCCATCCTGGCCGGGACGCGGCGTCACCTGGATGTGCCCTTCGGGGCCGATATCGAAGTAGCCGTGGCCCCAGTGCGCGGTGCTGTACGCCGCGCGGGCCTGCGTGATATCCCAGTCCTGCACTGCTGTCGACTCCGTGGGTGAGGCCGAGGGAACGGGGTGGTCGGTGTGAGTGGTGGTCGGTAATGCGGACGCCATGAGTGTCGTCCTGCCAGCTGCGTTGGGGTCGGCGTCTCAGGCCGGAACGGGGTGCCAGTGCATCGTCATGGCCATCTGTCGGCCATTCCAGGTACCGCGGGAGCTAC
>CAXMPC010000024.1:0-37544 GCA_964195335.1 uncultured Gammaproteobacteria bacterium | reverse complement strand
TGAACCTGTTCGTCACCTCGGGTGTCGCGGGAATGTCGATGATGCGGGTCGTGAAAGCGGCCCTGCCCTGGCTCGGCATCCTGTTCATCTTCCTGATCATGGTCACCTACATTCCGTGGATATCGACCTTCCTGCCCCACTCGCTGATGGGGCCGGAGATCATCACCGGCTAGCCAATCGTGGGGCCTTGTGCCCCAGGCAGCGACCAGGACGCCGTGCCTCGAGCACGGCGTTCTTTTTTCTGTCGCATGGTCACGTGGCTTCGCGTGGATACCCGGCCATGAACCGTCCAGACGGCTGTTGTACGCCTCTGGGCGAATACGCATCTCCACGGAGATTGAGCGACGTCACTGGCCGCGTGGCACTCTCTGGCTAGACTTTTCGCCAGTGACCACGGAACCACATCACACGGCATGAACAGCCTGCGCGTCTGGGATCTCGCCGTACGCCTGTTCCACTGGGCGCTGCTGATCCTGGTCGTCACCTCGGTGACGACCGGCCTGACCGGCGGCAACGCCATGGCCTGGCACGTGCGTTCCGGAATCCTGATTCTCGGCCTGCTGCTGTTCCGCTGGTGCTGGGGTTTTTTCGGCAGCACGACCGCACGCTTCGTCGACTTCCTTCACAGTCCACGCCGGGTCTTCGAATTCACCGGCAACCTGCTGCGCAACCGCCAGGCACTTGTCGCCGGGCACAACCCGCTTGGCGGCTGGATGGTTCTGCTCATGCTGCTGTCGCTCTCCTTGCAAGCGGGCACCGGGCTGTTCGCCGATGACGAGATCTTCACCACCGGCCCCCTCGCCCACCTCGTCAGTGGATCGACCAACAGCCTGCTCACATCGATACACGATACCAACGCCTGGGTGCTTATCAGCCTGATCGCGGCGCATATCGTCGCCGTGCTGTTCCATCTTTTGGTGCGCAGGGAGAACCTGGTGTACCCGATGATTACCGGTCACAAGCCATGGCCGACCGAGGTGCCAGCGCCAATTCTGCGCTTCGCCCCGTCCTGGGGTGCGGCACTGTTGTTCACGTTCACCCTTGGGACCGTGCTCGCGGTCCTCTCCTGCCTCGGCAAGTAACCATAAAGGAGCCCCTGCATGACACTCTCCAGGAAACTTAAACTCGCCGCCGCCATCTCCCTCGGCCTGGCTACATCCACGGTTAGCTACGCCCAGTCGATGAAGCCCGAGGATGCGATCACCGCACGACGCGCCATACTCCGCGTCATCGCCCTCAATTTCGGCCCGCTCGGTGCCATGGCCAAGGGCGACATCCCGTTCAATGCCGAGGTGTTCAAGACCAACTCGGCGCGCATGGTGGCGGTCAGCACCATGCCGCTGCAGAACTATTTCCCGGATGGCACCGACGAGGATGCTGGAGAGATCAAGACCCGGGCGATGCCGGAGATATGGCTCGACTGGGAAGATTTTGAGCAGAAACTGGAAAAGATGCGACAGGAGGTCGCCAAGTTGGCCAAGGTCGCCCAGTCCGGTGACCAAAGCGCAATGAAAGCGCAGGTCGGCGCAACCGGCAAGGCGTGCAAGAGCTGCCATGACGACTACCGCAACAAGTAACCTGTCACCAGGGTTTTAAAACGCAACCGGCCGCACCCTCACAGGTGCGGCCGGTCAGTTTCTGCCTGGATCACGCGCCCTTAGAGGGGCAATATAATCAGGCCGCCTTGCCGCGTTCGCGAGCCAGGTCGCGAAGCGCCAGCATGTCTTCGGCGATCATCTGGGGGAAACCGGCGCGATCGCCGTCACGGTTGTCGAGCAGCAGGGCATCCAGGTAGGCAAACGCCTCGCCTGGCTCGTTCCAGAGTTCCTCGATACGCCGCGAAATGTGCGGGCACGCTTCCTCCAGGCCTACGCCGGCACTCTCGAAGCCATCGGGGGAGTAGGTCTCCCAGTTCGGTTTCTCGATATTGAACCAACGCTTGAAGGTGTGCGCACGCTCGTCAAACTCGGTTCGCAATCCCTCGCTGCGAAGCAACTGGAACAGCTTGAGCCATGGCCTCGGCTCCTTGCTCTCCTTGCCCGCGCCGTCGAGGTATTCCTCGATCATCATGATCGCCTTGCCTGGCTCACCGAACAGGAGTAACACCTCGGCCTGCTCGAGCAGGCTGTCGACCTCCTCCACGCTGAAGAGGTGATGGGAGGAGTCGGCGTCGGGTACCAGTTCCTCCAGGATCTCTCCTGCTACCGGCTCCGAATCCTCCTCATCCGCCACGTCACGTTCAGCGATATCGGCCTCAATGTCGGCGAGCATCTCCTCGTGAACGACCTCGGCAGTCTCCCGGACCTCGCGCAGCTGCGCTTCGTGCTCGAGCTCCTTCTGTGCAATGAGTTCGTCGAGCGTGGGACCCTCTCTGCCGCGAGCGCCACCGCGTAGCAGGAAAGCGATGAGCAGCAGGCCAACAAAAACCGCGGCCGCAATCGGCACCAGGTTGTCATTGACCCAGTCGTTGATCGAAACGGGTGCCGCGGACTCGGGTTCGGGTGGCGGTGGTGGTGGCGCGACTGCCGCTGGCGCCTCGACCTTGACCATGGTGTCAGGCGTCGGTGCAGCTACTGCCGGAGCGGTCTCTTTCGTTTCCGTGGTCGCATCCGCCTCGGTCTCACCGCGCTGCCTGGAGAGTTCCTTGCTCTCACGCGCCATTCGCTCCGCGGCCAACTGCAACTCAGCCGCCTGCTGTTTCAACTGCAGCAGACGATCCTGCAACTCCTGGTTGACCTGGCGCTCCTCTTCGGATGCGGCATTGAGCTTGGCGAGTTCCTCCTCGAGCTTTTTCATCTCCGGCGTGACGATGACCCCTTCAGGCTGCTCGCCGCTCAATTTCAGGCGAAATTCTTCTTCCTGCTCGGCGGCAGGAGGAGGTTCTGGCGCGGGCGGCGCGGCCGGCTCAGCCTCATCGGTCGGTTCCGCTGCCGCAACCGGCAATTCACCCCGGCTCTTGCTGCCGCCCCAGCCGGGCAGGGTCAATGTCGCACCCGCCGGCAGGTAATCGGGCCCCCGACCGCGGAAAACGTTCGGGTTGGCGGCTACAACCTCGTCGATCAGTTCCAGCCGCCGCTTGCGGTCACCTCCATCAAGGCCGCTCTTGACGATGATGCCGCTCAGGGTCTCACCGCGATCGACGTACCACTGCCCGCCGTCGACGGAGACTGGTGCCGTTGCCTGCGAAGGGCGTGTTGGGGGTCGTGGCTTGGATGGTGTGGGTGCTGGTGCCGGTTTCGCTCGCGCGGCACGGGTCGGCGCCGCCATGCCTGGGGGGTCGATCAGCAGCGTGATCTCGCGGTAGACGCCACCGGCTCCGCAACCAACTTTCAATGGGAAAACCAGGATCGGGTCGGTGTAGGGGCGACGGGTCGTGATCATCAGTTCCGCACCGCGCGGTCCCTCGATCAGCTGGAAGCTGGCTTTGGCAAGATCCGGGATGAACGGTGATTCCTGACCCGGTGGTGAAGCGATGCGTACACAGGCCCCGGTGATGTTTTCGCCAGGCGCAAAAGAGATTGCCACGCGAACCCGCAACGGCTCACCGAGGAAGGACTCTACCTTGGCCTGGCCGATACCCACGGCCCCGACCGGTGTCGCCATGATCCCGGCGACCAGCGCCAGAAACAGTCTCAATCCCTGCATACGACTGCGCACGTCCATCATCCTGTTACGAACTCTCACGAAGTATACGGTCCGATTGATGCGTTGCAACAACGCAACCGAAAGAGGTCGCCGCACGCTGACCTTTCCATACTGTAGGCTCCCCAACGCTGTCAGTGTAGCCTTTCCGATGGGGATAGTGACACCGGGTGCGAATGCAAACCGCTTGTCGTGGCGTCTTGCCTTTCACAACCGGCCTCACCAGAATGCGTTGATGCAAACCCGCCTCCCCGCCACCGTCGAGATGATCGGACGGCTGGTCGGTACTCCCTCGGTCAGTAGCGTCGATCCTGCCCTCGACATGGGCAACCGCGCCGTGGCCGAGTTGCTCGCCGACTGGGCCGAGGGCCTCGGCTTCCGTATCGAGTGGCTGCCGATCCCCGATCAGCCGGACAAGGTCAACCTGATCGCGACCCTGGGCGAGGGTCCCGGCGGCCTGGTGCTCTCAGGCCACACCGACACCGTTCCCTACGACGCCAGCCGCTGGCAGACCGACCCGTTCCAGATGGAACAGATGGACAACCGCCTGTTCGGGCTCGGCACCGCCGACATGAAGGGTTTCTTCGCCGTCGCCCTGGCCGCGGCCGAACGGTTCCGTGCCGACAAGCTTCGCCAACCGCTGGTGCTGCTCGCTACGGCCGACGAAGAGAGCGGCATGTCCGGGGCGCGCGCACTGAGCGAATCCGGCCGTCCCCAGGCCAGCCTGGCTCTGATCGGTGAGCCGACCAGCCTCACCCCGGTGCGCATGCACAAGGGCGTGATGATGGAGGGCATTCGCCTGGTCGGGAAGGCCGGTCACTCCAGCAACCCGGCACTGGGCAACAACGCTATCGACGGCATGCACCGCGTCATCGACGAGCTGATGACCTGGCGCCATGAACTCGCCGATCGCTGGAACAACCCGGCCTTCGAGGTCCCCGGCCCGACACTCAACCTCGGCCACATCCACGGTGGCGACAACCCGAACCGTATCTGCGGCGAGTGCGAACTTCGCATCGACCTGCGCCCCCTGCCGGGCATGGACCTGCCGGCACTGCACGAAGAACTGCACGAACGCCTCTCAACCCGGCTCAGCGACAGTGGACTGCAACTCGAGGTCGAATCGCTCTTCCCCGGCCTGCCAGGCATGGAGACCGCACCCGACAGCCCGATGGTGCGGCTGGTCGAGGGGCTCACCGGACAGACCGCGGAGACCGTCGCGTTCGCCACCGAGGGGCCGTTCCTGCAGCAACTCGGACTGGACACCGTGGTCCTCGGTCCGGGCGGGATCGGGCAAGCTCACCAACCCGACGAGTACATCGATCTGGCCCAGGTTGACGACGGAATCGAGCTGGTTTCGCGCCTGATCTCCGAGGCCTGTGTAGAAAATTGAACCCACAGCCCTTGCCCTGCAGTCCTGTAGTAGTTTAACTTTCACGCCTAAGTACCTGTACGGAAAGCCGTGAGCAATGGCCGAGCGCCCTCTCAGCGACAGTGAACAACACGTTGCGTGGTTCCGCCACTCGTCGCCGTACATCCACGCCCACCGCGGGCGGACGTTCGTCATCGGTTTTCCCGGCGAGGCTGTCGAGGCCCCTGGATTTGCCGGATTCATCCATGACGTCGCCCTGCTCTCCGCCCTCGGGATCCGTATCGTCCTGGTGCACGGCATACGCCCGCAGATCGAGCGCCGCCTGGTCGATCGCGATGGCGAGTCCCGTTACCACGACGGCCTGCGCATCACCGACGCCCTGGCCCTGGCCTGCGTCAAGGAGGCCGCCGGCAGTGTTCGGGTAGAACTCGAGGCCCTGTTGTCGATGGGCGTGGCCAACTCACCGATGGCCGGCGCCCGGCTGCGTGTCGCGGCCGGCAATTTCGTCACCGCCAGGCCGCTCGGTGTCCGTGACGGCGTCGATTTCTGCCACACCGGCACGGTGCGCCGGATCGACGCCGAGGCTATTGGCCGCCAGCTCGGTGAAGGCGCGGTGGTGCTGCTTTCGCCGATCGGCTACTCGCCCACCGGCGAAGTATTCAACCTGGCCTACGAGGAGGTCGCTGGCACCGTCGCCGCGGCCCTGCACGCCGACAAGCTGATCTGCCTGCTCGGCAGCGAAGGCCTGCGCGATCCCGATGGCCAGATTCTGCGCCAGCTCACTCCCGCCGAGGCAGACACCCTGCCCCGGCAGACACTGGGTGCCGACGCCGAGCGTGCCTTCGCCGGGGCAGTCGATGCGTGCCGCAACGGCGTGCGCCGTGCCCACCTGGTCGGCTGGGCTACCGACGGTGCGCTGCTGCTCGAGCTGTTCACCCGCGACGGGGTTGGCACCATGATCACCGCCGATCCCTACGACGCCGTAACCCGGGCGACGGTCGATGACATCGGCGGCATCCTGGAACTGATTGAACCGCTGGAGCAGCAGGGGGTGCTGGTCCAGCGCTCGCGTGAACAGATCGAGGTCGAGGTCGAACGTTTCACGGTGCTGCGCCGCGACGGTGCGATCATCGGCTGCGGCGCCCTGCGCCCGTTCCCAGAAGATGGCATGGGTGAACTCGCCTGCCTCGCCGTCCACCCCCAGTACATGCGCGGCGGTCGCGGCGAGCTGCTGCTGGAACGTATCGAGCAGCAGGCGCGCAATGCCGGCCTGAGAGCCATATTTGTCCTGACCACGCAGACGTCGCACTGGTTCGCCGAGCGGGGTTTCATCCCGGCTGTCGTCGATGACCTGCCGATGGCAAGCAAGTCCCTGTACAACATCCAGCGCAACTCAAAGGTCTATATCAGGCAGCTGTAACTGCCGGCATCTGCACACCTGCCGCGGCTTGACCATACTTGGCCGAGGCCGCAGCGGCCTGCCGCGGGAACAGCCAGCCATGTCCATCAGCAGCCGCGTCGAGCAACTGCGCACCCGACGCACCAAGATCGTCGCCACCCTGGGCCCCGCCTCGAGTTCACCTGCGCGGATCGCCAAACTGATCCGCGCCGGCGTCAACGTCTTCCGCCTGAACATGTCTCACGGCGATCACGCCGGCCACGCGGCCGCCTACGCCGCGGTGCGGGCCGCCGCGATTCGCCTCGACCGGCCGGTCGCGATACTCGCCGACCTCTGCGGACCGAAGATCCGTGTCGGTCGATTTCCCGGTGGCCGCATCCAGCTCGAGCGCGGTTCGACGGTCACGGTGACCACGCGCCAGGTGCAGGGCGGACCGGGCCTGATCCCGTCGCAGTACCGCGCCCTGGCACGCGATGCCGAACCCGGACAGCGCCTGCTGCTCGCCGACGGCGCGCTGGAACTGCGCGTCGACAAGATCGAGGGCAGCGAAATCCGCTGCCGGGTGATCCACGGCGGTGAACTGGGAGACCGCAAGGGAATCAACCTGCCCGATGCGGCCGTTTCCGCCCCGGCGCTGACGGCCAAAGACCGTGTCGATGCCCGCTTCGCCCTCGAGCTGGGGGTCGACTTCCTGGCCCTCTCCTTCGTCCGCAGTGCGCGCGATGTGCAATCGCTGCGCCGGCTCCGGCAACGGGCCGGAAGCGATGCGGCGATCATCGCCAAGATCGAACGCCCCGAGGCGCTGACCGAAAGCGACGCCATTGTCGCCGCCAGCGACGGCCTGATGGTGGCGCGCGGCGATCTTGGCGTCGAACTGCCACCGGAAGAGGTGCCGGTGGCCCAGCACCGGCTGATTGACCTGGCCCGGGCGGCCCAGAAACCGGTGATCGTCGCCACGCAAATGCTCGAATCGATGATCGTCAACAGCCGCCCGACACGCGCCGAGGTGACCGACATCGCCCACTCGGTCGCCTCCGGTACCGACGCGGTGATGCTGTCGGCAGAGACCGCCTCGGGCCAGCACCCGGTTGACGCGGTGAAGATGATGGACCGCATCGCACGCCAGACCGAAGGCTACCTGTGGGAACAGGGCGCCTTCGGCACCATCACCGGCACCAGCGGGCCGCGCGGCGACCGCTTCGGCGCCGCGCTGGCGCAGGCCACGGCCCAGCTGTCGCGCGACCTGCAGGTGCGCGCCATCGTCGTCATCTCGCGCAGCGGCACGACCACGGCCGAGGTCTGCTCCGCCCGCCCGGCATCACCGGTGCTGGCGGTGTCACCCGACCCCGGCGTCTGCCGCCGGGTTGGCCTGCTGTGGGGGGCCATCCCGGTGGAAGTCGACCCGGAACGGCTGGAGGACCCGATCGCCCTGGCCCGGGAGGTCGCGAAGCAGAAGCGACTGGCGCGCCGTGGCCAGGCCGTGCTGCTGGTGCGCGGCTTCCACGCCGATCCGACCCGGAACACACCCTCGATCACCGTCGTAGAGGTGCGATAAATTAAGCATCTGGATTATTTTCGCCTTGTTAACTGTGGCTCCATCTGCTTAATTTAATGTTTGCCGCCGGGCGTATGCGAATCGTCTCGCAGGCAAGGCAATAGCTAGAGAACGGTGCCCCATCAAGCCGACTACACTCCGGCCACGCAATGGACGCCCCATAGAGACCACCAGGAGGCCTGCTCGATGCAAAGATCACTCGTCCTAGACCCCAAGAAATGCACTGGCTGCATGCAGTGCGAGATGGCCTGTTCGCTGGAGAACGAAGGTTTCATCGCGCCCTCGCGCTCACGCATCCGGGTCTTCGCCTTCCACGACGAAGGGCGCTTTGCGCCGTTCACCTGCACCCAGTGCAGCGAGGCCTGGTGCCTGCACGCCTGTCCGGTGGATGCGATCGCCATCGACGGAGAGACCGGGGCCAAGGTGGTCCACGACACAGTCTGCGTCGGCTGCAAGGTCTGCACCATCGCCTGCCCGTTCGGCACCATCAACTACGCCTCCAACAGCGGCAAGGTGATCAAGTGCGACCTGTGCGGTGGCGATCCGGCCTGCGCCCACGCTTGCCCGACCGGGGCGATCACCTACCAGGATGCCGACCAGACGGGCCTGGACCGCATGCGACGCTGGGCGGGCGAAAGCCTCTCCTCAGCGACGGCGCAGTAAGAGGAGCACCAGACATGGCTTGGCAAAGAAAGATTCTGCGCGTCAACCTGACCGAAGGCACCTGCACCCCCGAACCGCTCAACATGGAGTGGGCCGGCGAATACCTCGGCCAGCGCGGCCTGGCAACCAAGTACTACGTCGAGGAGTGCGACCCGCAGGTCGACCCGCTCTCCCCCGACAACAAGATGATCATGGCCACCGGTCCGCTGACCGGGACCTACGCCTCGACCGGCGGTCGCTATTCGGTGATCACCAAGGGACCGCTGACCGGCGCCATCGCCTGCTCTAACTCGGGCGGCTACTTCGGCGCCGAGATGAAGTTCGCCGGTTGGGACATGATCATTTTCGAAGGCAAGGCCGACAGCCCGGTCTACCTGTTCATCGAAAACGACGAAGCCGAACTGCTCTCCGCCGACGAGATCTGGGGCAAGACCACCTGGGACACCGAGAAGTGGGTTCACACCCGGCACCAGGATCCGCAGATCCGCATTTCGTCTATCGGTCCGGCTGGCGAGAACGGCGTCATGTACGCCTGCATCGTCAACGACCTGCACCGCGCGGCTGGTCGTTCAGGCGTCGGTACCGTGATGGGAGCGAAGAACCTCAAGGCGGTGGCCATTCGCGGCACCCTGGGACTCAATACCATCAAGGACCCGGCTCGCTTCATGGAAGCGACAACCGCGGCCAAGAAGGTGCTTGCCGACAATGCCGTTACCGGCCAGGGGCTGCCGACCTACGGCACCCAGGTGCTGATGAACGTCATTAACGAGACCGGAGCCCTGCCCACGCACAACCACCGCGACGTGCAATTCGACGGAGCGGGCAAGATCTCCGGTGAGGCGATGCACGAGCCACGAGCCAGCGACGGCAAGGCCAACCTGGTCACCAATGCGGCCTGTTTCGCCTGCACCATCGCCTGCGGTCGCGTCTCGCGGCTGGACAAGAACCACTTCACGGTGCAGAACAAGCCGGAGTACTGGGGCGCCTCGGGCGGCCTGGAGTACGAGGCCGCCTGGGCGCTTGGTGCCGCTACCGGTACCGATGACCTCGAGGCGCTGACCTACGCCAACTTCCTCTGCAACGCCTATGGCATGGACCCGATCACCTTCGGCGCCACCGTCGGTGCGGCCATGGAGTTGAAGGAAATCGGCGCCCTCGATGGCGTCGATACCGGCGACGACCTGGTCTTTGGCTCGACCAAGGCGCTGACCGAACTGGTCGAGAGCACCTGCAAGAGCGAAGGTTTCGGCGTCGAGCTCGGCCTCGGCTCCAAGCGGCTGTGCGAAAAGTACGGCCATCCGGATCTGTCGATGTCGGTCAAGGGCCAGGAGTTCCCGGCCTACGACTCACGCGGCATCCAGGGGATGGGCCTGGCTTACGCCACCAGCAACCGTGGCGCCTGCCACCTGCGTGGTTACACCGTTGCCTCGGAAGTGCTCGGCATCCCGGTCAAGACCGACCCGCACGCCACCGAGGGCAAGGCCGGACTGGTCAAGGCCTTCCAGGACGCCACCGCGGCGTTCGACTCGGCCGGCATCTGCCTGTTCACGTCGTTCGCCTGGACACTCGATGACGTTGCACCGCAGGTCGACGCGGCCTGCGAAGGCACGTGGACGCTGGATTCGCTCGCCGAACTCGGCGAACGGGTCTGGAACCTCGAACGTGACTTCAACCTCAAGGCGGGTCTGACGGCCAAGGACGACACCCTGCCAAAGCGGCTCCTTACCGAGCCGGCCAAGACCGGCCCGGCCAAGGGCCTGGTCAACAAGCTCGGCGAGATGCTGCCGGAGTACTACCAGCTGCGCGGCTGGAGCGAAGACGGCGTACCGACCGACGAGACGCGCAAGCGCCTCGGTCTGTGACCCGGCCAGCCGCCTGAACCCGGCCCCCGCCCGCCCGGGCGGGGGCCGTCTCTTTTCCACTCCGCACAGCGCAGGAGGTGATCCATGCAGCACGTCATCATCGGCAACGGTCCCGCCGGCGTGGTTGCCGCCGACACCATTCGCCAGGCTGACCCCACGGCCACCATCACACTGCTCGGCGACGAGCCGGAGCCACCCTACGGACGGATGGCGATCCCCTACTTCCTCGAAGGCATGATCGACGAGGCGGGCACCTACTTGCGCCGTGACCCAGCCCATTTCGACCAACAACGTATCGAGATCAAGAGCGCACGGGTCACCGCAGTCGACACCAGCACCTCTGAGCTGGCTCTTGACGACGGCGCCACGCTCGGCTTCGACCATCTCCTGATCGCCACCGGCTCGCACCCGAATCGACCGCCGATCCCCGGTATCGACGACCCACGGGTACAGACCTGCTGGACGATGGCCGACGCCCGCGCCATCGCCGAGCGGGCCAGTGAAGGGTCCGAGGTGGTACTGCTTGGCGCCGGCTTCATTGGCTGTATCGTGCTCCAGGCCCTGGCCGCACGCGGGGTCAAGCTGACGGTGGTCGAGATGGCCGAGCGCATGGTCGCGCGCATGCTCGACGCCAATGCCGGCGGCCTGCTGCAGGACTGGTGCGAAAAACACGGCGTCAGCGTACGCACCGGCACCTCGGTCACCGGCATAGAGGGCGGTGATGATGCCCTCGGCGTCCAGCTCGATGACGGCAGCGTGCTGCCGGCACAGCTGTTGATCCTCGCTGCCGGCGTCCGCTCGAATATCGACTTCCTCGACGGCTCCGGCATCGAGACCGACCAGGGCATCCTGGTGGACGAATACCTGCACACCAGCAAACCCGGGATCTACGCCGCGGGCGACGTCGCCCAGGGTCGTGATTTCAGCACCGGTAACCGCATGGTCCACGCCATTCAACCGGTGGCGGCAGACCAGGGCCGCTGCGCGGCGATGAACATGGCAATCCATCCCACGGCCTACCCCGGCGGCCTGGCGATGAACGTGCTCGATACCCTCGGCCTGGTCTCGTGCTCGTTCGGTGCCTGGGACGGGGTCGACGGTGGCGACAGTTCCGAGTTGCTCGACCGCGACCGTTTCCGTTACCTGAACCTGCAGTTTGCCGACGACCGCCTGGTCGGGGCGACGGGTCTCGGCCTGACCCAGCACGTCGGCGCCCTGCGCGGCCTGATCCAGAGCCGCCACCGGCTCGGGGTATGGAAAGCACGGCTGCAGAACGACCCGACGCGGGTGATGGAAGCCCTGGTCGGCTGCTCGATCCAGCTCTGAATCGCCCGCCACCAATGCGTGTCAAGCTGAAACTGTTCGCCTCACTGCGCCCACTGCTACCCGGCGCCAAGGGCGGTGAACTGGTGGTCGACGTCGAACCCGACGCGACGCCGTTGACGCTGGTCGAACGCTACGCCCTGCCCCGCGAACAGGTGCACCTGATCCTGGTGAACGGCTTCTACGTGGCGCCCGACGCGGCCGGTGACCGATCGCTCGCCGAAGGGGATGTAGTCGCCATGTGGCCCCCGGTCGCCGGGGGCTGATCACGCGGGTCGGGACATGGCCGGATCGACCTGAATTTACGAACGGTGAGATCGCCTAGCCACCACCGCGCTGGTAATGGCGGTCGAATTGGTCGAGAAAGGCCTCGAATGTCGCCTTGCCGACACCCTGCCAGCGGATCGTCACCGGCGTGAGCGGGATCACCATCAGGGCGATGCGCCTGGCCCCTTCGCGGCCGAGATCGATTTCGACCCGACCCGTACCCACCTCGATGACGGCACGATTACCCTCGGCCCGCCATTTCAGGTCACCGACGGCGCGAGGCAGCAAGCGCCAGAAATCGGCATGATCGAGCCCCATTTCGCGCTCGATGCAACCTGCATCGTGGGTTGCGGGCATCCTCGTCCCCGGTGTCTGCACTGGAGTGAACTTAGCAGCTTCGGCCGGCAACCGTGACGGCCGCCTGTCCGCAAGGACAGGCGACGTGCTCCCTCAATCGAGGTTCGGCGTCACCGCCCAGTGGATCGACCAGACCCCTTCCTCGTCGCGCTCGAGGGCGAGGATGCCGGCATTCTGCATGCGGTAGAGACGGCGATCGGGGTCGTCGACCAGCAGCAATCCCACCAGCCGTTCGAGGAACGGGAGGTGTCCGACCAGCATCAGTCGATCGGACAGCTGGTCGCTGCGTACCAGGTCGGTGACATCGTCGCGCGGGGCGAGACCCTTACGGGCATGGACACCCTCTTCCGGTTTCAGGGCCGTGGCGAGCAGGTCGGCCGTCTGTTCGGCCCGCAGCTTGCCGCTGTGCTCGATCCGCGCAACCGCCAGGTCGAAATGCCGGGCGATGCTGGCAATACTCTCGACTTCGCGTCGCCCCTTGGGGCTCAACGGGCGCGCGGAATCCTGCGCCTCATCCAGGCTGCGGCCATGCTGGACCAGGTAGAGGCGCATCCTGACGGCTCGTGCCTCAAGCCGCCTGGTAGAGACCGCGGCTCGGCGAGGTGACCTGGCCCTTCTTCTTCAGTCCTGCAAGGGCCTGGGCGACGTAGGTGGCATCCAGGCCCTCCTTTTCGAGGCGGGCCTTCAGATCGCGCCCCTGGATCGGGCCATGCTTGGTCACCAACTCGAGGGCACGTGCGCTCAGCTGGCCACGCGGGGCGCCGCTACGGCGTTTGCCGCTGGTCTTCTTGCCACCAGTCAGCCTGCTGAGTTCCTTGTCGATCGCCTTCAGCGCCTTGGCGTGCTCGGCGACCAGCGCCTTGCGCTGCTGCTTGAGCTCGGCAATCTGCTCCTTGGACTGGTCGGCATTGGCCGCTTCCTCCTGCTCACGCTGGCGGGCCAGCTCATAAAGCTCCTCTGCAGACATTTTCTCGACCGACTTGCGACGTGCCATGGTGACTCCTGATTGTGCTGTTAAGTGGAAACCGCGGGATGGTAACAGAACCACGCACCGAAACTCACAAACCCGGCACCCAGCGCACGGCGTCATCGTCGCCGAACTCGGCCGCCAGCTGTCGCCGCGAGGCCGCGCGAACGAAATGAACCAGGTGAGCCGGACAACGGCAGTCGCTGGAACCGAACCCTGGGAACGCGGGTTGCGCTCCCGACATGGCCAACAGCCGCCCGGCCCAGGCGTGCTCCAGGCGTTGCGATGCGTGGCTGTACCACACCTCGCTAACCGGCACCGCAGCCCGCAACCGGTCGACATGCCAGTGCGGCTTGCCACAGCCGGTGACGTGCCGGTTCACGCGCGCGGCGACACCGCCTGGACCGAAGGCACTGCCGGCGTAGTAGAGCGTTCCGGGAAAAAGTTGCACCTCACCCAGTCGACCGATGTCGAGATGCAACGTCTCTCGCAGGTCGAAACGCAGCAGGTAGGTGCCGGGGAAGCGACCGGGCGGTTCGGCGCCTTGGCTCATCCATCGATCTGCTGCAGGTAGCGTCGGACCCGCTCCTGCAGCCGGGCGTGATGCGTTCCCGGCCAGTAGACACGGTCACAATCACCGCAGTGAGAGACCCGAACGCCGGACTCGCGCACGCTTGCGGGTAACCGCATCGCCACGTCAGCCGCCTCCGGCTCGCTGAGCGTGCCGTTGCATGCGAGGCAGCGGCTGAAGGGTGAGAGGCGTGGTGAGAAACGTGCCAGCACCTCGACCACCTGCCGCTCGGGATCTGTCGCGCGCAACCAGGCACCGTGGACGATGACACCATGACAGAGCAGCTTGCGGTCTCGTGTCAGGACGATGCGCTGCTCGGTGGCGCCGCGCCGCGCGATCTCGTGATCATCGAGATCGTTGCGATAGCTGGCGTCGATACCGAGCAGGCGCAGACGCCTTGCCAGGCGACCGAGATGGACATCGAGTATGAACGCCTCTGGTGGCAGCGGACGCAGGCGTCCGGCGTCGCCGGGATTGATCGAGGTGAATTCCGGGTAGACCGCGATGCGATCACCGCTAGCCACCTGGTAACTGAAATCGACCGGGGCGCCGTTGGCCACCACCAGGCCGACCTCGGTATGGGGCACGCCGAGGGCCTCGATCGGGTCCTTTACCGCGGGTCGGTCATGCAGCTGGCAGATGAGCGCCCGCTGGCGCCGATGGCCCGGCAGGAAATCGTTCAGCCCGGCGTAGAAGCGGAAGGTTGCCGTAGTCATCATGGCCACCCGTCGGTGTTGTTCCTGGATTCAGGGTGCGACGACCCAGGCGCCGGCGACCCCGTGCCGGTTCTCGGCCACCCGCGCGTAGTCGGTGGCCGAGGTGCGATTGTGGAACCCCTCGGCCTGCACGCGGTACCAGGTCTGTCCGTTCACCTGTGCCTCGCGCAGGACCACTTTGAGTCCCTTGGCCCGGAGCACGTCGAGTTGCTGCAGCGCCTGGTCGCGGAACGGCAGCGAGGCGAGCACCACGACGTACCCGACCGGCGGATCGGCTGGCGTCTCCCGTCGGGTCGGGGCAACAATCGGTACGGCCAGCGGCCGGCTCTCGAGCTGGTTGGTGCGACGCTCCAACTCCTTGAGTTGGTCGTTCTGGCGGGCAACGGCCTTTTCGATCGACTCGACCTGGCGACGCTGCACCGAAATTCCTTCCTCGAGGGAGCTAACGCGGGCCGGATTGATCGCCTCCTTTTCGGAGCCGGACGGCCCGGGAGGTGGCGCCTCAGGTGCTGGCGCACGAGGCGCTGCCGGGCTGGCGAGGTAGGTGCGCAGGCTGTTGCCCTGGCGTGTCACGTCGCCCATGACCACCTGCAACCGCTCGTCGAGTAGTACGAACTGCGCCTCGATGGTACCGATCCGCGACTGCAACAGCAGCCAGCCGGCAAGTCCGGCCAGGGAGATCATGCCCAGGAGCATGCCGATCACCAGCGGTGACAAGCCATGGCCATGCTCGACGTCGGTATGGCCAACGTGCAGGGCCCCGAAATCGAGTTCGCCCGTCTTGCCAGGTTCGGACACAGGCCCAGGCTCAGGCTCAGGCCCAGGCTCAGGCTCAGGCCCAGGCTCAGGCTCAGGCCCAGGCCCAGGCCCAGGCCCAGGCTCAGGCTCAGGTTCCGGCTCGGGCTCAGGCTCGGGCTCGGGTTCGGGCTCAGGTTCGGGTTCGGGTTCGGGTTCTGGTTCAATCTCGGGCTCGAAACCAGGTTCCGGTTCAAGCGCCACCCCGACCTCACCCACCTTCGGTTCACCAGCAGGTGGCACAGGTCTGCCGTCGAGCAGTCCGTCGAGAGTCGAGAGTTCGTTCAGTAGGGGATCATCGAGATTGCCCTGATCCGAAACCGTTTCCTCGATCGGTTCCGAACCGGTCCCGGTCACCTGCCCGAAACCGAGGCCCAGTTCGTTGTCATCCTCGGCAACGAGTGGTGTTGCGACGCCCCCTCTGGCGGCGGCATCTGGGTCATCCATGCCGGACAGAGGCTGAAGGCCGGAAGCGACCGGATCGACCGCATCCGCCATAGCGCCGACAAAAGCAGATCGTGCCAGGCGCAGGGTCTGCCCGCGCTGGTCATGGACGGTGATGATGGCGGCATCGGAGTCGATGGCATCGACGCGTACCGTTTCACCCCCGATCAGGCGGTACCAGCAACCCTGCTTAAGATCGGCCATGGTCAGTCCTCGGTCATGGTCTGTCGTTTTCTGGAGGGGTCTCTGCGGTCATCATGGCCCTGCTTTCAGGTGCCGCAGGGATGGACTCAAGGGTCGCAGAAATCAGCGGCAATTATACATGGAGTCCCACGGCCAGAATGGCCGAAAGTGTGGCATTTGACGACAGCCATCGGCCAGGAAGGTTCTGGATCGGTCAAGTCCCTGACGGCGCCGCCGAAGCCCGCTGCAAAGCCACGATACCGCCGACGATCAGCACCAGGCCGATAAGCGTCGAGGGGTGGATCGTCTCACCCAGCACCAGGTGAATTACCAGCAACGACAGGAAGGGAGCGAGAAAGATCAGACCACTGACCTGGGCGGTGGTGCGCGACAGGCGCAAGGCGCTGATCCAGAGCACGAACGTCAAACCCATCTCAAAGGTGCCGACGTAAGCAGCGCCCAGCAGCCCCGCTACCGACGGCCAGGCGAGCTTGCCGAGTGCCGCCGCGTACACGAACGCAATGACCGCACCGAAAACGAAATTGACGGTCAGTCGCAATACCGGGTCGCGTCCATCTCGCAGGATGAGCAGCCAGTAGCCAGCCCAGATCACCGTACTGACGAGCGCCAGTGCAACCCCGATTGGGTCGCTGAACTGCAGTGCCAGCAGCTGGCCACGGGTCGAGATCACCGCGACACCGAGCAGACAGACCAACATGGCAGCGATGGCCCTTGGTCGCACCGGTTGGCGCAGGAATATGGCCGACAGCAGCACCAGTACCACCGGCCAGGCGTAGTTCAGCGGCTGGGCCTGCTGTGCCGGCAGGCGGTCATAGGCCTCGAACAGTACGGCGTAGTAGAGACCGGGATTGAGAAAGCCGAGCAGTGCCGAGAGAGCGAAATCGCGCGGCTTCCAGGCCGCGATGCCTCGCAAGCCGTCGCGCAGCACCAGGACCGTCAACAGGACCAGCAGCGAGGCGAGTGCCGACCAGGCCAGTAACGCGGCCGGGTCGAGGTGGCGCAGGCTGAGCTTGAACGCCGTCGCCACCGTCGACCAGGCGAGTACGGCGCCACCGGCGAGCAGATAGGCTTGGCTCTGGCGCTGCATGTGGTACCCGTCTCGTACTTACGCCAACACGGACGGTCAAGCCGAAACGCGAAGCGATCTCCGGTGAATGCCGACCCGGTATGTCGTCACGCGCCTACGTAGGCGGTGTCCGCTCCAGCCACTCGTCTAGCGCCTCGGTATGCTCCTGCTCTTCTTCGGCGAATTCGGCGCCCAGTCGCTTGACCTCGGCGTCATCACTCTCCTTGGCAACCGAGCGGTAATAATTCATCGCCCGCGATTCGTTTTCGCGCGCGTAGGTGAGCGCATTGAATGGCGTCATCATGGAGTCAAACGCGTCATCGTCACCCACTTCCGGAGGCGTCGTCCAGCGGTACTGCCACGACTTGATCGCGGGCAGTTTCACCATGTCGCCGATGCGCTCCCTTATGGAATCCCTGTGCAGGTTGGAAAACCGGTGCATGTCGCGAAACACTTTCGCTACTTCGAGATTGTCGTGGGCCTCCATCATGTCGGCCAGTTCCAGGTAGCGCTCTGCGGCCTCTTCCTCCATGGCCACGGCGTGGGCCAGAAACTCGGGCAACGTGTAGCTCATCAAACTCATCCTCGTGTCGATCTTCCATGGCCTGTCGTTGTCGATAGTAGTTGAACGACCCGCCCCCATCACCGGCAGAGTGCCGTAGCGGTGCCGGCGGTGGTCAACCCGGCAACCGCCACCTTCATAACGACTTGATATCGCCGATCAAGGCGTCCATCTCTTCGTCGCCGGTATCCCAGCTGCACATAAACCGGTAACCGTCACCACCAATAAAGTCGTAGAAGCGCCAGCCCCGATCGCGCAGTCCGACGACAACCGCCTCCGGCAGATCGACGAAAACCGCGTTGGCCTGCGGCTCGCGCAGCACGTTGACACCGGGCAGTTCCGCAAGCCGCGTGGCGAGTCGCCGGGCACAGTCGTTGGCGTGGCGGGCGTTGGTAAGCCAGGCTCCGCTCTCGAGCAACCCGACCCAGGGCGCCGACAGCAGGCGCAGCTTCGAGGCGAGTTGCCCGGCCTGCTTGCAGCGCCAGGAAAACTCGCTGGCCAACTCACGGTTGAAGAAAACGACCGCCTCACCGACCGACAATCCGTTCTTGGTACCACCGAAACAGAGCACGTCGACGCCAAGCTCCCAGGTCAGTTCCCGTGGCGCCACGTCGAGCGTCGCCATGGCGTTGGCGAATCGGGCCCCGTCCATGTGCACGCGCAGGCCGTGGCGACGCGCCACTTCGCCCAGGGCCGCCAGTTCGTCGATCGCGTAGACCGTGCCGAGTTCGGACGCCTGCGTGATGCTGAGAACACGCGGCTTCGGGTAATGGATGTCACTGCGGCGCAGCACCAGTTCCTCGACGGCCGCCGGCGCCAGTTTGCCGTCCTGGCCATCGGCAAGAAGAATCTTGGTGCCGTTGGAGAAGAATTCAGGTGCGCCGCATTCGTCGGTTTCGACATGCGCCGAACGGTGACAGATGACACTGTGGTACGACGAACAGAGCGCCGCCAGCGCCAGCGCATTGGCCGCGGTGCCATTGAAAACGAAAAAAACTTCGCAGTCGGTCTCGAACAGATCGCGCAGCAGGTCACAGGCGCGCGATGTCCAGCGGTCTTCGCCGTACGGCTGGTCGTGTCCGACGTTGGCTTCGGCGAGCGCCGCCCATCCCTCCGGGCAGATACCGGCGTAATTGTCACTGGCAAACTGACGTCGCGGCCCGGCGCTCATCTCAGGCTCCCGGTAGTGCGGGACCGGCCGCGAACAATCGATTTTGTAACACCATGCACTCCTTGCCGGGGCGACTCCGAAGGGGAGTCCTGGGCTACATTGCAGAGCGGGTCTGGCCCGGTTGCACGCCAGTAATGGGAGTGTACACTTGGCTCGCCCGGAGAGGAGCAGTCGACGCGGACAGCAGACCAGATGCTCCCTGCCATGCCGTCAAAATAACAAAGGGAAAACCAGACCACTCGCGCGACCATCGTCGGTCGCAATGTGAGGGTGAAAACATTCCATGGGTTACTTCCTGCAGCAACTGATCAACGGCGTCACGCTGGGCATGATCTACGCGCTGATCGCCATCGGCTACACGATGGTCTACGGCATCATCGGCATGATCAATTTCGCCCACGGCGAGATCTTCATGATCGGCGCCTTCATATCGATCGTCACCTTCATGGTGCTCGGCCTGCTCGGCATCGGCTGGGTCCCCCTGGCCCTGGTGATCATGCTGCTGGCGACCACGATCCTGACCTCGGTCTATGGCTGGGCGCTGGAACGAGTCGCTTACCGACCGTTGCGCAACTCGCCACGGCTGGCCGCTTTGATCACCGCGATCGGCATGTCGATCTTCCTGCAGAATTACGTTCAGTTGCTGCAGGGCGCGCGGGTCAAGCCACTGCAACCGCTGATCAGCGGTGGCTTCCGTTTCCTCGAGGGCGGCGATTTCATGGTCACGCTCAGCTACCTGCAATTGTTCATCATCGTGCTCACTATCGTGCTGATGTTCGCCTTCACCTACCTGATCAACAAGACCGCGCTCGGCCGCGCCCAACGCGCCTGCCAGCAGGATCTCGGCATGGCGGGACTGATCGGCATCAACGTCGACCGCACCATCTCGCTGACCTTCGTCATGGGCGCGACACTGGCCTCGGTCGCCGGCCTGATCTTCCTGCTTAACTACGGCGTCATCGACTTCTATATCGGTTTTCTCGCCGGGGTGAAAGCGTTCACCGCGGCGGTCCTCGGTGGCATCGGCTCGCTGCCCGGAGCCATGCTCGGCGGCCTGCTGATCGGCCTGATCGAAGCGTTCTGGTCAGCCTATTTCACCGTCGAGTACAAGGATGTCGCCGCCTTCGCGATCCTGGTGCTGGTCCTGATCTTCCGGCCCACGGGACTGCTCGGAAAACCCGACGTGGAAAAAGTCTGACCGATGAGCGAGGCCGCTGCCGTCACCATTACCCCGACCCGCGACTTGCTGCGCGATGCCGGGCTGATGGCACTGGTCGTTTTCGGGCTGAGCTTCAGCCTGGTCGGCTTCAAGATCGAGGATGTCCCTGGTGGCCTCGCCATCCTGACCCGCTTCGACGGTGTCTTCTTTGCCACGACCCTGGCCTTCCTCGGTCGTATCGGCATCATCATGCTGCGCGAGCAGCGTGCGCTGCCGGTTGCCATAATCGCACTGCCGGCCGCCGTCATCATTTTGCTGCTGCAACTGTTTGCCGGCGATCTTGACCTGGAACGGACCTACCCGTTCCGCAGCACGGTGGTGAACTGGTCACTGTTCTCCGTCACCCTGGTCATGGGCCTACGGGCCGTCTGGCTCACCTGGCATCATGGTGGCGCTGCACGCAGTCGTGACGCGCGTGAGAAAACCATGGGCCTGGTCGGCGCCAAGGTGCAGCATGCCGCGCATTTTATCGGCCCGGCACTGCTCGGGTTCGCCATCATCCTGCCGTTCCTGCCATTCGCCGACCGCCGCTTGCTCGATATTGGCATTCTGGTCCTCACCTACATCATGCTCGGCTGGGGGCTGAACATCGTCGTCGGCCTGGCCGGCCTGCTCGACCTTGGGTATGTCGCTTTCTACGCCGTCGGTGCCTACAGCTATGCGCTGCTGGCACAGCATTTCGACCTCGGCTTCTTTCTCGCCCTGCCACTGGCCGGCATCCTCGCCGCGTTCGCCGGCATCCTGCTCGGCTTCCCGGTACTGCGCCTGCGCGGCGACTACCTGGCGATTGTCACCCTCGGCTTCGGTGAGATCGTCCGCATCATCCTGCTCAACTGGTACACGTTCACCGGCGGTCCCGACGGCATCTCCGGCATTCCTCGCCCGACCTTTTTCGGTCTCGAACTTTCCAGGAAAGCCTCCGATGGCGGTGACACCTTCCACACCTTCTTCGGGCTCACCTACTCACCGATCGACCGGATCATTTTTCTCTTTTACCTGATCCTCGCCATGGCGATGCTCACCAACCTGTTCACGTTGCGTATCCGCAAGCTGCCGATCGGGCGCGCCTGGGAGGCGTTGCGCGAGGACGAAATCGCCTGCCGCAGCCTCGGCATGAACCCGCGCAACACCAAGCTGACCGCGTTTTCCATAGGCGCCATGTTCGGCGGTTTTGGCGGCTCGTTTTTTGCCACCCGACAGGGTTTCATCAGCCCCGAGAGCTTCACCTTTATCGAATCGGCGGTAATCCTGGCAATCGTCGTCCTCGGCGGCATGGGCAGTCAGCTCGGTGTGGTCTTCGCCGCCATCCTGCTTATCGGCCTGCCCGAGTTTTTCCGCGAGTTGCAGCAGTACCGGATGCTGGCGTTCGGCCTGGCCATGGTCATGATCATGGTCTGGCGGCCAAGCGGGCTGCTGGCGCATCGCGAACCGACGCTGCGGCTCCATCCGCCACCTGGCAAGGGTGACGCGAAATGAACGCGGTCATGCAGGACACCGAGGCCCAGGCACTGCTGACGGTCGAGCACCTGACCATGCAGTTCGGCGGCCTGATCGCTATCAACGACGTCTCGTTCGAGGCCAACCCGCGCGAGATCACGGCCATCATCGGCCCCAACGGTGCCGGCAAGACCACGCTGTTCAACTGCCTGACCGGCTTCTACAAACCGACCGTGGGCCGCTTGGCGCTGCACCATCCCCAGCGCGGACGGTTCCTGCTCGAACGCATGGAAGGCTACGACATCCCCGCGCATGCCGGGGTCGCGCGCACCTTCCAGAACATCCGCCTGTTCCCGGAGATGTCGGTCCTTGAAAACCTGATCCTGGCCCAGCACAACAAGCTGATGCGCGCTTCGGGCTTTACTTTCGCCGGCCTGCTCGGCCTGCCGATGTATCGTGACGCCGAGAAAAAAGCCATCGACCTGGCGCGCTACTGGCTCGACCATATCAACCTGACCGAGCGAGCCGACTGGAATGCCGGCAATCTCCCTTACGGTGACCAGAGGCGGCTCGAGATTGCGCGTGCCATGTGCACCGAACCGGTGCTGCTCTGCCTCGACGAACCGGCAGCCGGGCTCAACCCCAAGGAGTCCTCGGAGCTGAACCAACTGCTGACTTACATCCGCGACGAGCATGGCATCGGGCTACTGCTGATCGAGCACGACATGAGCGTAGTCATGGGCATCTCTGACCATATTGTGGTCCTCGATTACGGGCGCATGATCTCCTCCGGAACACCGGAATTCATCCGCAACGATCCGGCGGTGATCCGCGCCTACCTAGGCGAAGAAGAGTCGGATGACGACGCCGACAACACCCCAGGAGGAGTCTGATGCGGTGCTGAAGATCTCCGGAGTCCACACCTTTTACGGTCACATTGAGGCGCTCAAGGGCGTCGATATGGAGGTCAACGAGGGTGAGATCGTCACGCTGATCGGGGCCAACGGCGCCGGCAAGTCGACCCTGTTGATGACCATCTGCGGCAACCCTCAGGCGCGTTCCGGACGCATCGAGTTCCTGGGCAACGACATCACCCGATGCGCCTCGCACGAAATCATCAAGGGCGGCATAGCCCAGTCGCCCGAGGGTCGCCGCATCTTCCCGTTCATGACCGTGTTCGAGAACCTGCAGATGGGAGCCACGGTCAGCGACCCCAAACACTTCGACGATGACCTCGAGCGGGTGTTCACGCTCTACCCGCTGCTGCGCGAGCGACGTGAGCAGCGTGGCGGCACGCTCTCTGGTGGCGAACAACAGATGCTCGCTATCGGCCGCGCGCTGATGAGCCGGCCCAAGTTGCTGCTGCTCGACGAACCGTCGCTCGGTCTCGCGCCGCTCCTGGTCAAGCAGATTTTCAGCATCATCAAGCAGATCAATGAAGAGCAGAACATGACCGTGTTCCTGGTCGAACAGAACGCCTACCACGCCCTGCGCCTCGCACACCGTGGCTACGTACTGGCCAACGGCGAGGTGCTGCTCTCCGGGACCGGGCAGGAACTGCTGGCGAATGAAGAGATCCGCGCCGCCTACCTTGAAGGCAGTCACTGAACGACGCGCCCAGGACAAGATTTCGATGGAAGCACTACTCGGCACCTCCCTCAACGTCTTCATCGGCCTGACGGTGATCATCGTCGGCTTCACGGCCTGGGTGACCGGCCGGGCACTGGCGATCACCTGGAAGCCGACCTGGCACGTGGTGATCTACTGCCTCCTGCTTGGACTTGCCGACCGCTTCCTCACCTTCGGCCTGTTCCAGGGTGAGTTGCTGTCGCTGACGGGCTACCTGATCGACACCGCGTCGCTGACCGCCATCGCCATGGTCAGCTTCCGTTACAACCGCATTCGCGCGCTGGTCCAGCAGTACCCGTGGATCTACCGCCGCAGCGGCCTGTTTACCCTGCAGTCGATCAGTGGGGAGTCGGCCTGAATTCGTCTGGGGCTATCCACGTCCCACTCAGCGCCCGTATGCCGGTAGTGCCGCTGTATTGCAGCCCTATCACAGGTGAGATAGATTCGATCCCCTGTCCGCAGGACCCTCGGTCTGCGGTCTTCCACCACCAAGAGGCTCCATCGAGGAGGAATCAACCGAAATGAATAAAATCAAATCAACACTGCTTGTCGCAGCGGCCACAACCCTGATCGCCGGTGCCGCCAACGCGGAGATCACCATCGCCGTCGCCGGCCCGATGACCGGCCAGTACGCCTCTTTTGGCGAGCAGATGCAGCGCGGAGCCGAAATGGCCGTCGCCGACATCAATGCCGCCGGCGGCGTCCTCGGCCAGAAGTTGAAGCTGGCCATCGGTGACGATGCCTGCGATCCGAAGCAGGCCGTGGCCGTGGCCAACAAGTTCGTCAGCGACGGCGTCATTTTCGTCGCCGGCCACTTCTGCTCCGGCTCGTCGATCCCGGCATCCAAGGTCTACGAAGAAGAGAGCATCGTGCAGATTTCGCCCGCATCCACCAACCCGAAGCTGACCGAAGAAGGCGGCGACAACGTCTTCCGCACCTGCGGTCGTGACGACCAGCAGGGCCTGGTCGCCGGCAACTTCCTTGCCGACAAACACGGCAAGCAGAGGATCGCCATCCTCCATGACAAGACCGCCTACGGTAAGGGCCTCGCCGACGAGACCAAGAAACAGCTCAACAAGCGTGGCATCAACGAAGTGATGTACGAAGCCTACACCGCTGGCGAGAAGGACTACTCGGCACTGGTGTCGAAGCTGAAAGGTGCCAAAGTCGACGTCATGTATGTCGGCGGTTACCACACTGAGGCGGGTCTGATGATCCGCCAGGCACGCGAGCAGAGCTACGACGTGCTGCTGATCTCTGGAGACGCGCTGGTCACCGACGAATACTGGAAGATCACCGGTCCGGCCGGTGAGGGTACGCTGATGACCTTCAGCCCCGACCCGCGCAAAAACCCGGTCGCGGCTCCGGTAGTGGCCAAGTTCAAGGCCCAGAACTACGAGCCAGAGGGCTACACGCTCTACACCTACGGCGCGATCCAGGCCTGGGTCCAGGCTGTCACCAAAGCCGGCTCGACCGACACCGACGCCGTGATCAAGTCACTGCGTGGCAACAAGTTCGAGACCGTGCTCGGCAACATCGGCTTCGATGCCAAGGGTGACGTGACCGCACCTGGCTACGTCTTCTACAAGTGGGCCAACGGCACCTACGACTACCTCTGAGTCAGGCGCTACCACGCAAGAGCCCGGCTACCGCAAGGTGGCCGGGCTTTTTTTGGTGACTTCCTGGACAACGTTTTCGGGTCGGTTGGTTTCTGTGGGCAGGACTCGAGTCCGACAGAAGTGAGCCATCAACTATCGCGTCAGGCTGAAGCCCGACTCACAAGTCAGGTCCTGCGGATCGCATCACTGACAATTGACCCTGCGTTTTCCAGGGTGGTCTGATCGGTGCGTGGCGTCGATAATCGGAGAATCATGAGCCGCCCTGTTTCCTCACCGGCAGCAACCGACGACCCCTTCGTGAGCGAGGTCGACACCTTGCTCGTCGCCGAGCAATCGCTGCGCCGCGATCGCCTGCTCGAGTACCTGCATGTGCTGCACGACCGCTTCAACGTGCTTCGTCCAGGGCATCTGCGCGCACTCGCCAAACGCCTCGGACTGGCCGAGACCGAGGTCTACGAAGTGGCGAGCTTCTACCACCACTTCCATTTCGCCGACGACGATGCCTCCGTACCCGGGCTGACGGTCCGCGTCTGCGACTCGCTCGCCTGCGCCATGGCCGGAAGCGAAGCGCTGGCGGAACGACTGTCCGACACGCTCGGGCGCGACGTCCGTCTGCAACGGGTACCGTGCGTCGGCCGCTGTGACCGCGCACCGGTGGCCGTCGTCGGCACCCGGCCGATCGACCACGCCGACGTCAACGAGGTCCGGGCCGCCATCACCAACGCGGACACCAGCGCACGGGCACCAGAAGAGGCGATCGATTACGCCCATTACCGTGCCGGCGGTGGTTACACCCTGCTGGCCGGGATCGTCACCGGAACCCTGGCTGTCGACAGCGTCCTGAAACGACTCGAGGCGGGCGGTCTGCGCGGCCTCGGTGGCGCCGGCTTCCCATCGGCGCGGAAGTGGCGCATCGTCCGCGACCAGCCCGCCCCACGCCTGCTCGCCGTCAACATCGACGAAGGCGAGCCGGGTACGTTCAAGGACCGCCACTACCTCGAATCCGATCCGCACCGCTTCCTCGAAGGCATGTTGATCGCCAGCCAGGTGATCGGTGCCGACGCGATCTATCTCTACCTGCGCGATGAGTACGCCGGCGCACGCGCGCTGCTGCAGCGTGAACTCGACGCCCTGCGTGCCGACCCGCCGGTCCCGCTGCCGCAAATCGAACTGCGTCGTGGTGCCGGTGCCTACATCTGCGGCGAGGAATCGGCGATGCTCGAGTCACTCGAGGGCAAGCGCGGCATGCCGCGCCTGAGACCGCCCTACGTCGCCGAGGTGGGACTGTTCGGTCGCCCGACACTTGTTCACAACCTCGAGACCCTGCACTGGGTGCGCGACGCCCTCGAGCAACCAACCGGGAGCTTCGCCCCGCCCGGCCGCCGCGGTCGCATCGGCCTGCGCACCTTCTCGGTCAGCGGCCGCGTCGCCCGACCCGGCGTCTACCGGGCACCCGCCGGGATCAGCGTGCGCGAACTGATCGGCGAATTCTGCGGTGGCATGGCGGAGGGGCACGAACTCTACGGCTACCTTCCCGGCGGCGCCTCGGGCGGCATCCTGCCGGTGTCGCTCGCCGACCTGCCGCTCGACTTCGACGTGTTGCAGGAACACGGCTGCTTCATCGGTTCGGCGGCTGTGATCGTGTTGTCCCGACACGACCGGGCCCGCGATGCGGCGCTGAACGCCATGCGCTTTTTCGCCCACGAATCGTGCGGTCAATGCACTCCTTGCCGGGTCGGCACGGCCAAGGCGGTGACGTTGATGGAGTCTGACCGCTGGGATCGGCCGCTGCTCGAAGAGTTGGCCGCCGCGATGAGTGACGCCTCGATCTGCGGCCTCGGTCAGGCCGCGCCGAATCCCCTGCTCTGCGTATTGCGCCACTTCGCGGATGAACTCGATGGCTGAGCCCGGATCCATCGAGTTCATGCTGGACGGCCAGGCGGTCGAGGCGCAGTCCGGCGAGAGCATCCTGCAAGCGGCGGCCCGCCACGGTGTGGCCATCCCGCACCTCTGCCACAAGGAAGGCCTGGAGCCTGACGGCAACTGCCGTGCCTGCGTCGTCGAGGTCGACGACGAGCGCGTACTGGCCGCTTCATGCTGCCGCCAGCCGACGGCCGGCATGAATGTCCGCAGTTCCTCGGAACGAGCCCGTCACTCCCAGAAGCTGGTCCTGGAACTCCTCAATGCGGACCGGCCTGAAGAGGCCCTGTTGCGCGACGACGAGTTGCGCCGATGGAGCCGCGAACTCGCCGTTGACGGCTCGCGCTTTCCTCGCGCCGAATCAGCCGTCACCGCCGATCCAAGCCACCCCGCGATCGCGGTGCGCCTCGATGCCTGCATCCACTGCACCCGCTGCCTGCGTGCCTGCCGCGACGTGCAGGGCAACGACGTCATCGGCTTTGCCAGGCGGGGCGCGGCCAGCCGCATCGTCTTCGACCAGGGTGCCGAACTGGGATCGAGCAGTTGCGTCGGCTGCGGCGAATGCGTCCAGGCCTGCCCGACGGGAGCCCTGGTTTCGAAACAGGGCCTGGGTACGACTTCACCTGAGCGCAGTGTCGATTCACTGTGCCCCTACTGTGGTGTCGGCTGCCAACTCACCTTCCACGTTCGCGACGAGCGCATCGTTGAGGTGACCGGCCGCGACGGTCCCGCCAACCTCGGCCGCCTGTGCGTCAAGGGACGTTACGGCTTCGACTACGTCCACCACCGGCAGCGCCTGACCAGGCCCCTGATCCGGCGCGATGACGCCCCTAAATCGGCCACTGCGACAATCGATCCGAACGACCCGTCGGCCGTGTTCCGCGAAGCGACCTGGGATGAAGCACTCGACGTCGCCACCGATGGCCTGCGTCGCCTGATTGATACGCACGGTCCTAAAGCGCTTGCCGGCTTCGGCTCGGCCAAGGGCTCCAACGAGGAGGCCTACCTGTTCCAGAAGCTGGTCCGCACCGGCTTCGGCAGCAACAACGTCGACCACTGCACGCGGCTGTGCCACGCCTCGTCGGTGGTCGCGCTGCTGCAGATGATCGGTTCCGGCGCCGTCTCCAACCCGGTTGCCGATGTCGCCGAGACCGATCTCATCATGGTTATCGGCTCCAACACCACGGTCAACCACCCGGTGGCGGCGACTTTCATGAAGAACGCCGCCCGCGCCGGGACGACGCTGATCGTCCTCGACCCCAGGCGTACACCGCTGGCGCGCCAAGCCGACCTGTTCGTCCAGTTTCAGCCCGACAGCGACGTCGCACTGATCAACGCCCTGCTCCACGTGATCATCGAGGAAGGGCTGGTCGACCGCGACTTTGTGGAACACCGCACGACCGGCTTCAACGATCTTCAGGCGCACCTCGCCGAGTTCAGCCCCGAAGCGATGGCACCGATCTGCGGGGTTCCGGCGGCGACGCTTCGCGAAGTGGCCCGACGCTACGCCACGTCGGACAGGGCGATGATCTTCTGGGGCATGGGCATTTCGCAGCACGTTCACGGTACCGACAACGCCCGTGCACTGATCAGCCTGGCATTGATCACCGGGCAGATCGGCCGGTCCGGTACCGGGCTGCATCCGCTACGTGGTCAGAACAATGTCCAGGGCGCCTCGGACGCCGGTCTGATCCCGATGGTCTTCCCCGACTACCGCCGTGTCGACGACCCCGAAGCCCGCGCCGATTTTGAGGCCCTCTGGGGCCAGTCGCTCGACCCGAACCCGGGCCTGACCGTGGTCGAGACAATGGATGCCATTCACGCAGACACGGTACGTGGCATGTACATCCTCGGCGAGAACCCGGCCATGTCTGATCCCGACCTGGGCCACGTCCGCGAGGCGCTCGCCCACCTGGAACACCTGGTGGTGCAGGACATCTTCCTGACCGAGACCGCCTTCCATGCCGACGTCGTGCTACCGGCCTCGGCCTTTCCCGAGAAAACCGGCAGCTTCACCAATACCGACCGGCGTGTGCAGCTCGGACGCCAGGCGATCGATCCGCCCGGCGAGGCGCGCCAGGACCTCTGGATCATCCAGCAGATCGCCCGCCGCCTGGGGCTCGACTGGGACTACGATGGACCGGACGCGGTGTTCACCGAAATGGCCCGCGCGATGCCGAGTATCGCCGGCATCGACTGGGCACGCCTGGAGCGTGACGGCGCCGTAACCTACCCGTGCCCGACCCCGGACGATCCCGGCCAGCCGGTGATCTTTACCGACGACTTCCCGACGGCTGATGGCAAAGCCCGGCTGGTGCCGGCCCCGTTGCGCAGTGCCCCGGAGTTGCCGGACCTCGACTATCCGTTCGTCCTGATCACCGGCCGGTTGCTCGAGCACTGGCACACCGGTGCCATGACCCGACGGGCGACCACGCTCGATGCCCTGGAACCGGGACCCGTCGTTTCACTCCATCCCGACGACCTGGCCGCTCTCGGTGTCGAGGCCGACTCGCCGCTTCGTCTGCGCTCACGTCGCGGCACCCTGGTTGCCAACGCCCGCGTCGACGACGGCCTTCAACCCGGGCAGGTGTTCCTCCCCTTCTGCTTTGCCGAGGCTGCCGCCAACCTGCTGACCAGCGCTGCGCTCGACCCGGACGCCAAGATTCCGGGCTTCAAGTACACTGCCGTGGCCGTTACGACAGCACCCCAGGAGCCACCCGCATGACCGAGCCCTGCGTCTTCTGCCTGATTCTCTCCGGCAATATTCCCAGCATCCAGATCTACGAGGATGACGCTACCCTCGCCTTCATGGACATCCACCCGGTGCATCCCGGTCACACCCTGGTGATCCCGAAGGCGCACCATGCCAACCTGTTCGAAATTCCTGACGAGGTGATCGCCGCCACGTCCCAGACAGCGGCCAAGGTCGGCCGAGCGATCCAGCAGGTGCTTCAGCCCCCCGGCATGAACGTTCTGCAGTGCAACGGCGAGGCGGCCGAACAGTCAGTGCAGCACTTCCACATGCACCTGATTCCGCGCGAAATGAACGACGGCATGACCATGAACTGGGAACTGGTCAAGGGTGACTTCGGTGCCATTGAGGGCATCGCCGAACGGATTCGCGCACAACTGGCCGAGGATGGCGCCTGAACTCCGCGCCATCGTCACAATTCCGGCATGACCAGGGTTCATCCCGGTTCCACTGCCCTTTTTGACCACCCTGCTGCTGGCGGGTTGCAGCGTACCTGACGACGAGGAGCACCGGGCACGCCTGGGACTGCCGACGCCAGGCCACGTGGCGGACATCCAGCGCGGCGCCGGTTTGTACTCCGTCCACTGCCGTGACTGCCATGGTGCAGCGGCTCGCAGCAGCGACAAGGGTCCGCCACTGATCCATGGCTTCTATAAGCCCGGGCACCACGCCGATCTCACCTTCTACTCGGCGGTCAGGAACAGTGTCGTCCAGCACCACCGGGAGTTCGGCGACATGCCATCCCAGCCGGACGTTTCACCGGAACAGGTGGCCGACATCACGGCCTACGTGCGCGCGCTGCAGCGCAAGTTGCGGTATCCGGTAGGCCCCCGCCGCGCCGGGAGTCGCCCCGGATCCTGTGCTAACTTGAATGTGACATCCAGGCAGCCGCAGCTATCGCCAGCGAGGAGGCGCCATGCCCACCGAGGAACTGTTCCGCAGCGAGTCCTACACCCAGGCCTGCACAGCGACGGTCGTCGAGATGAACAACGACGGCATCGTCCTCGATCGCACCATCTTCTACCCGACCGGGGGCGGTCAGCCAGGTGACACCGGTTACTTCGAACCGTCGACGGGCGGGCGTGACATCAAGATCACCGACACCGTCCGGCTCGAGGACGGCACCATTCTCCACGTTACCGAGCCGTTCATTGCCCGGATGGAACCCGGGACCCAGGTCAACGCTGTGCTCGACTGGGACCGCCGACACAAGCACATGCGCATGCACACCTGCCTGCACCTGCTCTGTTCCCTGGTCGGGGACGCCAAGGTGACCGGCGGCTCGGTCGGTGCCGATAGGGGGCGCCTCGACTTCGATCTGCCCGAGAACACCTTGACGAAGGAGACCCTGCAGTACGATCTCAATCGCCTGGTGAGAGAAGATCTGCCGATCACCGCCCGCTGGATCACCGACGAGGAGTTGGCCGCCCAGCCCGACCTGGTACGGACCATGTCGGTGCAGCCACCCAAAAGCCAGGGCAAGGTCCGGCTGATCGAGATCGAGGGGAACGACCTGCAGCCCTGCGGCGGCACCCACGTCGCAAGGACCGGCGAGATCGGCAAGGTGGTCGTAAGCAAGATCGAGAAAAAGGGGCGTCTGAACCGGCGCGTCAACCTGCGCTTCGACAGCGACTGAGACAACCCGGCCGAAGGAGAGATACGTGCCAACGCGGCTCGGCCTGGTCAGTGACGTCCATGCCACCACGGCACCGTTGGCCGCGGCACTGGCGCTGTTCCAGGACGAAGGCGTCGACCAGGTCATCTGTGCCGGTGACATCGCCGGCTACGGCGACGAACTCGAGGCGACCGTCGACCTGCTCGAATCGAGCGGATGCCGCGCGATCTGCGGCAACCATGACCGCTGGCACCTGGCGCGCACCCGTGGTCAATCGGGGCCGGTCGATACCTATCTCGACGGCCTGTCGAAGACGCTCGATTTATCGGTCGAAGGACGTCGCGTGCACGTCGTCCACGCCAGCCCGCCAGGATCCCTGATGGAGGGAATCCGCCTGCTCGACGAAAATGGCGACATGCTGGTGCAGGAACGACAACACTGGAACAAACGTCTCGCCGCGTTCGACTTCGACCTGCTGATCGTCGGTCATACCCACCAGCTGTTCGCCGAACGGCTCGCTGACACCCTGGTGGTCAATCCCGGGAGTACGCTGTTCAATCGCAGCTGCGCCATCGTCGATCTGCCGTCGCTGGAAATTCGGCTGCTACCGCTGCCGGGAGAGCGCGCACTCCGCGTCAGTTCGTGGCGCGGCGGCTGGAAATGACGGGGTAAGCGGGCTAGAGAATCTCTAGCACCTGTTCCGGCGGCCGGCCGAGGCGCGCCTTGCTGCCGCTGACGACGATCGGCCGCTCGATGACGACCGGGTTGGCGACCATGGCCTCGATCAGGGCATCGCCCTCGAGATCGGGACCGATCCCGGCATCGGCGGCCTCCTTGCGACGCAGGATGTCACGCGGTCCAAGACCGAGTTTCTGCAGCAGATCGCGCAGCGTCTTCGTGTCGGGCGGGGTCTTGAGGTACTCGACAACTTGCGGAGTGACACCATTTTCTTCGAGCAGTGCCAGCGTCTGGCGCGACTTGCTGCAGCGCGGGTTGTGGTAGATGGTGACTGGCATATTGAAATCTCCTGCGTAACGCGTGTTATCCGATACCCGATTATCCCTGCAACCGGTCCATGTCGCGCCATGACCTGGCTCAGCTGCACCAGCTACATTGCAATGCCGGGCGTGCTGTCACAAACTCGAATTTCCCCTTGCCTGGGCACGGAATTGCACCGGACATGAGCACCAATCCCTACGAATTCGGCCTCGACAAAAACGACGCCAACTACGCCAGCCTGACGCCGCTGAGCTTTCTCGCTCGCACGGCCGCCATCTTCCCCCAACGCATCGCCACCGTACACGGCACCACCCGACGTACCTGGTCGGAAACCTACGCCCGCAGCTGTCGCCTCGCCTCGGCACTGGCCGCACGCGGCATCGGTCCTGGCGACACCGTTGCCGTGATCGCGGCCAACACTCCGGAGCATTTCGAAGCCCATTTCGGCGTGCCCATGTGTGGCGCGGTACTCAACGCCATCAATATCCGCCTCGACGCCGAAACAATCGGCTTCATCCTGCAGCACGCCGAGGCCAAGGTGGTGATCTGCGACCGCGAGTTCTCAGAGACGGTCGAACGGGCCGTCGGCATGCAGGCGGTCAAACCGCTGCTGGTCGACATCGACGACCCGTCATTTAGCGGTGGCGAATTGATCGGCACCATGAACTACGAGGAACTGCTCGCCACCGGCGATCCGGAATACGCCTGGCAGCGACCAGAAGATGAATGGGGCGCCATCTCGCTGAACTACACCTCGGGCACCACCGGCAACCCGAAGGGCGTGGTCTACCATCACCGCGGCGCCTACCTGAACGCCCTCGGCAACGTGCTGGCCTGGGACATGCGCCGTCACCCGATCTACCTGTGGACCCTGCCGATGTTCCACTGCAACGGCTGGTGCTTCCCCTGGACCCTGGCCGCCGTGGCCGGCACCAGCGTCTGCCTGCGCCACGTCCGTGACGACATCATCTTCGATCACATTCGCGAGTATAAAGTGAGCCATTTCTGCGGCGCCCCGATCGTGCTCAACATGCTGGCCAACGCCCCGGATGAAATGAAGTCCGGGATCGATCACCAGGTCGAGGTGATGACTGCCGCCGCCCCACCACCCCCTTCGATACTCGAGAAAATGGACGCCATGGGCTTCCGCGTGACCCACGTCTACGGCCTGACCGAGACCTACGGCCCCGCGGTCACCTGCGAGTGGCACAGCGAGTGGAATGAACACCCGCCGGCCGAACGGGCCGAACTGAATTCCCGCCAGGGCGTCCGCTACCCGGTGCTCGACGGGTTGATGGTGGCCGATCCCGAAACCCTCGAACCGGTCCCGGCCGACGGCCAGACCCTCGGGGAGATTTTCTTCCGCGGCAACATCGTCATGCGCGGTTACATGAAGAACCCGACCGCCAGTAACGCAGCCTTCACCGGCGGCTGGTTCCACAGCGGTGACCTCGCGGTGATGCATCCTGACGGCTACCTGCAGATCAAGGACCGGTCCAAGGACATCATCATCTCCGGTGGCGAGAACATCTCCAGCGTCGAGATCGAGGGGGTGCTCTACCGTCACCCGTCAGTGCTGGAAGCGGCCGTAGTCGCCCGCCCCGACGACAAATGGGGAGAAACACCATGCGCCTTCGTTACCCTGCGTGAAGACGTTGCTACCAGTGACGACGAGATTATCGCCTTCTGCCGCGAGCATATGGCTCACTTCAAGGCACCGAAAAGCGTCATCTTCGGCCCACTGCCGAAAACCTCGACTGGCAAGGTGCAGAAATTCCTGTTGCGTGAAAAAGCCCGGGAGTTGTGAATCCGGCCCATACCCGCGACACGGCACCAACACGTCCATCAATCTGACGAGTACATGACGATGAGTTCTATCCAACCAGGCATCCTCCTGCCACCTCCGCAGCATGCCCGCTACCTCGGTTTCGCGCTCGACCCCGACGGCGACCCTCGCCCGGCCCTGGCCGCGCTGCGTGATGTGGTCAACAGCGAGAACATCGTCGTCGGGTTCGGTCCGGCACTGGTAGCCGCTCTCGATACGACGATCGACGGACTGAGGCCGTACCCCGGGTTCACCGGACCCGGCGTGGAGATCCCGGCAACCCATGGCGCACTCTGGCTCTGGCTGCGCGGTGAGGATCGCGGCGAACTGCTGCACCGTGGCCGCCACTACGAGGCACTGCTCGAGTCGGCCTTCATCCTCGACGATGCGCTCGACGCCTTCACCCATGCCGAATGCCGCGACCTGACCGGTTACGAAGACGGCACCGAGAATCCGGAAGGCGAAGACGCCATCGCTGCAGCCGCCGTCACCGACAGTTCAAACCCGCTGCAGGGATCGAGCTTCGTCGCGGTGCAGCAGTGGCTGCACGATTTCGACCGCTTCGACAGCATGTCGGAAGAGGAACAGGACGCGGCCATCGGCCGCCACCGCAAGGACAACGAGGAGTTCGACGCCCCGCCATCGGCCCACGTCAAGCGGACCGCGCAGGAGAGTTTCGAACCCGAGGCCTTCGTGCTGCGCCGGTCGATGCCCTGGCTGGAGGGTGCGAACGCCGGGTTGCAGTTCGTCGCCTTCGGCAGCTCGCTCGACGCCTACGAAGTGCAGATGCGGCGCATGGCCGGTCTCGACGACGGGATCGTCGATGCACTGTTCCAGTTTTCCCGGCCGGTGACCGGCGCCTACTACTGGTGCCCCGGGCTGCGCGACGGGCGTCTCGATCTGACGCCGCTGGGACTCTAGGTATGAGTCAGAAGAACCATTTCAGGCCGGTCGCCTTGAGGAATTTATAGATGGTGCGTTGGCGACGCACCGTCCACGCCTTGAAGCCGCCTGATTCCATCATCCGGTGACGCATCTCCAGCCACTCGGGCGAGCCCCAGAGGTAGGAACTCTCTTTCAGATAGTCAAAAGCGGCGTCAAGCTCGGCACCCTGCCCGGCACTTTCAATAAAAAAACCCATCTCATTGTTGAACAGCCGCGAGCGGTAATCGAAATTGGAAGTGCCGACGAAACCCATGGCGCCATCGACAATGAACTTGGCGTGCAGTTTGCCGTAGGTACGATCGCCACCAAAATGGACGTCATCAATACGCCCTGTCTGATAGATGAAAAGTCGCGGATGTTCGACCATGCGGCGCCAACCGGCATCGTCGGCCAGGCTGGCACTGGCTTCATCCTGCCAACTGGCATCAAGCCAGATCTGGTGAGTCGCCTCGTCGAGTAGCAAGCGCGGCGCCAGATCCATGTCGATTACCGCCTGGGCGCCGACGTTGTCCGAAGTCAGCACGGAGTTGACGATAATCTCGATTCGGTGCTCAGGGTGGACGTCGAGCCACTCACCGATCTTGTCCACGTCATCGTGGATGATGTTGCCGTCCACATCGCGGTACTGGGCTGCGAACAAATAGGGTGAAACCATGCGTATGCGCTTGCTCGAAGACTGTTCCACCTCCTTGAGCACGTACATGATGGAGTTCGGATTGTTCCTTATGTTACCCAGGGGATCGGCGAGGACGTTGCTGTCGGTAAGGTTGCCGAACTCGTGGGCCAGCAATACGAAAGCGTCGTTCCAGCCGTCACGCATGAAGTGCGGCATCCCTTTCAGGTGACTGGCCACAAGCGGCATGGCCTTCACCGCCGCCAGGTTGGCCGCAGCCCGGTTGCGATGGTCACGATAGACGGCTTCCGTTTCCGGAGAGTCGACCGCCTCGATGAAACGGTTTTTCGGAAAGTGCAGCAACAGCGTGAAATAGATCTCACTGGAGTCGCCAACCGTGAACTCGCCGCGGGCCACGGCCGGTCCCGTCCGCAGCATGATCTCGGTATCGAGGTAGGTGTTCGGATCAATCTGGCCGTCGACATCGATGCCGTAATAGGCGAGCGAGACATTCCGTCCGCCCGTCATCACCACCGCCTTGTCCGGGAATCTGCCGTCAGCTACCAGGAGCTTGTCGTGGGAACGACGGTTGTAGTTGCCGAAGTTCGTCAAGGCATTGAACACGACCACCTGCGCCCGGGCCTTGCGGATGGTGATCTGGCCATCGGCAGTGCGCATGAAACCCGCTTCCCGCGCGCAGCTCTGCAACGCGCGCAGCTCATTGTTGACGAGACCGAAGGAACCGATGGCATCGACCATAAGGCGCACGTCGATCCCGCGGCGTACGGCGTCGCAGAGAGCACCGAGAATCGCCAGCCCGATGCGGTCCTTGGTAAAGATGTAGTAGGCCGCATCGACCGTGTGCTCGGCGTTGTCGATCATCCACAACTTCGCTGCCAGCGAGTTGAGCGCGCCCTCCTGCGTCGGCCCGAGCAGCCGGGTGCGCGCACTCTGCTGCAGGATGGTCGCCTCCTTGCCCATCTCGATTGGGTCGACCTCGATTTCGGCCGGCGGTCGCCACCGGCGTTCCTCGTAGAGCGTGTCGATGAACGGATCGGCCACCGCACCAACGGGCGGGCAGTCCGGAAGTTGTTGTGTTTCGGCGGGACAGGGTGATAGCGCCGGTTGCAATGCAGCACAGCCGGACAAAACGGCCAGCACCAACAGGGCCACGATACGAGCCAGCGTGACTGCCATGCGACTAGTGCTCCGCGTCCAATACCAGGGTCGCAACCACCGCGTGATGGTCGGAAACCGCGTCTGGAAGAACTTCGAACGACTCAAACGTGATGCCGTTGGCGATCAGGATCCAGTCCAGCCGGCTGTCCGAGTCACGGTAGGTGACGATACTGTCGTTGTCGGGATCGAACGCCTCGAGTTCGAGGCGTTCGGCCAGGAGGCGCACGGCTGAACGCTGTGGGCGCCACTTGGCGTTGAAATCACCCAGGATGACCATGGGTCCGGTAACAGCAGCCAATACTTGGGCGATCTCGGCTACCTGGGACTCACGTGCATCGGTACTCAGGAAATCGAGATGGACCGAGACGACGGTCACCTTGATCGGGTCATCGAGTTTGCCGTCAGGATTCCATGCCACCACGCCCTTGACGAAGCCCTTGTTGGTGGTTGGTGGCGTCGGCGCGAAGGTGTGCGTCTGGGTATGTAGGAAACGTGCACTGGAAAGCAGTGCCGTACCGTAGGTCCCGAACATTGCTTTCACATGATGGCCGTGGACGAAACAGGGAAACCCGGCCGCGTCGGCGAGATGCTCCACGTGATCGAAGCCTCCGCTCCACTTCGATGGCGCATCGGCCTCCTGTAGCGCGACGATCTGCACCTCCGCCTCGCGGAACAGCAAAGCAATGTCGTCAAGGTTACGGCGGATCGTCTCGGTCGACACCAGCGCCTGGTTGAACGCCAGCTTCCTGCCGTGGGCGATGTTCAGGGTCGCGACGTTGAGGGTCGGACTCGTAATCACTCGCTCGCCACCGGGCGTGTCGCGGCGACAATCGGCAGCCGCTGAACCTGCCGTCAC
>CAXMPC010000023.1:0-2469 GCA_964195335.1 uncultured Gammaproteobacteria bacterium | reverse complement strand
CAGTTCGGCATAGGGCTTGTAGTCAGCCGGCTCGATGATGTCCCAGGGCAGGGCGCCGTCGAGTGCGCTTTCACCGACCTTTTCGGCGTCGATCAGTTCCGGGAACCTGATGTGAGGTGCGACCCCCTGGTGCTGGGTGCTGCCGCCGGAGACACGGTAGAACTTCGCCATGGTCATCTTCAGGCGGCCGTGGTCGAGCGACTTGAGCGTCTGCACCGTACCTTTGCCGAACGTCCGAGCACCGAGGATCAGCCCCCGGTTGTAGTCCTTGATGGCCCCGGCGAAGATCTCTGACGCCGAAGCACTGTGACGGTTGACCAGGACCGCCAGCGGGCCGTCGTAGGCGAATGCAGAGTCAGGATCTCGCATCACCGCCACGCGGCCACGGGCGTTGCGAATCTGTACCGTCGGGCCGCCGCGGATGAACAGGCCGGTAAGGGCATTGGCCTCCTCCAGGGAGCCACCGCCGTTGCTGCGCAGGTCGATCAGTAGACCGTCGATTTCGCTGTCGTTCAGTTCATGGATCAGGCGGGCGACATCCTCGGTGGTGTTGACATAGAAGGTCGGCAGGCGGATCACGCCGATGCGGAAGCCGCGCCCCTCGTGATCGAGTTCGAGGACGCGCGAACTTGCCGCCTGATCCTCGAGGCGGACGGTGTCACGGCGCAGGATCACGACCCGGGTCAGATGGTCGTCGGCCGCGTCGGCAGGGATGATCTCCAGCCGCACCGTGGTGTTCTTGGGTCCGCGGATCAGGCGCACCACTTCGTCGAGTCGCCAGCCGACGATGTCGACCAGTTCCCCGTCCTCGCCCTGACCGACCGAGACGATGCGGTCGGAGGGTTGTATCTGCTTGGAGTGGAAGGCGGGACCACCCGGGATGATGCGTACCACCTTGGTGTACTCGTTCTCCAGTTGCAGCGCGGCGCCGATCCCCTCGAGCGACAGGTTCATGTCGATCGAGAAGTCCTCCGAGCGCCGGGGCGAGAGGTAGGCCGTATGCGGGTCGAAGTTGTAGGCCAGTGCATTGATGAAGGTCTGGAAGGCATCTTCGCTGCGCCCCTGTCGGAGCCGTGTCAACTGGCTCTTGTAGCGCTTGGTCAGGAGTTTGGTGATCTCATCGTTCGACTTGTCCGCCAGGCGCAAGCCGAGCGCGGCGTTCTTCAGCCGTGCTTGCCAGAGGGCCTCCTGTTCGGTGCGATCGACCGCCCAGGCCGCCTCGCTGCGGTCGATCTCGATTTCATCGAGGATGTCGAAGGCCATGTCACCGAGTCCGCCCTCGAGGTGGTTGACCATGTACGCCAGCTGCTCGGCCAGGCGCAGCTGGTAGCGGTTGTAGATCAGGTAGGCAGGTTCGAGCTCGCTGTCGCGGAGGAGGTCATCGAGCTGGTGGCGGAAAGGTTCGAACTCGTTGATGTCGGCGGCAGTGAAGTAGACGCGTGCCGGATCGAGCATGGTGAGGTAGCGATCAAAGATCTGGCTGGAGAGAGCGTCGTCGAACAGGATCTTGCGGTAGTGACCGCGGGTGAGCCGCTTGGTCACCTCGTCCGCGGTATCGGCATGCGCCTCCCCGGGAGCAAGCGGTTGTGGGTATTCGGTCGGGTCGACCCATGACCAGGCGGGTGCGCAGGACAGCGCAAGGGCCAGCAGCAGGGTCGTGGTGATGGCTGTCCGGATGGTATTCACAGTCACAGGCAGGGGTGCGCGCCGATGGGCGCCTGAATATCTAGTGACCAGCCTGGGGCGCAGAAGTTCACGGCACCAGTATAACCCGACTTCGGTGCTGAGGAATCCCGGTCGCCGGCAGCCGCCGGGTTGGCTATCATCCATCGCGCCACGTGCCAACCGGGATAGTTTGTCGACGATGCGCGTCCAACTGCAGACGCTAGGCTGCCGCCTCAACGAGGCGGAACTCCAGGGTTGGGCCCGTGATTTCACCGCGGCCGGTCACACGCTGGTTCAGGGTGGCGGGGAAGCCGATCTCGTGGTGTTCAACAGTTGTGCGGTCACCGCGGAGGCGGTACGCAAGTCGCGCCAGCAGATCCGTCGTGTGCGGCGGCGCAGTCCGGGTGCCAGGCTGGTAGTGACAGGTTGTTACGGCACGCTGGAGCCGGCCGAGGCGGCTGCCCTGCTCGGGGTCGACCAGGTGGTCGACAACCGGGACAAGGATTGCCTGGTGAGCCTGGTCGATCCGGCGGCCAAACTTGCCGGTCATGTCCGGCAGGTCGCGTCCCCCTGGCGGGCACGCGGACGTGAGCGTGCCTTCGTCAAGGTCCAGGATGGCTGCCGTTACCGATGTGCCTACTGTGTCGTCACCCTGGCCCGGGGCGAGGAGCGAAGTCGGCCGGTTGTCGATGTGGTCCAGGAGATCAATGGCTTGCACGCCTCGGGAGTGAACGAAGCGGTACTGACCGGGGTCCACGTCGGCGGCTACGGCAGTGATATCGACAGCAGCCTCGTCGAGTTGGT